>CAZPJP010000090.1:8338-15456 GCA_964586915.1 uncultured Anaerolineales bacterium
TATCGTGCTCACGCCATCAGCTCGAGAAGTACGCGGGCCAGCTTTTGACTGTTGTGGTGGCCGCCCAATTCCTCATCAGCGACATCCGCGCCGATGACGCGGAGGCGCCCGGTGCCTTTCAGGTCCGGTCTTACCCATTCAACAGCCTCTGGCAATACCGGCCTCTGTGGAACAAGTGTGTTGAGGAGGACTGTGGTGATCACGTCCTCTCCGAGATGGTGCACCAGTGCATCCACATGCGTCTGAGCTGAATAATGCTCTGTTTCACCTCGCTGCGTCGCGACGTTACAGACATAGACTTTGGGCGCGCTTGTGGCTTTGAGTGCTTCCACAATCTCCGGCACAAGCAGGTTAGGCAGGATGCTGGTATAGAGACTGCCGGGGCCGATCACCACCAGCTCCGCCGTCAGGATCGCCTGAATGACGCCCGGGTAGGCGCTCGGAGCAGTGGGCTCGAGCATCACGCGAACGATGCGCCCGCGAGCCGTGGGGATCTCCGATTCCCCGCAGATGCGCACCGTCGTGTCACTGTCCACGGCTTGCACATCGGCACAGAGCGTGACCGCCTCTAGTGTGCTGGGAAGCACTCGGCCCTGTACGGCCAATACCTGACTGGACTCGTTTAGCGCGGCCTCAAACGAGCCGGTGATCCCAGCCATCGCTGTGATAAAGAGGTTGCCGAAGCTGTGACCGGAGAGATCCTTGCCGTCGGCGAAGCGGTATTGAAAGAGCCGCGTGACCAAAGACTCGTCGTCCGCCAGGGCCGCGATGCAATTCCGGAAATCACCGGGGGGAAGGATGCCGATCTCACGGCGGAGACGACCCGACGAACCGCCGTCGTCGGCGACGGTCACTACAGCGGTGAGGTTGGAGGTGATGGTTTTCAGACCCCGCAGCGCCGATGCTTGCCCGTGTCCGCCCCCGATTACGACGACCCGTGGTCCTCGTCCCCGTCGGCGGTACTCAAGGAGCACCTCGGGGATCGTTGCGTGGGCATCGCCTACAAAGGGCGCCATCATCGACCGGTTCAGCTTCCACACGCTATACCCGATGGCGGCCGTGCCACTCATCAGGAATAGCCCGGCCCTTAGTCCACGCGGCAGGAACTGCAGCGTTAGATAGTGAAAGTACCAGGGGAGGGGAAGCCACGCCCGCAAAGCGAATGCGCTGCCCACGCCGAGTAATCCGACGCCGAGAGCCAGGAGCAAGATCCAACGCTTCACACCGAGGCCGGGCATCAACCACCTGAGATGGGTCTGCCAGGCCCGCGTCGCAGCTTGGTTCACCCTCCGCTTCATCGTCGAGATCATACTCGGATTGGACTACGTGTTAGCAAAAGGCGATGGCGCACCATCGATGGCGATCCAATGATGGCGCACCATTGATGGTACACCATCAATGGCGTAGACTGTCTTCTGCGCCACGCTGTGCGAGATCCTTGCACGGTGTTCTGAGAATCACCAAATCCGTTCAGCCGCTTGAGGACTGCGCCGGGCAGAAAAACGCTGGACGAAAAGGCGGCCCAGGGCTTGGAGAGCCCGGGCCGCTACCGACTTGGCCGAAATGGTGAAAGTCGGCTGTCGTGCATTGTTACTGAATACGGGCGACGACACGCGCATTCTTCCATAATTCCTCGATTTGGTAGTAAGCGCGCATATCTTCGGCGAAGAGATGTACGATGACGCTGTTGTAGTCCATCAGGATCCACCCTGAGTCGGCATCCCCTTCCACATTGAGAGCAAGCCGTTTGACATTTTCCTGTTTCAGCTCCTCTCGAATCGCACTCTGAAGCGCATCCAGTTGCCGGCGACTACGTGCGGTGCAGATAACAAAGTAATCCGTGAACGTCGTAACTTCCTGAAGATCGAGGATCAGGATATCCTCGGCTTGTCTGTCGACGATAATCTCGGTGATCTGATTAGCTAGTTCCAGACCTTCCACCCAACCTCCTCTAGATAGCGCCCTGGAAGCTCTCGTTATCTCCTGCCTCCCCAGCGCTTCCTACTCGACAAGCAGCATTCACCAGCAGCAGTCCCAGCACACGTGCGAGATGGTTGCCTCCGATAGCACGCTCCCTGCCTCGGGATCTGGGGCTTGGTGCGCGCATTGTAACACAAACTGAGGAGGGTTGCCACTTTCGCTAGGCGCTGCGAAGCAGACTCAGAAGGGTCGCCACGGCCTGATCCACGTCGGACCGATCAATCATCTCCGAGGGGGAATGGACGTAGCGACATGGGATGCTCAGGCAACCGCTGGGCACGCCCGCCTGTACGAGTTGCATAGCGGCCGCGTCGGTGCTGCCCCGGAGCAAAATCTCCATCTGATAGGGCACCCCGGCCCGCTCTGCTGCTTTGACGAGCAAGTCCCGAGCTTTCGGATGCGCGATCATGCCCGAGTCTTTGACCTTGATCGCCGGGCCGCTACCTAGGCTCACCTCCATCGGCAGGGCCTTCGGAGTGTCGCCGGTTGCGGTGACGTCGACAGAGATCGCCAGGTCCGGGCCGATGCGGAACGCCGAGGTGCGCGCGCCGGAGAGCGTGATCTCCTCCTGAGTAGTGAAGACGAAGTAGACATCATAGCGCGAGTCCTTCAGCTGTCGCATCACCTCAATCAGCACGTAACACCCGATGCGGTCGTCCATTGCTTTGCTGATGAGGCGGTTGCCCTCTTCTACGAGAGGTCCGACGAAGACAGCCGGATCCCCGATTTTGACAGGCGCGGACTCGCGGTCCGTGGCGCTGACGTCGAGGTAGAGATGGCGCAACTCCGGCACCTTGGCGCTCTCCTCCCGCCGTTCCACATAGATTGGACCCTCAATCCCATCAGCAAACCGGGCCCGACCGCCGATGCAGTTCATGGCTCCGACGCCACCGACCGAGGTGAAGCGAAGGAACCCCTTTTCCTCGATGTGGGTGACCATCAGGCCGATCTCGTCCATGTGCGCGGCCAGCATCAGCTTCTGGCGCGCGTCCCCCGGAGCGCCGGTCGCGGCGCGATATCCGACGAGGCTGCCAAGGGCATCGACACGGATCTCGTCCGCATAGCCCTCGATGGTCTCCCGGATCAGGGCGCGGATCTCGTCCTCATAGCCCGATGGGCCAAAGGTCTGGGTCAGTTTTTCCAAGAGTGTCAGATCCAAGGTCGTATCCTTTCTTGAAACTCGCGCAGGTTGTGTGCAGCCTAATGCAGGGCGTCGGCGACAAGCCGCCGCGCCGCTAGGTTGACGAGGTTAGCCAGGCTTTCCAAATCGCTTCGACGCAAGAGTGAAACGGGACTGTGAATGTAGCGACAGGGCACGGCCACAGTGATCGCCGGTACCCCAGCGCGCGCCCGGTGGATGCCGCCGGCATCGGTGCCCCCGATTCCCGGTTGTTTGAGCTGGTACGGGATCCCTTCAGACTCAGCGCTCTCGATAAAATGACGCAACAGCCGTGGCGGCGTGATGTAGGAGCGGTCCATCACGGTGATGGCCGGGCCCTTGCCGAGCGCCGTGGTCGGACTGACGTCTGCGTCCTCCTTGGGAAGATCATCCGCCAAGGTGCCCTCCAGGGCGATACCCACGTCGGGATCGACGGTATAAGCCGCTACCTGCGCTCCGCGCAGGCCGACCTCCTCCTGCACGGTGAAAACACCGTAGACCTCAAAGGGAAAGGGGTCGCCTCGGAGCAGCTCGACCAGCGTTGCGCATCCCGCGCGATCGTCAAAGGCCTTGCCTAGACAGCTCCCTCCCAGCGTCTTGAATTGGGTCGCGAAAATAATGGAAGTCCCTACAGGGGCGAGGCGCTCGGCCTCCTCCTTGCTGCTGGCGCCGATGTCGACGGCAAGCTTGGTGACATTGGGTGCTTTGTTGAGGCTGCCGCGATCAGCTCGATGAATCGCCTGCAGTCCGATGACGCCGGGGAGTGCGTCCTTTCCGACGCGCACCGTGAGGCCCGGCAGAAGGCGCGCGGGGATTCCCCCGACGGTCTCCACTCGCAATGCGCCGTCCGACGTGTGATCGACGACCATTAGCCCTACCTCGTCCATGTGCGCGGTGATCAGCACGCGCAGCGGGGAAGCGCCGGTGCCGGCCTTTCTTGTGATCAGGTTTCCGATGGCATCAACCCGAATCTCATCGACGTAGCCCTCGAGCATGGGTCGAAGGGCGCGTCGCACCTCGATCTCGTCGCCGGAGATACCGGGCGCGTTGGAGAGGACCTCCAGATGCTCGCAGAGGTTGCTCATAGCTCGTCCTCCCAGTGGGGGTAGAAGTCAAGCTCTAGCCTGGCGATAAATCCGGTCAGCAATCGGGCTGCGCGTTCGATGTCGCGAGTCGCGACCACTTCTACCGGTTGGTGCATATGGCGTACGGGGATCGAGATCAGGCCGCTCGGAATGCCCTCCCGGGCCAGCTGAATGCCCCAGGCGTCCGTGCCGCTGGAGCCCGGAAGGGGCTCAATGACCATAGGGATCTCCTCTGCCTTGGCGGCTTCTTTGAGCTGACTGATCACCTGTGGGTGAAAGTTCGGTCCCAGGCCAATGGTGGGGCCTTTCCCCAGGTCAAAACTGCCGGGATCGCTATCATTGTGCTGCTTGGCGAAGGTGACGTCAAGCGCGATCGCCACATCTGGAGCCAGCCCGTAAGCGCTGGTGATCGCGCCCTTGATGCCCACCTCCTCCTGCACCGTAGCGACAGCGTAGAAGTCCCAGTCGTGATCCCGGCGCCGGAGAGCCTCAAGTGTCAGTGTCAGCGCTGCGACCGACGCTCGATTGTCCATCGCCTTGCCCGCTGCTCGCTCGTTCTGCAGGGACGCCCAGGACTGTGCAATGGTGACGACATCTCCGACGCGCACCAGCTCCGACACCTCCTCAGCGGGGAGGCCGATGTCGACGAAGAGCTCGTGCCAGGGTAGCACCTTCTGCCGCTCGGAGCTCGGTAGAACGTGCGGGGGACGGCTGCCGATCACCCCGTGCAAATCCCGTCGTCCGTGTACGCAGATCTCTAGGCCGAGCAGGACGCGGCGATCAATGCCTCCCAAGGAATGAATGCGTAGGAACTCGCCCTCGAGCCCGGTGATCATCAGGCCGATCTCGTCCATGTGGGCTGCCGCCATCACGGCTCGTCGAGGACCATTTTTCAATGGCACGCCATCGATAGCTGGCCCGCCGCTGGCACGTTGAAGCGCGATGAGATTGCCCATCGTGTCCACGCGGATCTCGTCGACGAGAGGGCGCCACAGATCTTCGATCACGTGGCGAATACCCGCTTCATAGCCTGGCGGCCCAGGAGCCTCGATCAGGTCCTTAAGGAGTATGCTTGTGTCCAATCTCACCTCGCTTGACGATGAGCCCCGCAAGGGGGCGTTTCTTGATCCTACTGGCGCAGATGCCTGGTTAGGGCTGAACGGTCTCCGTGGGGGTCTCGGTGGCGGTGACGGACGGCGTGGCTGTGAACGTCGCCGTGGGCGACGCCGGCGCTGTGGTTGCGGTCGGTGTCGCGGTCGGTGTCGCGGTCGCCGTTGAGGTCGGCGCCGGTGCCGAGGTCGGAGTTGAGGTCGGTGTGGGCGTCGACGTCGGCGTAGCGGTTGCTGGCTCCGGTGTCAACGTGAGGGTCGGGGTGGGCGTCAGCGTTGCGGTAGCGGTTTCTGTCGGCGTCGGTGTCTCGGTGGGCGTGTCCGTAGGTGTGGGTGTCACTGTGTCGGTGGGCGTGGGGGTCACCGTTGAGGTCGCTGTTGGTGTCGGTGTCGGCGTGCGCGTCGGCGGAAACCACTGGTCCGGTGTCGGCTGAAGCGTCCGGGCAGGTGTCCCTGTGCCCGGCCCTACCTCATAGGGTGTCTCGGTCGGCCCTGGGGTCTGTGTGGGTGTGAGGGTCGGTGTCGGTGTTGGCGTCGGTACGGTAGGGCGGATCGCCAATGCGACGAATCCCAGACAGTAGCAGGGAATCGTCGCAATGACGATGGCAATCAGGATTGTGTAGATGGGCTTCTGCGCCCGTAGCTTTTCCATCATAGAGGCGAATATCGCTCCTGGGATGGTCTCACACGCACATCGCGCCATGGGCGGCGAGCCGGGAAACGGAGCTGCCCGACGCGCTTGCCTTTAGCAACGCTGGATCATATCGGGAACTAGTCCAGCAAGGTCTGCGCGTCGTCGATGATGTGGCGACCCGCCGCGACCTCGTCAACTGAGTGGATGGCGCCGCCCATCTCCTCGATCAAGCCGGTGATCACTTCGTAGTCAATGGCTTCACCCTCGACGGTGATCTTCGCGTTCTCCACCTTGCGGTCCATCTCGTAGATGCTGATATTCACGGCAGAGACGCCCTCGAGATCACTAAGCTGATCCGCTAGATCGATGATGCTCGGATCGTGCGGTTTCAACGTGTCCAACACCAACCTTCGAATCCTACCCATGATGTTACTTGTCTCCTTGGGAACTCTAGAATGCCTTGAGAAGCGTGTGACTCCTCTAAAACGGACAAGACTCAGTAGCTTGACCACGACATCAACCATCCAGCGCGGTCGCTATTGCGACCTGCCAAGGACGAATACCGTCGCAAACGATGGTCCCCACCAAGGGGTATGATGCGCTCGCACTTACTGAGTCTTCATAGATATGGAAATCCCATGCGCATCATAGTACGAAATGCTCCAAAGCCAAATCGATGGCATGAGGTCCCTAAAAACGATACCAAGAAGCCGTCTGGATGCCCAGACGGCTTGGTGTTCGGATGGCTTGTGCGCTGTTCAGTCACAGGGCGACGACGTCGCTAGCCTGTAGACCTTTGGGGGTCTCTTCCAGAGAGAACTCCACCTGCTGACCCTCGACCAGCTTCTTAAAGCCCTCGGACTGAATTGCCGAGTAGTGGACGAAGACGTCATCGTGGCCCTCTCGGGAGATGAAACCGTATCCCTTCGCTGCGTTGAACCACTTCACCACACCAACTTCCCGCTCATTCATCGCTATAAACTCCCTTTCAGTTATGCGAATTCCACGGGGCGTTCGACCCTGACTCACGCTCTGTGACACAGAGAAGCGCCCGGACTTGGTCGTGAGACAAATCCAGGCGCCTGGTCTGACTCAGGGTTTGGCCGCATCCCATTGCGCCACATTATCCCATATTTAGCTTGCCTGTCAAC
>CAZPJP010000091.1:0-15352 GCA_964586915.1 uncultured Anaerolineales bacterium
TAGTGCCGATTCCCGGTTCAGCTTTGGCATCGGTGAAGTAAGGATTGTCTGCCTCCTCCAAAATATAGGATACGGCATCGGGCACCGATTCCCATCTCACGAAGTAGTCAGTTTGGTTCACCTTGCTGATCTCTGTGAGCACCGGTGTCGCCGGGAAGCCCGGCGTCTGGCCTGCGGTCCACGCTCGGCCTTCGACCGTGAATTCGCCCCGCTCGGTGATCAGTTGGTTGTCCCAGGGGACGTCGATGCGCGCCGTCGGCGGGGCCTCTACGGTGACGAAGGCCGACCGCACGAGCGTATCGGTGCCGTCGCTGATCACTGCGGTGTTGGTGAAGATCGTGTCCGCCGGTATATCATCTCCGACCACAGCCCTGAACCCTACCGTCACAGGTGAGGTGCCGACGCTAGGGATGGTGAAGGTGAAATGACGTGAGTCGTCGCTGATATAGTAGGTCTTGCCACCGCCCTCCGGCAGCATAAAGGCGCTACCGGAAACATAGCTCACCTCGTCTGGTAGCGTATCCGTGACGGTCACCGGTCCGATAGGCGATGGACCGTCATTGTTCAATTCGATCGTGTAGGTCAGATGTCCTCGGGGAGATACCGTGTCTGGAACCGAGGATTTCGTAGATGTATTGAGCGAGGTTGGGGCCAGCGCCAGGGCTTCCTGCGAGAGCCCTTTGAGCAGGACGCCCACGGCCGTCAGTCCAACAACGAGCGTCAGTACGACAATCAGTCGGCGGGTGATCCGCCAGTGTTGCCATTTCATAGTCGACTCCTTTGATGGGATATGGTGCAACTGCTCACCATTGCTGCTACGACCGAGGATACGTATACCATAACTATCCTTTCCTGCAACTGAACGGGATTTCCCTGATCGCGCGTCGCGGGACGAATCCGGCGGCGCTTGCCCCAGAATTGCCCGAGCCGAGGCAGCCGCACAGCTCCCGACGCGCGTCAGGTCTGCATCCCATAGACGCTGTGGCGATCAAATTGGTTCCACGATGCGCCCAATGACAAAACCCTTATCGAGAGTAACTAACTGAGTTGGGGTGATCTGATTGTGAAGCGAAACGGGGGTGTCACCAGCCGGGGTCGGTGCGTGGATCTCGATATAGTTGTCGGTAAGGCCGGACCATACCTGCGGTTGGATCTCCTGCTCCCACAGGACGGTCAGCACCTCCCCCACAAACCGCGCGCGATACGCCCGCCCGAGCTTCCGGCCCAGCGCCCGCAGGCGCCGCGCCCGCTCGGTCCGCACGCGATGGTCCACCCGTCCGGGCAGCCGCACCGCCGGGGTCCCCGCCCGCTCCGAGTAGCGGAAGACGTGGAGGCGAGCGAAGCCTATCGCCTCCACGTAGTCCAGGGTCCTAGCGAAGTCATTCTCGGTCTCTCCGGGGAAGCCGGCGATCAGGTCGGTGGTGATCGCGAGGCCGGGCGCGACCTCGCGGGCCCTGTGCACGAGCTGTTCGAAGGCGTCGGTGGTGATCCGGCGTCCCATGCGCTTGAGCACGGCATCGGACCCCGACTGCAGGGGCAGATGAAGCTGTCGGCAGAGCCGCGGATGCGCCCAGAGCGACAGCAGTCGCTCGTCGACGTCCCAAGGCTCGATCGAGGAGAGGCGCAGGCGGGGCAGATCGGTGTCCGTCAGGATTGCCTCGACCAAATCTGCGAGGGTGATCTCTGGGGCCAGGTCGTGTCCGTAGGCACCGAGGCTGACGCCGGTTAGGATGACCTCCTGAGCGCCCTGAGCCACGAGCGTCGCCACCTCGGCGACCGCCTCCGTCAGCGGACGGCTGCGGGCCGGGCCGCGCAGGAGCCGCGTGACACAGTAGGTGCACGCGTGGTCACAGCCATCCTGGACGCCCAAGAACGCTCGCGTGTGACCCCAGCGGCCCGGCGCCCAAGGCGCCGGATCCGAGGCCCAACCCACAATCTCGGTCACGGCGTCTGCCTTGTCCGCGTTGGGCACCACCCAGCGGACGCCCTCGACCCGCCTGGCCCGCTCGCCATCCTCGGTTGCCCAGCATCCGGTCACGGCCAGATCGGCGCTGGGGCGCTCGCGATGCAGCGCGCGCAGCCGGTGCCGGCTCTTTCGCGCCGCTTGAACGGTCACGGCGCAGGAGTTGAGCACGATGAGGTCGGCCAGATCGGGCGTATCCACCACCTCGTGGCCTGCACCAGCGAACTCGCGGGCCAAGGTCTCGATCTCGGCGGCGTTGAGGCGACAGCCCAGCGACTCCAGGTAGACGCGCAGTCGTGTTTCGCAGCCTGCCTTGCGAAGGCGATCTTGCGCGTCACGTAGCTCATCCTGCATGAATAGCCCTATTGCTCAAGCGGCGTGATCTGGATATCATCGAAGGCGACCTCTACGCCGCCCTCGCCAAACGCGCCGGCGTAGAGCCCGACGCTGCCACGCGTCAGCGTGGCGTCCTCGACCTGGAGCACCGACACCCCGTTCACCTTGAACTCAAACGCCGCTCCCTCGGCGACGACCTCGAGGTGGTTCGTCGCCTCCCCCTGGTTTACGGCTTCGCTGGGCGTCCAATCCGGGCCGATCAGCGTCCAAGTCCCCTCCGCATAGCGGGCAGCGCGGACGTAGCCATCGCCGCTGACGGAGAAGGCGTAAAAGCGTTCGTCGCCCGTCATACGCAGCAGAACGCCGAATTCGTTGTCGTGCGGGCCTGCCACCTGGGTGGCATCCACCTCCAGGCGTAGATCCGCCCACGTCATCTCGGTCGCGGCCCAGGCCACCTGTCCGGGCTGGCGTATGCGGATGTGCAGACGTCCGTCCTCAATAGTGACATCGGCGACAGCGTCGGAGCCGAGACGCCACCCCGCCTGATCATCAAAAGACGTCTGCCACGGCTCGGCGCTTGGACTGGCGGAGCAGGCAGCGGCGAGGGTGAGGGTCAGCAGCAGGATCGCAAGGGACCACCACGATCGCGATCGGGGTGTGGTGAGGCGACGGACTGCCCGGACAGTGCCAGCGCGGCTCACGGTCGTAGGACCATCAGATCGTCGAACCATACCGTTGTACCTCCCTGGGATGCGGTGCCCGCGGCCATGCCGACATCCCCTTTGGCAAGCGTCTCGTCCTCTACCTGGGCCACCTGCTCCCCGTTGACATAGAGGGTCAGCGTCGGTCCCTCACACGAGACGACGATCCGGTTGTCGGACCCGTCGGTGTGGATCAAGAGCGAGCGTAGCATCGCCGTCCCCGTCAAAGGGTAAAGGCCCTCCCCCTCCGTCATCCGAAAGATGGCATAGTATCCATCGGCGCTGATGGCGAAGTAGTAGGCTTGCTCATCTTCATAGCGACAGAGCACGCCGTAGTGGTTGTCAGACTGCCCGGCGGATCTCGTTGTTACGTCAATCTCCACATCGCCGTAGGTATGGCCCCTGGTTGCCCAGACAAACCACCGCGGTACGTCGATCTGAAACAAGTAGCGTCCTTGCTGGTACCCGCGCACGTACGTCTCGTGCGACGCAGCCCCCCAGCCGCTTGCGGGATCGGAGAAATCATCCTCGAAGGGCTGCGATTGGCCGAGACACCCAGACAGGACGCTCAGGAGCACCAAGAGCGTCCAGATCCGCACCGTGTTATTGGGATTCATGCGATCTCCTGCTGTCCTGCGCTCGCGTCTCAAAGTGGGATGGGTTATGGTAGAGCCACGGCGGCTCACGTGCAACAGCCGCATTATAC
Source organism: uncultured Anaerolineales bacterium (assembly GCA_964586915.1). GTDB lineage: Bacteria > Chloroflexota > Anaerolineae > B4-G1 > SLSP01 > PWVB01. Next base: position 3,707 of record CAZPJP010000091.1, read on the forward strand.
CCCAGCGCCCTGCTCGGGACAATCGGGCGATCTTGTACTGAGTGTCGTTTGTGGTAAAATGCGGACGTTCCAGGCCCCTGTAGCTCAGATGGATAGAGCACCGGCCTCCGAAGCCGGTGGCCCGCGTTCGAGTCGCGGCAGGGGTACTCAACACGGCCCGCCGATCGGCGGGCCGTGTTGCACGCCAGGCTTGGTCAGCCGGTGACGATGTTGACCAGGCGCCCGGGCACGACGATCACACGCTGGATCGCGGCGCCCTCGATGATGTCCTGGATGCCCGGAGCTTCCAGCGCGCTCTTCTGCAACTCGGCCTCTTTAGCCCGTGCGTCGACCGTGATGCGCGCGCGGATCTTCCCGTCCACCTGTACCGCGATCTCCACCTCGTCCTCTCGCGTCAGCGCCGGATCCCACGTGGGCCACGCAGCGTGATGGAGGCTGCCGGCCTCAGGGCGCTTGCCTGTCCGCGCCCACAGCTCCTCGGTGATGTACGGCGCCAGGGGCGCCAACAGCCGCAGGAGCGTCAGATAGCTGCTGCGCACCACCGCCGTGTTTCCGCGCATCCGTCGATGCGCTTCGATCTCACCCAGCAGGCTCATCAGCGCGCTGATCGCGGTGTTGAAGCGTAGCGCCTCGATCTCCTCCGTCACAGCTTTGATCGTCCGGTGGGTCGCCCGCTCAAGCTCCTCTGCGGCCTCTCCCGTCGTGGGCTGATCCTCCGCCCTCGTCTCTGCGGTCTGCGGGCAGAGCGACCACACCCGGCGCAGGAATCGGCGAACGCCCTCGATGTGCTGGGGCGTGACGACGTCATCCTCCACCTCCCAGACCGTGTTGGCCTCGAAGGGCCCCATAAAGAGCAGGTGGAGTCGGGTGGCGTCGGCGCCGTAGCGGTCGATCACGCTCTCCGGTGAGACTGTGTTGCCCTTTGACTTCGACATCCGCTCGATGCCGCCGGTCTCGGCATCGCGGGCGTGGAGCACGCCCTGGCTCCGCAGCACCGGGAAGGGCTCGCGGAACGTAATCAGCCCCTCGTCCGCCAGGACCTTGGTCCAGAAGCGCGAGTAGAGCAGGTGTCCCACGGCGTGTTCGGCGCCTCCGATGTAGACGTCGACGGGCAGCCATCGGGCCGCTTTCTCCGGCGCAAACGGCTGCTCGGCGTTGTGCGGGTCGGCAAAGCGCAGGTAGTACCACGACGAGCAGACGAAGCCGGTCATCGTGTCGGTCTCGCGCCGGGCGGGCACCCGGCAATGGGGGCAGGGGGTCTCGACGAAGTCGGGGACGTTAGCCAGCGGCGAGCGTCCGTCCCCCCGAGGCTGATAATCAGGCAGCGGCGGCAGCTCGACCGGCAGGGCCGCCTCGGGTACCGGCACCTCACCGCAGACGGGGCAGTGGACGATGGGGATCGGCGTGCCCCAGTAGCGCTGGCGCGAGATCACCCAGTCCCGCAGACGGTAGTGTACGGCCCGCTGGCCGTGGTCCTCTTCGATGAGCCAGTGGGTGATGGCCTGCGCCGCCGCCTCTGAGCCTAAGTCGCTGAAGTCGCCGGAGTGGATCAGCACGCCGGTATCAGTGAAGGGCAGCGACGCCGTCGTCCCCCCGCGCGGCGCGATCACCTGCGCGATCGGCAGCCCGTGTCGTCGCGCGAAGGCGAAGTCGCGCACGTCGTGGGCAGGCACGCCCATAACTGCGCCGGTGCCGTAGTCGGCCAGGACGTAGTCGGCGACGTAGATCGGGACCTCCGAACCGTCGGGCAACCGAGCATAGGCGCCCGTGAAGGCGCCGTCGGGATCCCGTTGCCGTCGCTCGAGTCCGGAGCGCTGTGCCGCCTCACGGCGATAGGCGCGCACCTGCGCCCCGTTCTCCGCCGTGGTGATGGCCAGGACCTGCGGGTGCTCAGGCGCCAGCACCGCGAAGGTGACGCCAAAGAGGGTATCTGGACGGGTGGTGAAGACGCGCAGCGTCCTCCGGCCCGATCCTGTGATGGGCAGATCGATCTCCACACCCTCTTGCCGCCCGATCCAGTGGCGCTGCATCGACAGGATGTGCTCGGGCCAATCCAAGGTGTCCAGCTCGTCGTAGAGCTCGTCGGCGTAGGCCGTCGTGCGGACGTACCATTGCATCTGTGTGCGCCGCGTGACGGGCTGGTGGCAGCGCCAACATCTGCCCTGCTCGATCTCCTCGGCCGCCAGCACCGTCTCGCAGGACGCGCACCAGTTCACCGGTGCGGCCGCGCGGTAGGCCAGGCCGCGCCGGTAGAGCATCAGGAAGAAGAACTGGTTCCAGCGATAGTAGGCCGGATCTGACGAGTTGATCTCTCGCGCCCAGTCGTAGGAGCATCCCAGCAAGTCCAGCTGGCGGTGGTAGTTTCGCGCATAGCGGCGCGTGCTCTCGGCAGGGTGGATGCCTTGCTTGATCGCCTCATTCTCCGCAGGCAGGCCGAAGGCATCCCAGCCCATCGGGTGAAGCACGGCCTCGCCGCGCATCCGGTGGTAGCGCGCGAGCACGTCGGAGGGAACGTAGTTTCGCCCGTGGCCCACGCTCAGGCCCGCGCCGGAGGGGTACGGGAAGAAGTCCAGACAGTAGTAGGTGCGATGATCGCCGCGACCATCGCCGCGACTCCTCGGCTCAGGCTCCGGCGTGCGATAGGTCGCCTCTTTGGCCCACCGACGGCGCCACCGCGCTTCGATCTGCCTCGGGTCATAGCTTGTGGACAGGCTTTCTGTTGTTGACATTGAGTGTCTCCTCCTCACTTAAGGGTCGATACGTTGAGAGACCATCGAACGTAAAGACGGTGGGCGTGAGGATGCCGGACGCCACATACCATGGCGTCCGGGATGACACCTCCTCTGTCACAGCTGACGAGATCACGAGTTCCTCCCTAGAAAGCGAAAAGCGCCTCCCCAATCGGAGGCGCTTGAATCACGCTGGTCAGACGCTGCGTCGGTGCTCAGCCCCTCCCACGGACGAACGGCTCCTCCTGGGTAAGAAGGAACTCGGCGCTACGGGTGGCGACGGCACTTGTGCGGATACGACGCATCGGCATCATAGATCTCCCAGACTTCACCTTATCGTGTCGCCCTCATCATAGCACAATTCCCGCCCCATCGCAAGCGTTGGCCAGTCGGCGCAGTTCCGCCCCCGCACGTCACATATCATCCGTCAACCCCAAGCGCTCGAACTGCTCGTCCGGTGCATCATTAGCTTCCATCAACTCAACCAGCAATCTCACCATCCGCGCCTCGACCGCTGGATCCTCAAGGGGGTGCTCCTGCTTCGGATCGCTTTGCAGGTCGAAGAGCAGCGTGCCGAAGCGGTGGATATCGCGCCAGCCACTGCCGCGGGCCGGGATCTTCATGACGGGACAGCCCTTGGTGAACGCAAAGGGCGGCGCCATGACCGTCTCCTGCAGCTCTTCGACATCGAAGGTGTGCCGCATATGCGTCGGCATCAGCGTGTACTCGTAGAGGGGCCAATTCTCAGGGGCCGCAGGGCCGCGCATGTAGACGTAGCGGCCATCGGTCACGTTGACCTGTCCCCCGTGCAGGCCAAAGAGCGCGCCGTCGCGCAGCGGTGTCTCGGAGGCCAGCGTCTCCGCCAGAGGGATGCCTTGCATGTCCTCGGTCAAGGGAACGCCAAAGAACTCCAAGAGCGTCGGGCCCCAGTCGATGTTTTGCACCAGCGCCGAGCTTCGCTCCCTACGGCGCCCCGTGCGCGGGTCCCAGAGGAAGAGTGGGGTGTGGGCCACCTCTCCGTAGAAGGGCTGCACGCACTTCGCCCACCAGTCGTGCTCGCCCAGCAGGAAGCCGTGGTCGGTGCAGACGATCAGCATCGTGTCGTCCCACATATTCTGCTCGTCCATCAGATCGAGGACCTTGCCCAGGTACGTGTCGCACATGCTGATCAGCGCCGCGTTCTCGTATCGGGCGTGCTCGACCACATCCTCGCTCTCCTGCAGCTCGCGGTAGGGCGGCCAGTCGAAGTGCGGGCCGTCGTAGTCGTGGGGATAGAGCTCCTTGTAATGCTGCTGCGTGAAGTAGGGCTCGTGTGGGTCAAAGGTCTCAATGTGCAGGAACCAATCGCCCTCCGTGGCGTTGGTTCTCATAAACTCCAACCCCATCTCGAAGGTTCTGGCCTGAGGCTGCAGCTCTTCTTTGTCCATGTAGCCACGGTTGACCCAATCCTGACGCCACATCCGGTCGGAGCGCCCGCCCAGGCTTTCGGGAATCTCTGGGTCGGCGACCTGGCCCTTCCACGGGTCGCCCTCTTGACCGCGAGAGGCCTCCCACGTTGTGTACCGTGTGTGGTAGGTGGCGCCGCCCTCCTCCCAATAGTGGTAATGGTCGCTGACGAGATGCGTGTAGATCCCGTGCTGATCTAGGATCTCCGGCACCGAGTCGTCAAAGGGCTCCAGCGGCCCCCAACTGCGGTGCAGGAAGTTGTATCGTCCGGTGTGCAGCTCGCGGCGACAGGGCATACAGGGCATGCTGCCGACGTAGCTGTTATCGAAGGTCACCGTCCGCTCGTATAGCCGTTCGAAGTTGGGTGCGTGCACCCACTCCGCGCCATAGGGCGGCAGCATATGACGGTTGAGCGAATCGAACATCACCATGATTGCGCGCATCGAAGCCTCCTTAGTGAATAGGGTGCAAGCTAAGTGTCACGGGTTGAGCGCCCCAAACGCCACAAGCAACAGAATCAGGGGCGTCACCGGCAGGCGGAAGCGGATTTGGCTGATGGGGCCGGGCACGAACGTGACGTAGAAGATCGTGATCACGATGAACAACGGGAGGATGCGCGGGCGAAGCCGCAGGGCGCCAATGGTGAAGAGGACGGCAGCGACCGCATAGCCGATCGCCCATCCCAACCAGAGGAGCAGCGCCAACGGCGGCAGCGCTAATAGCCGCTCCCGGATCAGGATCCGAATCCCGCTGAGTGCTTGCCCTTCGCTTAGCGTCCGCAGGGCGCGACCCAGGGCGTCTCCCTTGATGGGGATCGCCTCCCACGGCGTGCCTGTCAGGTGCGCGTGCCAGAACCGGTGCTCCTGCGGCACAAAGGACCAGAGCCAGCTTCGCGTGTGGCTCAGGACGAAATCGACGGGGTGCTCGCGGAGGATCTCCAGCGCGACCGCCTTGAGCTGCTGCAACCGCCGATCGCGTTGTCGTGCACTGAGCTCGCGATCGTCTAGCACCGACCAATCGTACCGGAGCGCCGTCCGGACGATGACGTCCTCGTAAATCTCCTCCCACCGCGGCGACCAGGGGGCCACCCGTTCCCCGCGCGCCTTGGCCAACGTGGAGACCGCGCTGACGTGGGCCAGATTGTCATCGAAGGTCCGGGTGTAGAACCAGTCGCCAAAGACCAGCCGGTTGCGCACCACCCACGGGGTGAGCAGCAGCAGGATGGTGCCCGCGACGATGGCGGCGCCCTGCCACCAGCGCCGGCGCCCGACGTAGAAGCCGTGCACTGTGATCGCCAGGAGCGCGAGGGGCAGAAACTGGACGTTGGGCTTGCAGAGAATGGCAAAGCCGAAGGCAACGCCGCAACGCCAGGCGTCGCGAGTACGTCCCCAGAGGATGTACCGTGCCAACATCCACACCGACACACTCAGGAGCAGGCCAAAGAGGATCTCCGTCAGCAGCTCGTTGCAGAACCGCCACGAGGATGGGTTGAGCGCGTAGAGGAACGCGGCGAGCATGCCCACGCGACGCGAGGCGACGAGCTTGCCTAAACGGTAGACGATGACGACGGTAAGCGCATCCAGCAGGACGTGCACAAAGCCCACGAAGTCGGGGTTAGGACCGCCAATAGCGTACCACGCGGCGACAAAGAGGGGATAGAGCGGCGCGCGGACGTTGTCAGCGCGGAAGGGGGGCTCCGTATTCATGGAGAAGACGCCCCGCTCCAGCAGGTTGATCGCCAGCCAATGGTATCCCTGAGCATCGACGTGGCCAAACTGCGCGCCCCGCGGCGCGGCCTGCAGATAACCACCCCGCAGCGCCGTCGCCAACAGAAGCAGCGCCAGGATCACCATCTTGGAGACGCTGGCGTTGAGGCTCCCGGTGTCACGCCTTTGTGACCTTCTCATTGTGCGTGATCGTAACATAGTGTCCTACTCGTCGCAAGGGCTGGCTTATGACTGTACCGTATTCGTTGCTCAGGATTTGCTCGCGCTAGACCACGGTCCAGCGCCCTTCGTGAGACAAAGATACATTGCCCTATGATGACCCGTCTCTTGCGTTGCATCGCGTTCCTGGTACATTGGCTGTTACGATCTTCCTACATCCGCGACATATAGACGAAGGCCTGCGTCCATGGGCGCGAAGCCGTACGGGGAGCCCCACGTGCCGGAACTGCAGTACGAGCAACTGGAGGACAGCCACCTTGCGCAGCTGGCCCGTGAGGACCACGCTGCGTTCGAGACGCTGTACCGCCGTCACGTCACGGCCGTCTACCGGTATTGCTGCGTCCGGACGAATGCCCAGGCAGACGCGGAGGACGTGACCGCGCAGACCTTTTTGGCTGCTCTGGAGGCGATCGACCGCTTCAGCGGTCGGGGCGCATTCCTTGGATGGCTCTTTGGCATCGCGCGCCATAAGTGTGCCGACTTCCATCGGAACAACCGCCACTACGCGGATGTGGAAATGGAGAAAGTCACCTATGATCGCGCCTCGACCGGCCCGATGCCCGAGGCGGCTGCGGCCGATGCCGTGATGCTCGATTGTGTCGAGCGGATGCTCCCGCAGCTTAGCCCGGATCGCCAGGAGGCTGTGCAACTGCGCTACTATGGGGGTCTGGAGCTCAAGGACGTCGCCCGCGCCATGGAACGGAGCCTCGCCGCGGTCAAGATGCTGATCTCGCGCGGCGTCGCGGATCTGAGGAAGAGGTGTACGGATGACTAAGCATCGACAGACAAACGAAGGGGAATCAGAAGAGCGGTCGGTCGAGGAAGCGCTGCGGCGCAGCGCGGAGAGGATCGAGCCGGATCCCGATTTCATCGATCGACTGGCGTTGCGACTGAAGCAAGCGCGCCCGCTCTTGCGCCCGCATTCGCGGCCGCAGCAACGCTCAACTGCGGATGGGGATGATGCGAAAGACCCCTCGTCCGCACCATCCCGGTCGCGGACTCGCTGGCCATGGTTCGCCTGGGCTGGGGCTGCGCTTGCGGTGCTGTTGGTCGCCGGGATTGTCTTCCGGCTGATGAGCCCGACGCTGCCCGCTGGGCCGGCGCCTACCGTGCTTGCGCCTACCGAGCTGGTGGAAGGCACCCTCGAACCGGCGCAACCCACCCTGCCCTCTCCGACTTCAGGCGCGCCCTCAAGCCCGGCGCCCGAGCCCACCGCCGTGGAAACGGAGCCGTCCTTTGCGGCGGAGCTGCCGCCCGCGGTGGTCACGACCGTGCCGCGGGACGGGGAGGAGGTCAACCTCCAGGCCGGCATTCTGCTCCGCTTTACCCAGCCGATGGAGCGCGACAGCGTTGAGCAGGCTCTGAGCGTCAGCCCGATGGTGACCGGGACCTTCACCTGGCACGATGACACCACGGTGAGCTTTGGGGCCAAGGCGTTGGCCTCCGCCACCCGCTATCACGTTTCGCTTGGGACCACGGCGCGCGCCACGAATGGCGAGCCCTTGACCCGGGACCTGGTCTTTGCTTTCACCACCGTCGGTCCTCTGACGGTGACGCACACCAGCCCGACCGACGGGGCGCAGGGCCTTCGCGGCGATACCCCGCTGCTGATCTCGTTTAACTACCCGGTGGTGCCGGTCAACTGCACCGGACAGGTCACTGCCGAGCCGGACTGCCCGCCTTTGCCCCTTGAGTTCTCATTGCCGGGTTCGATACGCGAGGAGGCGACGCCGGAAGGCGCCGGGATGTGGGTCAACAGCAGCGTCTACCGCTACGATCCCGACCCGGCCTGGATCGCCGGAACTACCTACACGGTGACCGTCCCGTCCGGCGTGAGCAGCGTCGATGGCGCCGCATTGGCCTCGCCAGTTGAGGTCGTGTTCAGCACCGCGGAGCCCCAGGTGCGCAGTATCACGCCCGCCCGTGGCATCAGCCGTGTCCCGCTCGAGACCGGCGTCCGGGTCGAGTTCAACACGCCGATGGATCGTGGTGTCACCGAGGATGCCGTCACGGTAGCCGGTGAGGGGGAGCAGGCCGTCTCCGTCACGGCGACCTGGGTGGATGACGGCGTCACACTGGTGCTCACGCCGACGGCGCGCCTGGCGCTGGACACGGTCTACACGGTGGAGGTCGACCCCGCAGCGCAGTCCCTGAGTGGCAGGCCGCTGGACGAGGGCGAATCGACGACCTTCACCACGACGCCGCCCATCGGCGTGCTAAGCATCCGTCGGGGAGGTCGCGATGGACCCGCCGACCGTCTCAATTACTATGAGGGCGCACGGATTGAGATCGAGGGGCTCTTGGATCCGGAGACGCTTGAGGAGCACGTGGTGGTCACCCGAAACGGGGAGACAGTGAACGCCAGCCTCTTCTGGTCCGAGGATCAGCCCAGCATCCATGTGAACTGGGATAAGGTGCCGCGGCAGCGTGACTGCGTCCGGGTCCTGCCCGGTCTGGCCGATCGCTACGGCAACACGATCGATGAGGAGCAGGTGGCGTGCTTCACCGTCGAGGATATGCCCTCGACGTTTACGCCGATCGTGCAACGAGAGCCGATCACGCTGGACGCCGACGAGCCGGCCCGCGTCTACTTCGCCTCGGTCAACCTCGATGAGGTGGCCATCACGCTCTCCGAGCTCAACGAGCGCGACATGCTGAGCTACGCTGTCGCGCCCACAGGCTCCGTGCAGCGCGAATGGACGGTGTCATTGGGTGGTGAGCGGAACACACCGGAGGTAGTGTCGATCGATCTCGCCGATGGCGAGTCACTTCCCACCGGATACTACGGTGTGCACTGGCGCCTCCCAGGCGTCTCTTACCAGGGGCCACAGCGGTTACGCGTCGCCGTGGTCGATGCCCACGTGCTTCTCAAGGTGAGTGCCGAGGAGGCGCTGGTCTGGGCCACCGATCTACGCACGGCACAACCCCTCGTCGCTGCAGAGGTGCGTGTGCTTTCGAGGGGCGGCGCGGTGCTGGGGCAGGGCGTCACCGACCGTGACGGCATCGCGCGGATCTCCATCCCCGAGCAGGAGGAGCGTTGGGAGGTTATCAGCGCGGTCGTGGGTGAGCCGGGCCGGTCCGGCTTCGGGCTCGCGCGGAGCGATTGGAACCAGGACACCGGCCCCTGGAGCTTCGACATACCCTATAGCTACGAGAACCCGCCCGCTTACCGTGCCCATCTGCAGACCGATCGCCCGATCTACCGCCCGGGCCAGGAGGTCGCCTTCCGCGGCGTCGTGCGGACCGACCGAGATGGGGACTACGGGCTGCCGGCGCCCGGCACGGAGGTGCGCATCGAGCTGCAGACCCCTGACAGGTCTATGCAGGACGCGGTCACGCTCGAGATCTCCGAGATGGGAACCGTGGATGGCACCTTCCGGCTGCCGGAGGATGCTCCACTTGGAGGTTACTGGCTGGTTATGGAGGTTGTCGGCGCTTCCGATAGCTCGACGACGATCCAGCTGGCCGTCGCTGCCTACCGCAAGCCGGAGTTCGAGGTCACGGTGACGCCCGAGCGGGACGATGTGCTCGATGGCGAGACGGCGCGGATGCTGGTCACGGCCGACTACTACAGCGGCGGTGTCGTGAGTGGGGCGCGCGTCCGGTGGACGGTCCGCGCAGAACCCGCGGCGTTCAGTCCCGCTGCGGGGATCGTGGGCCGTTGGCGGTGGGGCGCAACGGCGCAGTGGCACCCTTGGCGCGAAGGCGAGATTGTGGCCGAGGGAGAGGGTCTGACCGACGCCGACGGTCGGTTGCTCATCACGCTGGACGCCGACCTGGCGCCTCTTGGCAATGACGAGACGGTGAGTGCTCAGCGCTGGACGCTGGAGGCGACGGTCCTCGACGAGACCAACTTCGCCGTGAGCCAACGCGGCGCGATCACCGTACACACCGGGCGCTTCTACCTCGGGCTCAGTCCGCGCAGTTGGGTCGTGCTTGCTGGTGAGACGGCGGCAGTCGACGTCTTGGCGCTCGACTGGGATGCGGAGCCGGTGGCGGATCAGGCGGTGGAGGTTGCGCTGGCCCGGCGGACATGGCGCCACGTCCCGACCACGGCGCCTTACAGCAGCGGCACCTGGTCGCATCGCGACACCGTCGTCGACACGACACAGGTTACCACCGACGACGCGGGCCGCGCCGTCGCCGAGCTGCTGCCGCTGGAGAGCGGCTCGTACGTCGTGCTGGCTGAAAGCACCGACGCGGATGGAAACCGGATCAGCAGCGAGACCCACCTCTGGGTGAGCGGCCCGGAGATGGCCGCGTGGCAGCTCGCTGAGGGGAAGGTGGAGCCCGTCGCCGATGCCGAGACCTATCGGCCCGGTGACGTCGCCCAGGTGCTGCTGCCCACGCCCTTCGAGGCGCCCTTTGAGGTCCTGATGACGCTGGAGCGCGAGGGCATCCTGGAGGTCGAGCGGATGACGATCCGCGAGGCAAACCCGGTGATCGAGATCCCCATCACCGACGCCCACGTGCCCAACGTCGTTGTCTCTTTCGTGGTCATCAAGGGGGTTGGCGCTGACCCGGCCGCCGTTCCTGACGTCCGAATCGGCATGGTCAACCTTGAGGTTGAGCCGGTGGATCAGCTTCTCGACGTGTCGGTCGCGGCGGGTTGCGACCCCGCGGACCAGGACGCGAGCGGGCGTTGCACCTTCGCGCCCGGCGAGCGGGTCGACCTTACGGTTCGCACGCGCGATGCCGACGGGGCGCCCGTCGACGCGGAGGTCGCCGTCGCTATCGTCGACAAGGCGGTGCTGGCGCTGGCCGATCCCAACTCGCCGACACTGCGCGAGGCCTACTATGCACCACGCCCGCTGGGCGTGATCAGTGGGGACGGGCTGTTGGTCCTCCACAACCGCGTAGCCGCGGACCTGGAGGAGCTTCAGCGGCGGGCCGAGCAGATTGCGCTTGAGCAAGGGGTGGGCGGCATTGGCGGCGGGGGGGGCGATGGTGCTGCCTTTGCACCTGATGTACGGGAGGAGTTCCCCGACACCGCCTTCTGGGATGGGAGTCTGCGCACCGGCGTCGATGGCGAGGCCCGCTTTACGGTGGAGCTTCCCGACTCGCTGACCACCTGGGTGGTCGATGCGCGGGCGGTGACGGAGGCCACCGAGGTGGGGGAGGTCGAGACCGAGCTCGTCGTCACCAAGCCGCTGATCGTGCGTCCGGTGACGCCGCGCTTCCTCGTGGTGGGCGATCGTGCCGACGTCGCCGCCGTCGTGCAGAACAACACCGAGACGGATCTGGACGTGACGGTGAGCCTGGAAACGAACCTGGACCTTGACAGCCCCCGGCGATCGGAGGTCCGGGTGCCCGCCGGAGGCCGAACCCGGGTGGCGTTGACCGTCGAGGTGCCGCCATCTGGGGAGGACGCTGCCCAGTTCACCTTCAGCGCCGAGGGTGGCGGCTATCGCGATGCGGCGCGCCCCAGCGTGGGGCGGGAGAGCGATCACGCCCTGCCCATCTACCGCTATGAGAGCCCCGACGTGGTGAGCGTCTCGGGGGCTCTCCGCGAGGCGGGGTCGCGG
>CAZPJP010000092.1:0-10948 GCA_964586915.1 uncultured Anaerolineales bacterium
GACACATCTGTGTTCTCCTTTGCATACTAGGCCCGGCCGCAGGTCGCGGCACACCGGCCGGACCTGCTCTTAGGGCGATCACTTGAATTACCAAACGAACTCAGGTCACAAACAAATTTGTTGGTATTGAACCTCCCTTCCTTAAAGATCACAGCCCGAAACGGCCAGAATAAACCGGCCGAACACGAGTAACTCGATTACCCCCAGCGCAAGCGCCGGGAGAACATCCGACATTTTATGTACTTTGCGAATCTCACCTCCTAACTGATTAGTCCTCCTTTCGAAGCGGTTCGTTCCCGCCTCGTACAAACTGCTTTTTCGTGAGTCCCAATTTAGTACCAAACGGTTCCGTCACTCCGGACTGCGATCCGGAATCTGATAAAACTAAACTAAAACTCAAGAACAATCAGTCACACTATTTTTTCCACAGATTTTAGTCCTGATCCTTCTAAAGCGCAATATAAATTTATCTACTATAACTTATCTCGCTCATAATCCCCTAAACAATCTTCGCATATTCCCCGCATGCTCTAAACCGCAAATACAGACATTTACGAAAAGATATTACGTTCGTTACCCTTATTCGTAAAACTATTCGGATATAGTTTACTGATTTGTACATTCCTTTTATAAATCTTGTGTACATTATGCACCCGCTTGCATATGGCTATGCTACAGTATACACGAAAGCAGAGTAAATCCTCAACTAGAAAAAGGGTTTGGTTCGTAAAGCACCAAAACCCTCACCAATCGAATTACCCCTACCACATTTTTTGAATTGTTAATTGTGCGCTTATTATTCTAATCTAGATTTGCAAAAGCTTACAAATTTAAATCAGAAGCTTTCTTTCCGCCAATCTGCCGGAGAAGCGGAAAGAAAGCTCGAACTAACTACGTCACCAAGAACTATCACTACAGTTCCACCAAACCAAACCAAAGCCCCCCATACGATTTGTTTGACAGAACAACTTACCGCGCTGCCAATAGGACTTGCCTGTCAAAACCTCCCAACCCGAAAATCTATATTGCTTACTTGGATACATCCTTCCCTGCGTATAGACCCACATTAGTTCACCACTTGGAACAGCCTGATTAACAACGCAATGGGGTTGTACTTTTTTTTCCGGAGTAGGTGATTGCTGGACCACAACAGTAGGTTTCGGTACAGTAGCCGTCGATTCTAAAGTAGGAGTTACTGTAGGCTCAGTTGTAACCGTAGGTTCTGGTGTGTTTGTAGGCTCAAATGTAACCGTCGGTGTTGCAGTCGACGGCACATCCGTACTTGTTGGTTCAACAACTATGGTATCTTCTTCGGAACCGTCTTCGTCCCAGAATTCAATTGTTGCTACAGCAAGTTGCTCCCCGTTTTTCCGAACTGCGGAAGTGTCAGGAGAACATGATTTCAACCCGAAACGACCAGCAACCGCAAAAAGAAGAAAAGCAGCAAAGACCAGCACACCCTTGCGGTTAAGTACTCTTATCACTTTTACCATAGATTTAAACCTCCTTGAATTCGACAGACTTACTGATTTATACAACCGAAGTTATTTTCTAACCCTTAAAACAGCTATAATCTAATCAGCATCTGGAAACTCTACTGCAGCTGATGAAATTCCAGAAGCACCGGCAGTCCTACTCTTTCTCTCCTGCCATCTAATATCCCAGACTCCAGGATCCCGAACAAACATCAGATTAATACGATCCGCCTCCTTAGGTACCGCAGCCGACAGCGCATCAATGAGTGACTCGGGTTGAATCTCGGGCATAACCGTTCCTTCCTGTTCTTGAACCCGCGCCTTATAGAACTCTAGCCAAGCCCACGATATAACACCGTCCAGCCTCCCCGCATTTCTGCCAATCTTCCGAACAACCTTCTCAACGTTAAAAGCTTCCCCTATACCAGGCATAACATCCAAGGCCCCAATCACCCTCGTATGAAGGAATATATCGGCAATACCAAAAATACGGTGCAAAATACCGTCATAAAAACTATCCAAAACGCGAACAACGCCTTCACCACGCTCCCCGCCCGCAGGTTTTGCGTGTGCCTCCTCAATCAATTTAGCCGGGCCAAAGGAAAGGAGCGGCGTTCCAAACGGAGCTTTTATACGCACTACCCAAACAGACAAGGTAAAAAAAACGAAAACAAATCTCCTCCGATTCCATTCCGCAAATACGTAACTCAAGAAAGCTGCTAACGGCACTGTCAGAAGCAAATCCAGCACTAAAACCCACGTTGGAAAATTGAGACCCTCGCTAATAAAAGTCCCAAAATCAGTAAAGATAGGGAAAACCATCAACATAAGGGAAACCAAACCACTTAAAAACAAACTAATTATAACTGCCAGGATGGTCTGAAGAACCACCACCGGATAGACTGAGTACCACGGACTTGCTCTGCAAACAAGCTCGACCTGTTCCCCTTCCTGAAGCGGCACTTCAAAGCGTTCCGTAGGTCCAAGGTAAAACCGATCCATAACCCGAAAGATCGGTGCCAAAAACCCAGTATGAATACTCTGCAGTTCATCTACAGATTCAGAACTGTAACTACTTTCTTCGTTAACAGAAAGAATTTCTACTTCTGACTTTCCGCGATAGGCCAATATCTGCCAAACACTTGTCAGAATCTCCACTATCGAAAAAAAGGCCACAGCAGCAAGAGTAACCCACGCAGCAGAACGGAAAGCTTTCCCCGCTACTACATAGCCAGTTTGGAGTAGAAAAAATCCCGCAGCCCAGAAAAGAACCGGTAGCAGGGACTCCCACAAAAAATCCAAATAATCCCCTAAAGACAGTCTGCATACTACTTCCAAAGATCTAGACAATTCTGAATCTTTTGCGGCGGAATTCTTTTCCCGCCACTCACTAGTTGCTACATTCTCTATTAACTCCTTCTCCCTAATATGTCGCGACCCACCCGCAACAAGAATAATTCCCAAAACTGCAAGATACCAGGCCCAAAAAGGGCTCGCAAAGCCTTTCATTTTAATCTCCTTTTCCTAAGCTGGCGCTTTTTTAGATGTTAAAGAACTATTAATCTTTTTCTAGCAATCCTCAAGTATAAACATCCCTTAAGGACACCTGGAAAAAGAGAGAACAGCCAGCTGGAAAAGCCAGCTGTTCTCAATACAACTAAAGAACCGTGCTTCTTTACTTAAACAGAAACTCATTCAGACATCTGAGGTTTCCACCATCTATCATCCTCTGTACGGCAGAACCCAGAAGTTGAAAACTCGCCAGTAAGCGTCTCTTGACCTGAATAGTATTCGTCAGTCTCTCTAAAAACACCTAAGTTAAGCTTCCACTTCTTTGCACCTTCCGGAACTCGCCTCCCAACAAGGCAACAGGAAGAAAGATCGCTAGTATCGCTGCAATTTGCAACATCCGGAGTTGGCTCCGGTGAGGGCACAACTGTAGCCGCAGGGTATTCAGCCTCTTGTTCCTTTGGCCAGCCATTTTGCCAAGAGGGCATCTGGCCAGGAAGAACTTCCCATCGCGCGCCGTCTTGAATATCTAAGATATTTACATTAACTACATCATCCCCACCCTCAAAAACGAAATCATCCGGAACTGTTGCGTCGGAACCAAAAGTAGTGTATGCAACCAAACCGCGCGGACCCCAATCGGGATCAATTGCGTTCCCAACATCAGTAAGCTGTACGTATCCCCTGTGTTGCAGAGTACTGTAATGGGCAATCCAAAGATCCCATGTGTCCCACTCCGGACCCTCTGGAGAAGGCTCTCTAGCAGAAAAAACAAGACGCGAGTCGCCTTCTTCACCGGAAAACGAAGGAAATACCATATCACTACCTGACTTTAACGGTGGAAACATCTGTAAAAACTCCACACGATATGTACCCTCAAAAGTAGGTCTCCAAAGCCAAATCCGCCACGGCGCCCCCTCGCCCTCCTTTACAGAAAAAGCCAACCAACCTTTAGGACTAAAATCCGGTGCCATAATTTGGTACGCAGTATAAACCACTCCCAAAGGTTCTATAACCAGTATGTCTTCAGAACTAGACCGGTAGACGACCGCACTTATACCACGCGGCCCCTCGGCGCAGAAATCTATTTCCACACCCTCAAGAGAGGAAAACAGCTCTCGCTTTTTCCAGTTGACAGCTACTTTCTCACAGTCCACAGCACAATTTTCATTTGGCCAAATTAGGCCTGAACCTATTTTCTCCAGCCTGTTTCCAGTTAGACGCGCCAGACTCCCCTTATGAACAAAAAGGAGCGCAGTATGACTGGGATTTACCAACCGCGGCCGGTGGACCGGAGATGGAATTACTTCAGTCTTTGAGTTCCCTACGCAAGTTGAAGCAAAAACAACCGCTATACCAAAGATCAACAAAATGAGTACATACACTGCAGTGCACATATTGAACAGTCCCCTTGAATTTTTAATGTCCATCTCTAAAATAACCCTCCTTTATCATTATTAACCGAATACCAAAAACACTTCTCCCCTTCTTTTTAGACTTAATTTTCAAGCCTAAAAAGAAAGGGAGGACAGCCAGCCACGAAAGCGTGACTGTCCCCCGTATAAGCTACGTTCCTAATCCAAGCGCCTTTCCAACTCCTCGACAACAAATTGAGGAGCACTATTGACAAAAATCCTCGTTGTAAGCGCTAAGATTATCAAGTCATCCAAAAGGTTTATTGGGAAGCATAAGCACCCCCACGAACCTCCTGCCAACAAGTTCTCCGGAAATACCAGATACATCATTCCGGAGAGCGGTACCAGTTTCAGAAGGAAAGAAACTCGGGGATCCCAAAAAAGGGCCCAAGCAAGTTTCGCCTCATGAGCTAGATCCGCTAGAAGGCGTATTCTTTCCTCCGGTTCAAACCTTTCGGACAAAGGCATGCTACTTTCCCCCTATCTTTGTATGCACATCTCTTCAGCGGCAACTTCGGCAATTAGAGCCGCTATTTCATCTTCGTCCTCTGTCTCCCGATAGGTACCTGCAGTTTTACCCGCCAGGAAATTAAGGGGCTCAGGACGGTAACTGGGCTCGCCACTGTAAACTTTTCCATGAAACCCCACGGCATGGATAACAACTCCAGCATCTACAGCCTTACGAACCAATGTCTCAAGAACTTCATCCTCCTTTGCCGAATATTCGGCATGTCGAGGTGCCAGGCCCTCCATCAGGTCTTGAGAGGCGTTGTCCTCACCATCAGTAAAGATAATAAGGAGCCTCCGTACCGTTGAGCCACTCTCCACCCCATCAAAGGCTTCCAGCCCCATATTAAGAGCATCATAAAGAGCTGTATCGCCACCACCATCAACAAGCCATGATTCAAACTTGTCTTGCAGTGCGGCTGGATCACGCCCGTTAATCCAGCCACTTTGTTTCATTTCATCATCATAAGCAATAACCTTTCCTATATCTACAGGTCTTAGAGACCCGACTACTGAAGCAGCTCCACGCTTCTCTTGCTTAATAGGATTACCTTCCATAGAACCAGAAACATCCAGCACCATTACCACTTGTAGCGAAACCCCTTCGCAACTAGTAATCGGTGCTTCTGCAGTTGGCTCTGGAGTTGCAGGAGCTGGCTCTAACAGCGGGTTCCGCGGAAGCCAAGACACCCTAAACCAAGAAGGTTGTTGTCCCTGCGCCACTGGTAACCAACGGGGATTATCCGAATCCCGCAGGTCAATAACGTAGATACGCGACTCCATATTGCCTTCTAAAACAAGGTTGTCCGGCAGCTCAATACCTTGCTCCAACCTAGTAACAGCAATCAACCCGTCAGGGCCCCAATCAGGATCAATGATTGTTCCTTCCATTGTTAGTTGAGTAGGCTTACCACTTCCCAAATGGTTAAGACGCCATACCCAAAGATCCCAACGATCACTGCCCGTACCCTGACTCTTATGCCGACCGGAAAAAACCAGCTCCCTGCCTTCTGGTCCGATAGAAGGAAAAAGGGCATCAATCACACCGTCCGCTTCGGGAACCATAACCGGTTCTTGTTTGTAATCAAGACCCTGAAACCAAACAGCCGAACGCCAAGGCGCCCCTTCGCTTGCTTTAAACGAAAAGGCCAAATTACCGCGCTCGTCAAAGTTTAAGCAGCAGGCGCTGTAGTACTTACGTGCTACCGGCTCACCCCGTATACCGGATTCCACAAGAATAGTATCAAAACCGGATCCTTTTTGAACGTAAGCATACAGACCGTCCGGTCCCATAGCTCCGTGCGAGGTTTTCATACCCAAAACAGGTGTATTATTATCAGCTACTACCCAATTCACAACTCGTTCGGCGTGATTGGTCCTCTTAGAAACAGTTGCAAAAAGACCATTCGGCCAAAGGAAATTGTTACCCCTACGTATAGACTTATCAAGTAACCCCTCACGAACCCTTAACTCAGAATAAATGGAACCGCCCGAGATGTAAAGCAATGGTGTTGTAATAAACTCCTCTCCGCTTTCTTTGATTTGAAGCCCCTCTTGCTTACCGTCAATGCCACCAACCAGCAAAAAAACGGCAATGAGCAACACACCTCCGCCCAAAATAATCAATCTTTTTCCTCCCATAGCTTAACCTCCTTAAACTGTAGGTCAGCCTCCTCTACTTAATTTTAATACCAAATAATACAATACATACCCGCACGGCGATGTTGCCCCTAACATCATTTTTCACGCGCCTTCTTTATCAAGTCCGGATTCTCTCCAGCACGTAAGCGCTCCTCAAGCTCCGAAAGGGTAATTCCGGCATTTCGCCATGTTTTGATTTTATAATCATAGACTGGCTTGAGCGGACCTTCCAAAATACCCTCCGCAATCAAGCGCTTAATGAGCCCTGCATAGTCTTCGGAAGGAATCCGATGGCCTTCGTGTGCCGGCATTAGTCCCATACTATCAAGCTTCTCGAAAAGAGCTGCGCGCACATCCTTATTCAACCGCTGAATAAACTCCATAAGAAATTTAAGTATCTCCAAATCAGCCGCTTTAAGGAGAGCGCGAATTATCCCTACCTGGTCTTCCACCTTCTTCAAGGACGGCGCCACATCCAAAACTTGTCTGGTAGAACTGTGAATTTCTTCCGTCCTTTTGGCCGATCTTAAAAGCGAAAGACGCTTTTCTCGCGGCATTTTTGCTAATTCTTGCAACCGCGCTAGCCCACTAGAAGCACTGTTCTGCGAAGAAACCGAATCATGAACCAACTCGTGTTCTTCTAGACGCTCGTCAGTCAACATTAGATCAATCCGCCGCGTATTAGTGCCGTGAAGATCAATCCACGGGTACTCGGAACGAGGGTATTTTCCGTGCATAATAGTTACTGTCGAAGCGGGACCACCCGCATCTTGATAAATTACACCACCGGGAGACCCCCGTTCACCGGTAAGCGCAGTAAAAATTGGCGTTAAACTTCCCCGCCCATCGACGCGTTGCCCAGCAACTAGATATTCAAACTGAAGTCTAGCCAACACTTCCATCGGCAGCCCACTACGGGTCAAACTTTTATCCCTAGAGAAAGCTTTCAAACTCAATCCAATTCCCGGTAAACTGTCACCGCAAAAAACAACATCGTAACCCATCTCAACCAATCTACGGGAGCGCTGAAGCGCCATAATAGCACTATTAGAATTAGAACCGTAATCAAACCCGTAATAATGCTCAATAGGAACATCTCCAGTACTCCTCTTCCTAAAATCTTCTAACTCCTTCCTAAACTCTCCTAAATCCACTGTCCTTTCAAATCCGCCGGTTTGGATAAAGATAAAATAAGGCTTACCCATTGAGGGGTGACCCTGACTAGCTAACTCGAGCATTGATAACAAGAGACGACGAATTGTCCAAGTCTTCCCAGAACCCCAAGGTCCCGCAATCAAAACCTGAGCCCCGCGACCAATGGGTGCCCAAAGACGGCAGCATTTCATAGTATGATCACACGTCACATCGTAGGGAAACTCAACACGCGGGTAGACAAAACCCAACTGCCTCTCAAGGTCCTTTGAAAACAGTAATCTTCGTCGCGCTTTTTCGGGACTACCATAACCGGAAACCTCACAAATAGTAAAAGGATCTAACTCAAAAACCACCTCATCGCCAGGACGAACTGCTGGCTCTTTGCCCTCCTCATTCCACTGGTTAATCTGCTCACTAACCCGAGGGTCCTTAGCCCAACCCCCCCAAAGGGGAATAATACCTGCCGTCTTGTTTGGGTTCAAGATATCAATAGGGCTAAGCCCTTTTTGGTGCAGAAGACTTGGAGGTACAAGAGCACTTCTGTTACCGCTAACAAACACCAGCCCTTTTCTTACCATGCCAACACCTCCCCTATTATTAAATTAAAGTGCTTTTCAGGCCTGATCTTTTCTTATTTCTTATAGCCTATCATTAATACCTCTTCTAAGAATCAACAAGAAATTTCTTACTGACTCTTTGAAAGGGAGAACGCCCCGCACTTGCAACTTGCAAGGCGTTCTCCAGTAACTAACAACGTTTCTGCTATCTAATTCTACCATCGCATGTCAGGAGGAAGATTTGTCCAAAAAATATAGGTTAACCCTATCTCTTCCGGACGCCCAAAAACCAAGGCCGGGTCGACCTGCCTCCTACCGTGCTCAGTATCAAGAACCTCAAAATGAGTGTGCGGCCAAGAGGTCAACCCCGTCCTTGCAATTTCTCCCAAGGGCGAACTTATATCCACACGCTCTCCTACTTTTACCTGCAAAGTACCTAGATGGCAGTACCTGGTTCTGTAACCGTTCGCATGCTTTATCTCAACCCAGTGCCCGTAACCGCCCTCATTGCCATAAGATGCTATAGTTACAACTCCGGCCTGTGCTGGATAAACTAGAGTGCCCGGGTCCCCGTAAAAATCCCAAGCGGGAACACTTCCGCGGTTCAGATGATCCTGCGCATCCGAAGTAAGAATTGTTGGACCGTGAACGGGAAACTGCCAATCCCCATCCAAAACAATAGCATCATCTTCCATGATATCGCCCGCCCAAGCTTGCGGCGGCTCCTCAGGCAACAAACCTAGAACCCAAAGCACAGCTTCCAATACTTTCTGCCACCATTCCTGCTCGTAACCTTCATATCCTTCTATGACTTCTGAAAGACCGCTTCGAGTCCCTAAATAGCTTGCGTACTGTCTTGCAGTAGCAACTATACCGGATATCCAACCCCGATGCTGATTCCACCCCAAAAGGACATTAATCTTCTGAGTAGAATTCATATCTTTCCGGTAACCTAAACGATGAACCTCTGCGGCCATAACTTTCATTGCGGTTAGGGGATCCCAAAGATCAAAAGGTTCCCCAACAGCATTTAGGTGTGGGATCGCTGTTCCCGCCAAAAATTGCGAACAGCCCAAAGCTCCGCCGCCACTGCTCCCAAGTGCGCCGCTGTAATCAGAATAGATATACTTAGCAGCAGTTGGGTTGGAAGAGCGAATGTCATGCGCCTTCCAAATTATAAGAAGATCGTCAAGAGCAGCACATTGAGCGGGGCCGTTCAAAGAGGGGTGTGCGTAGTATTCATTGCAAGCATCAGAGTTACCGCAATTTGTACAATTAGCAGACTCACCGGACGTAAGAGCCATATAAATTGCACGGTCACCGGCACCACGCCCCCATAGACTGTCTGCCCAAGCTTCAACTGCCGAAGCACGAACCAAAAGATCAGGATCAATACCCAACTCTTTTGCTTTGGCTAACTCTTCCGGCGACAAAGAATAATTTGCGCTGGTCTCTCCATAAGACTTGCCCAGCAGCCACCAAACCCCCCTGTCCCAGCTTTTCTGTCCCGCTTCGCGAAGGAAATGTGCCGAAGAAACAGTTATCAAGAGACACATCCCGATTACGTAGCAAGAAATCACTGACAGGACGAGGGGGAGGACAATGATAAGCCCTCCCCTTCTTTTCACTTTACGCCTCCTTAGGTTCCAAAAGATTCATCAGCGGAGGAGGCAGACGGTAATCGAAAAGACCGCGAAATCCGGGGCTTTTCGTTATATCATCCGTCTCAGAGTTTCTATCAAGAGGAAACTCAGCTGGTCGGATCAGATACGCTTTTCCATGCGCACGGCTTCTCTCTTCGGCACTCATCATCCATACACAATAAGGTATTGACCGCCAGAAACCAGACGACCAAAGATCTCTGAATTCCTCCGGCGAGTGAACTGTAAGAATCATATTACCTCCGGACTTCCGGAAGGTATCTAACGACTCATGAATCTGATCTCGTGCCCTGCGCCCAGCATTTGAAGTTAGTTTCCCCAATTTGGGATCGGATGAATCACCGGAAAGTGAAATTAGATCGTCAATTAAGATGATCGTTCTCTTTCCAGTAGCTTCATAGAAATCCTGCAAAAGACTACGGAACATTATTAGGAATTCCGTGACAAAATGGTCCCGAAGAGCTGGGGTCCCCTTTTTTGTTGGCATAATTACAAAGGGTAGATCCTGTGCAATACCGCTTTTCCACTTCTCCGCCCAATCGGATATTATACCGCGCGCCTTATCCTCCATATCCTCCTGCCCTTTTCGGTACTCCTCAGGAGTCTCAGCACGCGGAACCTCCAACCTGTAAAAACACCCCCCGCACACCTCCGCCAATCTTCCGGGCATGTCTGTTTCGGCCGGAGTGAGCATTAATGCCACAACGCGATGTGTCCTAAGCAACCCAAGAAGCATTCCCAACGTCGTTTTGCCTGTTCCCGTAGGTCCGGCAATAGCAAGCATGTGGACAGTTTCCCAATTAAGGAAAACCGTTTTCCCTGGACGGATAAGCGATTTGCCTAAAGGCAAATTACCCCTAATTACTCCGGTGTCATCCACCCCGTTAACAACCGCATCCAACATGCGCAGCCAATCATGTTTTTTATACCCGGGCATAGACAGAGAGGGCGGTGGCACGCTACCTTTACCGGGCCAAAGCTGCCGAACTACATGATCAATATCGTTGTCAAAAGGATCGTAACCGGGA
>CAZPJP010000092.1:10958-15266 GCA_964586915.1 uncultured Anaerolineales bacterium
CCAATTTGATGGAGGGAACCTTCTAAGGTTTGCAGATCCTCTTGCGTTCCTCTCGCCCAAACAACAAACTTGAAGAAAATGGTGTCGGGCGAATTAACGTTCTTTATTGTGACAAAGATATCCACAGGAAAGTCTTGCAGCTTCTTTACTTGCTCGGGGCCGTATGGTACCAACCAGTAAAGGGCATTTTTAACTTCGGGTTGTCCATCCCACACAAAGTGATCTTCTCGTGGGCGGAGTTCGCTATAAGCAACCTCCAACGGATGAACAGCTGGACGTTCGGCACCGTTGCTGGAAAAACGCCATTGGGGCCGCCCGTGCGCTATAGAATCAAGTAACCAACCGTAATCCTGATAACTAACAAGCTCCCCCTGAGAAACAACGTTAGGAACACCCTTTGCATACCCAAGAGCCATTCCGGACGGTCCCCACTCAAAAGCCTGCCTGCCAAACTCGTCAGAATGGAAATGAAACGCGGCGGTTTGAATTAAATTTCGATAGTACTCATTCGACCACTCATTCCACGCCTCTTCTAACGTGGCCCAAAATAGACCGTAATCCACCGGAACCATACGGTTGCAGATCTTTACGATCTCAGGACCTTGATCCAAAGCTTCTTTAACACTAAAAGGACTCCGGTGATACCCAATTACCATCGGACATTTATACTCACCGTCATAAACCACTGCGGTGTTTTCCACACCACGGGAACTTACATCCATCCTAAAAGTTCTTCTTGCCTGGTCCAACAAAGTAGGAGGTTGCTCAGACTCCTTCGGACCCAAAAAAGGCAACAGCCGCCTTGGATCGCCAATATTTTCCTCTGACACAATTGGCTCAGAAAGCCAGTTACGCAACCCTTGAAAATCTCCAGATATGTTAAAGTTCATAACTCCTCCTATTCTTCTTCGCTCAATCTCCCATATTCTAATGTACGCTCCTTCGCAGGAATCCATCCCAATTTATCGGGGTGGGTAAATGCGCAAGGATAGAGTAACAGCCCATTGCGTCGCCTTTCCGAAAAGTAGGTTTGGCGAAGGGCTCTAAAGCCTTCTATCTTCTCGGAACGAGGCACAACGCTTCCGACAAAGCGGCTTCGCCCGAACGATGCGTTGACGATACTCAAACCTGTCGTAGGTAATCTCCACTTTATTTCCTCGCCTCTGCTCTTAAATATTAATAAAATATTAATAATTAATAAGAACAGAGGAGAAGAAGGAATGTGCCGCTTGCGACACGCAACACATTCCTTAACTAACAACTACTCCTCACAGCGCTCACGGCGAACGCGCCGTTCAAAACTTATCTTCTTATCGATCCAAACATAGATTCCAAAAATAACTAATCCAATCCCCAACACTAAAAGGGCTCTAACCCTAAATACCGGCTTATCAGCAGTGAGAAAAGCACCGCCAACAAGAAACGAAAACACAAACCAAAACCAAAGGGGCGGTTTGTTACGCGGGTCAAACAGTGTGTGCTTAATCTCCTTCGGAGTCCTCCCAAACATCCGCTCTGAAGACATGAATTACCTCCTCATAGCTCTTAAGTACCTTGCGGCTTTACCGTTCTCGGCACATCCGGATTTTCTGAAGACTCGTCACCGGCAGGCCTTTTCACTTCACGAACAGAACCCAACGACCGTTCCTGAGAAACCCGGCGAGGATCTCGCGTGGGCGGCGGTTGGTAATCAGGCAAAGAAATTGATCTTTCTCCAAACCGCGGCACACCGTCTCTTACATCACTATGATATTTCCTAGAATCTGATGGTCTCTGGAAGCCGCCCCCTCCCGTTGCAAGGGAGCTTCGTCTAGGAGGCGTTCCTTGGTCTGCCTCTCGACTACCAGATCTTGACCTGTCAACCCGGCTTGGGGGACTCTGCTTTCCTGGCGGCGCGGGTGAATCTTCTGCCCCGCCGGACGACTGCTCCATTCGGCTACCCCCCCCAACCGAAGGCTCACGTTTTTCCGCAGGTCTGGTTGAAGCCTCAGCAGCGTTAAACCTCTGCCCACCACGTTTGGAACTGGGAAAAACTAGTTGACCCGAAGATCCTCTTTGTCCTGAGTCTTGAACCGCGTCCTGCTCTCTACGCCCCCGTCTTGCAGATTCAACACTTTCCAAAGAGCTGCTTGCTACAGAAGGTGTATCAGGACCGGAATCTGGAAGATCGCCCCGAATTGAATCTGCAGATTGTTCCACAGCCGTGCCCCCTGCCATCAACGGCACGCCGGCTTCCGGAACGATTGGGGCGGCAATACCACCAACCGTTCTGGCGGTTTTGCCTCGCTGCTCTAAGGCATCGGCAGTCTCCTCACGTAAACGCTCCTTAAAGCCCTCTTTTTCTGTCTGTTTTCCTGCTATATCTTCACTAGGCAACTCTTCTCTGGAAAAATCACCTGCCGGCATTTCATGCACTTGCGGCGGTTGAGTTTCATCATCCGAACTGCCGCCAGAATCTAAAGAACCGCTGACTAAAGTGCCCGTGGTCACACCCTCTAAATAGGAATCTTGCCTCGAGGTTTCTTCCCAATCTTTTTCTGCCCTAAGAACATCCTCCGAACCCTCGTCCGGATCTTCTGGATCACTACCACCTTCCGGATCACCTTGCAAACCTGATCCCCTAACGTGTGGGGGTTCTAGCGGGCCTTTGTCAGGATCAGTTCCAGAATCTCCCGCTCCGCCGGTTCCCCCAGACGGATCAGATGGTTTTCCCCCAGATTGCGAACCCGGTCCCAAAAAACCAGCCACAGGAACCTCGCGTACTCGGGGTGGTTGATCTACATCTCTCCACTGACCATCAACAACATTATCGCTGTTATCGTACGGAACAGAACCGGCACGGCCAGACGTGTTCCCAGCTCTGGATTTTACATCCTCACTCAAAAGAGCTAAAGTCTGCACAAAATCCAAAACGAAATCGGATCCAAAAGGCATTCGGGGGATAATAGTACTAACTATCTCTTGGTAAAGGACAGTAACTGTTGCTATCAAGGGAAGTGCCAACTGCAGAACCGCCCAAAATCCGGTAAAAAGTGCAAAAACTACAGGAGCAAGTAGTCCTTCCATATCTACCATTAACTGCAGACCGTTATACCAAACAGGAGCAAAGATAAACCAAGCTATAAAAGCTACCGACCAACAAAGCATCATCTTCAGACTACGAAAGGGAATACATAGAATGACAGCCACAGGATAGCCCAGAAGGACGGAAGCTTGAACTACTACCTGCTGAGCTATAACAAGTACAAGTACAATGAAAGCGACAACAACAAAAACCAGCTTCACTACGGCTAAAGGTCCGGAACCTAAGCTAATACTGAGAATACCCATCTTTTTAGCCACAAAACTGGTAGTCAACCCAGCCGGCCATGCCTCCTGTCCCAGTTGATGTACAAAACTAAAAAACCAAATGGGAGTTCCCAGAAGAAGCAACACCCCAAACCATTTTATGTGCCGGGAAAAAAAAGCCCCCAAAATGTTTTCTCCCCTACAAGCACTTTGTAGCAATGCAAAATCAAAAGCGAGCACAGCAATAACAGCAAGGGGGCGCAGGTATCGCAGAAGACCAGCAAGCGAATCCGGATTAAACGTTAGGGTTGCGGCCTGTTTGATATCGAAGAGAGCATCAACCAAACTACCCAACGCCTCATCTGCCTCCTTGCATCCAGTAAGCAACAAGGAGAACAAAAGAAAAACCACAACATACTTCGCTCGTTTACGCATAACCATAACCCCCTTTCAATACCTTAAAAAGCGCCTGCAATCGTACTGGCGATTGATCCTATCATGTTCCAAACGGTACCCAAGACCCCAGGAGCTCCTAACGATACTCTCATAACCTCGCTACCCAAAAGCATCCCGCAGCCTAAAAGACCAATACAGATAATCATGGTAAAGCCCTCGTTTGTTGGCCGGCCTCCTCGGAACAGTTCAACCACCATCCGAACTCCACCACCAGCAACAAACAAGACCACAAATAGTGCTCCAACTGTGGTCATCAAGTTCAGTAAGGTCTGCATCTCAATTCCTCCTTCTTATATCAGGATATTGGTAAACGCTACACCCAAAACACAAAGATTTTTCATGTACACCTCCCTAGACGCTGCTGCACTTTACAGTTATAAATTAAAGTACTTTTGCTACTCCCCTTTTTCTAACCGTCTTATTTAAAAGAAGTAAAATACACCGAACACTTCCCTGAAAATACTCAGTTTCTATCGTCAGCATATTTAAGACGGCTGTTGCCTCCTCCTTTGGAATTGTAGTCCTGAACCGCTAATTCGGGCTCAGGATTTGTTTATTTTGTGG
>CAZPJP010000093.1:0-1867 GCA_964586915.1 uncultured Anaerolineales bacterium
CAGCGCCGTCACCAGGCGGGTCTCCTGCTCCGGCGTGCAGATACCGGCCACCAGCGGCGAGGCGCCGTCCATGCCCATGTTAAAGTTGGCGCCGCTGGGGTGGCGGAGGATGCCAGTGGGCGCGCCGGACTCGTCATGCTCGACGTAGCTGAAATAGCCAGCCTCCTCGTCCCACGCGTGGCTCTGGAGAGCCTCAGAGAGAAGCTCGATATCCTCATTGTACTCGGCGGTGGGCTGCCCCAGCGCCAGCGCCATCGCTCGTAGGATCCTGGCGGTGCGGATGACCTGCGCCGTGCTCACCACGGGCGCGATCGCGTCCTGCAGACCGTGGCGATGGACGTGGACCTGTGGGGGATAGTCGTCCCAGCCGCCGGAGTTGTAGAAGTAGTCCCATGGACGTATGAGATTCGACTGCAGAGTGCGGGTCGTCGAGCTGCCCCACCGGCCGGCCAGGAAGCGATGGTACTGCTGGAGCCGTGGGTAGAAGTAGTTCAGCAGGGCCTCGGACTGGGTCCGCGCCCAGAGCGCCAGGAAGACGTAGAACTGCGTCGGCACCAGGCTCCCGTGGTGGATAAAGGCTGCGTCAGGGGTCCCCGGCTCGGTGACGTAGGCGTTGAGGTTGTCGAGCGCGCGGTCGAGATCGAGCTCCGCAAGCCCCAGCCCGATGAACCCGGAGTCCCACGTGTAGAGGCTGTCCCACCATCGCCCTGGCGTGTAGTGCCGAATCCAGGTGCTGCGCGTGCGGACTGGATAGACGACATTGGTCAGCACCGTCGCCGCCATCCGCGCCTGGCTGACGCGATAGGGCTCGCCGGAGGGATTTGGATGGTCCAGAGCGGTGAAGCCCGAACCGATAGCGCGGTGTCGCGCTTCCTGCTGAACGGTCCCCCACGCCGGATCGGACGGGTCGAAGGCCGAGAGATGCTCGCGAACAGCTGACGCTTCACCAGCGCAGACCAGGCCGGTGATCACGCGCTCCGAATGAGGCGCCAGGAAAATCGGGCGCTGGAAGACGTTGGTGAAGTGCCCCTCACCCGGCCCCCAGAGCGTATCGTGGACGTGATCGTGCACAAAGAGCTTGAGCGTGGTGTCGAGATCCTCGCAGTGAAGCTCCCGGACGTGGAAGGGGATCCGGTCGGCCTCCGCTTCAACGTCGTGTCCACCCCAGGCCAGCCCATAGACCGGCGCTACGTGATCGAAGTCGAGCAGCAGCGTGTCGTCGCGGGGGCCCGGCAGGCGCCTCGGCACGTGGTTCCACACCACGGGCTCGAAGCTGATCAGGTCGAGGGCGTGCTCGGGCAAGAGCGCGAAACCATCCAACTCGATCGCCACATTGGGATCGGTAGGGACGACGGTAAAGATCATCTCGGAGGGCAACATCCGCGGCAGGGAGACCCGCCGGGTTGCAGCTGTGCCGGTCCCGCGGACCGTCAGGCTGCGGTCGAGAAGGCCGGGTATGTCGAGCTTCGCCGTCGCGCCCTCGGGAAGACGATAGCGGACGACCAGGGCTGGATTGAGCAGCGCGCGCGGCAGCACGACGCGATACGTCGCGGCATCTCCCTCGGCGCCGCCAAAGCCCTGTCCCAGGCCGAGACCGTTCACAAAGCCGTCGACCCGCACCTCGCCGCGCCGCACCCCATCGTAGCTCAGATTGGCCCGGTGCGCCTGATCGCCCAACGACAGCGCGGCATAGTCGAGCGCCTCGATCCAAATGCCGCCCGTTGGCACCTCGACGCGCGCTATCTGCAGCGGGGAGCTCGCGCGCCCTTGCTGTGGTGGGAAGTGGAGAGAGGCCATCCAATGCATCACTAGGTTCTGTGGCGCGTCGGTCGCGTTCACGCAGCGGGCCCAGATCAGGGCGCCGCCG
>CAZPJP010000093.1:1967-15260 GCA_964586915.1 uncultured Anaerolineales bacterium
GTCGAGGCGACATAAGTCGACATCGACATAGACCTGATCTTTCCAGACGAGCTCATACCGGTGACGATAGAAGGAAAGGTCCGGCGCTGCCTCCCACGGATGATAGCCTGACTCCCACAGCACGTTTGGCGGGCGGATCCCCCGTCGATAGAGGCCGGGGAAGACGCTCAGGTCGAAACGAAGCCCCGCAGCCGGATCGGGGATGTGGCTGATGCCCATATACCGCTTCGTGTATGGCCCCCACGACGACAAGCGTAGGTCGTGTGATCCGCGCAGGCTCTCGAGTGCGTCCGCGATCGTCATCGCCCACCCCTTTCACTCAGCGGTCTAGCTCAGGCATCTCACCCGCGGCTAAGCCAGG
Source organism: uncultured Anaerolineales bacterium (assembly GCA_964586915.1). GTDB lineage: Bacteria > Chloroflexota > Anaerolineae > B4-G1 > SLSP01 > PWVB01. The sequence continues at coordinate 2,329 of CAZPJP010000093.1, forward strand.
AAACCGATCATGTCGGAGTTCGCCCGTCCGTTTGCCCTTAGCAACCGTCCCCGACGCCGTGAGCGTTAGCGGTTGCCGGGCCGTTTTGTCAGGGTGCATAGGCGGTCGGTGCGAACCAGCTCACGAGCTGATGCATGGATCCTTGTCTGCTATCATAGCACCGATCTGCGTGCAAAGACAGCCGAGGTGTCGTATACCCGGGCACGAGGGGAGTGTCAATCGTTGCGTCCATACCGGGCCGCGGCGGCGACCAATGTGTGGATGTTTTCGGTGGGCGTCTCGGGCGCCAGCGCGCAGCCCGGCCCCAGGATGAAGTCCGTATGGAAGGGCGCGTCGCCGCGCATCGTGTCGATCGCGGCTCGGCAGGCGGCGTCGACCTGGTCGGGAGTGCCGAAGGCGAGCAGGTTCGTGTCGATGGGGCCGAGGATCGCCGTCTTGCCCCGCGCCGCGTCTCGCGCTTTGGCGAGATCGGTCTTGTGGTCGATCTCGGTGATCTGCGCGCCGGTGGCGATGAAGTCATCGAGGATCGGCACGACGTTGCCACAGATGTGATGGGCGATGAGCTTGTCCTCCGCCTTGAAGTCGTCGATCATCTGCTTCTGATACGGAAACGCCCACTGACGGTAATGCCGGGGTGAGAGCACATCGGGACCCGACGGGGACTCGCCGATAGACGTAGCGTGGGCGCCGGCCTCCAGCTGCGCCATCGCGAACCGCGTCGCGGTCTCGCGGCAATAGTCGAGGAGCCGGTGAATCAGCTCGGGCTGCTCGTTCAGCGCGATGTCGAGCATGAAGGTCTCGTAGCCGCGCAGCATCAGCGCTAGGGAAAAGGGGCCCTGGTCGCCGCGTCCGATGATAAACGCACGGTCGCCGATCTCGCGGGCCACGATTTGCGTCGCCCGTAGGATCTCCGACCACGGAAAGGTCGTCCAGGGATCGCGCAGCTCCAGGCCTTCCACCTCCTCCAGGCGCGCCAGCGCCGGTATTGTGGCGACCGGGGCGGCGTCGTCGCGATAGATTACCTCCACCCCACATGCCTCCGCCGAGGAGGAGGTCCCGCTCTCCAGGATGAGCACGTCGTGGCCGAACTCCCGCCAAGCGCCGATCTGCGACTCGGCCAACAGGTCGCCATCCTTGAAGACCGTCTGCAACGGCACGCCCATCGCCGCTGCCGCCGGCTGAAAGTTATGCAGATCGACCGGCAGGCGGTCGGGCCGCCGGTGTTCGATCACTGCCATCGTGCGCTCAATTGCGTTCATGTTGCATCTCCCTTCACCAAACTCGGGCGGCGTCGCGCCCGCGACACGCCTAGCCAGAGCATCGCCAGCGCAACCAGCGGCATCAGACCGGCCAAACCAAAGGTCTGGAAAGGTCCGACCTGTTCGTAGAGCCACCCACCGGCGAACGCGCCCAAGGCCAGGCAGAGGCCCATGAGGACGCCACCAAAGATTCCCTGCGCCGTCGCCTGGGTCCCCTCCGGGGCCACGTTGCTGGTGTAAGCGACGCCGGCCGACCACATTGCCGGGAAAGCGAACCCGTGAACGAGCTGGATGCCGAGCGCCAGCCAGATCGGCGGCTCCAGCAGATAGACCAGGCCTTTGGCCGCTCCGGCCAGGAAGGCGGCGCTCAGCACCGCCCGTGACCCCCAGCGACGCAGCCAGCGGGGCGTGAATGCCCAGACCGGCAACTCACTGACAGTACCCAACAACAGCGCGAGTCCCATGAGCGACTCCGGGACGCCGAGATCCGCCAGATAGAGCATCAGATAGCTCATCTCGACGGCCTGATAGAGCCCGCCTATCAGCACCGTCACCAGGAATAGAATCCACGAGGGGTTGCGGGCCAGCAGCTGTAGGTCCGCCAGGTAGGAGGACTGCCGGATTGTCGTGGCGATGCCCCCAGGGACGTCGGAGATACGTGACGGGATTAGTCCGGCCGCCGCACCGGCGCCCGCCATCAGCACCAGGTATCCCACGAAGGACCACGTCAGGCCATAGCGCTCAATCAGGACGCCGGCGATCACGCCGCTGATGCCCCAACCCACGGCCCCCCAAAGACGCTGTTGGCCATACCGATGGCGCTTGGCGCCGAGCAATGCGATCACGGCGCTGTCCACGAGCGGGATGACGGGCCCGCCAAAGAAGGCCTGCACGATCACCAGGGCAAGAACCGCTGGGTACGCTGACACCATCGCGAGGCCCAGGATCGCCAACCAGGTTCCCCCGACGGTGATCACCCGCAGCAGACGGTAGCGCCGGCTCGCATCGGCCAACGCGCCCCACAGGGGCGCACTCAGCACGGTGATGACCGGTGCGACGCCGCGTAGCACCCCAATCTGCCGCCCGCTGAAGCCCAGCGTGCTGTAGTAGAGCACCAGAAAGGGCATGAGGAACGCAATGCCGCCGTAGTAGCATGCGTAGAAGACCCGTGAGACGCGCAGGGCGCGCCCCGCAGCGTTAGCGGTCGGCTTCATGGTCCGCACCCGTTTCCTGCAAGACAGTCGCTATGGCTCACGCGATCAGGCCCCAGGCCCCGACCACAACGAGGAATAGACCGTAGACAATCCGCAGGCGTCCCAGGACTCGTGGCAGCTCCTCGTCCTTTGGCGACAGCACCTCGATCAGCTGGCGCTCGAGAAAACTGACCCGGGGCCGGTGTCGACCGCGCAAAGCCAGGATCCCCCGCACCGTGATTGTGACGCCAGCCGCCACAATCGCGACCAGCAGAACCGTGACAACCATGATATCCTCCCGATCCTCCCGTCCCCGGGACCAAGGTCACTGAGCGATCAATAGGCGAGGTGGGCCGCCACCAGCCCCTGCATCTTGGCCAAACCCGACCGCGCCGTGGTTCCCGCATCCTCCCGCCAGTAGAGCTCATTGAAGAGCTCCAGCGAGAGCATGCCGCCGTAACCGGCATTGGCCAGATCGTGAAGGATCTGGGCCAGTGGGGCCACGCCATCGCCTGGATAGACGCGATCGGCGTCGGTGAGGAGCTCGCGATCGGGTTGGGCCGGGTAGTCGTTTATGTGCACCAGCCCGAGGGTCTCCGGGCCAATGAGGCGCAGCGCGTCGTAGGGGCTCTGGCTCTTGTACATATGAAAGACATCGGCCAACACACAGGCGTCACGGTGTCCGGAGGCCATCGCGACGTAGACGGCCTCCTCCAGCCTCGAGAGCGACTGAGAGCTGCCCCAGAACTCGACCATCGGTGCGACGCCGGTGCCCTCCGCCAGCGTCAGGAGCGCACGATAGCGCTTGGCCAGGACGGGCAACGTCACCGTCGCCTCGGTGATCCCAAAGGGCGGCGCGGCCAACCGGGGGCAACCGATCTCGGCGCACATCTCCAGGTTGCGCTGGGCCTCGGCCAGGCCCGCCGCGCGCCGCTGGTCGTCATCGACGGCCCACTCGAAGAATCCGATCACGTTGGGGATCGCCAGCCCTGCGTCCGCGATGTAGGCCCCCAACCTCGCCAAGCTCCCGCCGTCCGCCACGTATGCGTCGAGCTCGCGGATCCATGGCTCAATCCCATCATACCCTGCCTCGGCAGCCACATCGATCATCTCTACCAGTCCCAACCCTTGCCCGCGGACAGTGCTTGTGTTGAGGCAGTAACAGAAGGGTCCTTCGGTCATAGTAGCTCCTTTTTGGCTCATCGCTGTCAGCTCTCAGCTTTCAGCAAGAAAGCAGAAGTAGGGGGTGGGGAAGTGGGGAGTAGGCTACAGCGACAGGATCGCGTGTCCTGCAGCGAGCTTCCAGCCTCCTATTTCGTATCGGATACCCACCATCTAGTATCGGGCTTCCGGCTTATCGCGCCCGATCAGCATCCAACATCTAATTCACGCCGAGACCGACTCCGCTTCGGGGCCTGCCCGAGGCTCCCGCACCAGCGTCTCGGGGAGCAGGAAGGCGAAGATCAATGTGGCGAGCAGGCCGGAGCCGGCCATGGTAAGCGCAGCGGCGGGAAGGGCCAGGGCATCGGCGACGAAGCCGACCGCGGCAGGGCCGCCGGTGCCGCCGACATCCCCGATCAGCCGCCAGACGCCCAGAAACTCGCCCCGGGCGTGAGGCGGGGCCAGGTCGGCGCCCAGGGTCATCATCCCGCCGGAGCTCAGGCCGTTGGCGAGACCCATGGCGGTGGTGCAGGCCAACAGACCGCCGAAGCTTCCGGTCAGCGGCACGAGCGCCATCGCCAGCGCCTGGATCCCAAAGCTGGGGACGTAGGAATACTTGCGTCCCAGATTGTCCATCAACCAGCCCGCCGGCAGGAACATCGTCATCTCCACAGCTGCCGCGATGCCGATCATCAGGCCGACCTGATCGACGTTCAGGCCGATGACACCCGAGGCGTACAGGGGGATGATTGTGTCGCGTCCCGAGCGGATCATCTGAACAAAGATCTGACCGAGACCCGCCGGGATCAGGACACCGGCCTGATTCCGCAGCATCGTCCAGAAGCGACCGCTCGCAGCGGCGGCGCGATGGGCTGAAGGCGCCTCGCGCGGCTCGGAGCCGCGACCCGGTACGAAGAGGACTACGCAGAGTATGGCGGGAATGGAGATGAGGCCGGAGATGAGGAACGGCATCCGCAGGCCCGCGCCGGCAGCGACGTAGCCGCCGATCAAGGGACCGATGAACTTGCCGATGCGGTTCAGGCCCCCAAAGAGCGCCATTGCCCGACCCCGGTTTGCCACCGAGGCGTGCTCGGAGACGTAGGCATGCCGTGCGACGCCAAAGAGTGCCACGCCAAAGCCCGAGACAAGACGGTAGGCGAAGGCCTCTTCGATGGAGCCCGCCCAGAAGAAGCCCACCCGCATCACAATCATCAATCCTATGCCCAGCAGCATCGCGCGTTTCTGGCCCAGGTGGCGCAACAGCAGCCCGGAGGGCAGATCGGTCAAGAGCATACCTAACGCCTGCGCCGACGCGATCGCGCCAACCCAGCCATATGAAACGCCGAAGCTCTCGGCGTAATAGGGAAGCACCGGAATCAACAAGCCGTATCCGAGGAAGATCGCAAGCGAAGGCACGTAGAACGGCAGGATCAGCGGATCGCGGAGCAGCCTGCGAATATGGGGGTTGCGCGGACGACGGCGGGTCATATAAGTGGTCCTTGAGTATCGGTCAACAGTGTGGTCCATTGTACCACGGACGGCAGAGACCACCTACTCAGGGCCAACCGACCAGAGGCTCAGGTCTTCGTACTCAGCCAGGACTGGGCCACGACGCGGCTCTAAGGACGACAGCAGCTACAGGCAGCAGATGCTCCACTGTGCCCTGGCTTGATGCATCTGGGCAAGATGCCCCGCGTCAACGTCTCGAGGAATGCTACGCCCTCGGATGGAACCAGATCCAGCCCTCTTTCTGCGCGAGCACGAGGTCTTTGGGCTGCAAACATCTGCCGCGCAGGAAGTCCGCCGCCGCCAGCACGCAGAGGACCGCGTCGAGCGCATCGGCGTTCGACGCCATCAAGGTAACGTCGAGCGGCAGCGCCAAGTGGGCGCGCAAGGCCGCGATGATCTCCGCGCGGCGTGGTGCATCACCCGGGCGCTTGTATCCCGAGGCCCGTAGGCCATATGACGTCAGCGTCGCCGCTGGATAGATCTCGATCGCTGACACGCCTGCCACCTCTGGATGCCAGGCTAGGGGGATCGCGGTGCCGGTGAGCGTGCGCAATGCGTCGAGGAGTGCGAGCGCCGCGCGCGCTGTGCGGGCGATGCGATCGGCGCCGACCTCCAGGGGCAGGCGACCAAGCATCCGATGCACGACCTCATCGGTGCGCCTTCGAAAGAGAGCGTTAGCGCTGGCCTTGAGGGGATCCCCCGCCGAGTGCGACTTCAGCGCCGTGCCTAGGGGTTCGGGCCAGCCCAGCGGCGCGTCTAGCACGAGCAGCGTGGGCGCGTCGTCCGGGATCCAGGCGGCGATGGTCTGCGCCAGCGGAGCGTCCCGCGCACCTACCATCACATCCACGACCTCAGCTTCCGAGTCGCGCAACACACCGAGCGCCAAGCCGACCCTGGTTGCGACAGTGGCGCAGTCAATGCCGATGATGGTGACGTTCATACGTCCGGGAGTATGGGGGCGAGAAGGGCCTCGGCGTTGCGATGGCAGATATTGTGGCGATCCTCGTCGGTGATCTCCGCGTTCATCAACACCCCGATGGCGTGGTGAGGATCGAACCAGGGCAGGTCGGTGCCGAAGAGCATACGATCGGAACCGGCCCCCTGGACGAACTTCTCGATGACGCCACGGTCGTCGAAGACGGCGGTCAGCTCCAGATAGACGTTCGGAAAGTCGTTGGCAAGCTGCACCGCCGCGTCCCAGGCGCCGTGGCACGAGTGGCCCAGCAGGAACCTGGCGTTCGGGTAGCGCCCGGCGACCACGCGGACCACGTCCTCGCCATCGTACTGGCTGCCGCCCCAAGTATGCGCGAGGACCGGAAGCCCGCGGTCGTCGGCGAGCTCCCACGCCGGTGCGTAACGCGGATCTGTCAGTGCGACCTTGTGGTAGTCGGACAGGAATTTGAACCCAACGAAGACGTCAGGGAACAGGTCGTCAAAGGAAGCGAGGTCGCGCTCCACCTGCTCGGGGTAGTTCGGATTGATCATGCAGTAGGCCCTCAGCCGGTCCGGGAACCGCCGGACCGCGTCAATGCTCGGTTGGTTGGCCAGGTCGGGCGAGTGCAGCGCGGCGTGATGGGAGAAGACGAGCCATCGCACACCGGCCTCGTCCATCGTCCGCACCATCGCCGCGGCGTCTGGTCGCGGGAAGTAGATCGACCGGTAGACGCCCATATGGCCGTGCATATCGTAGATCGGGCACGTCTCCGACTTACCGCGCTCCCAGAACTCCCGTGCCAGTGCTGACGCTGCCAGCATGCCCGCCTCCATCCGGGGTGTCTCGCTCATATGCGCGCCTCCTCTAGTATGCGCTCCAGGTTGCCGTGGGCAATCGCTTCCTTCGCCTCCTGCGGGATCTGCGCGTGCTTAAGCGCCATCATCATGCCGCCGAAGTAGGACTCAGGGAAGCCGCTGCCAAAGAGCAGGCGGCCTGCGCCGTAGTCGGCGACCAAAGCCTCGATGCCCCCGTCCAGCAGGTATTGCGCCGTGTCGACGTAGATATTGGGGTAGCGTTCGAGCAGGGGCCGGAACAGTCGGTCCTCGCCCCAGCAACCGTGATCGCAGACGACACAGGTGAGCTCCGGGAACTCGGACAGCAGGCTGTAGATGCCCTGCCAGTCGATGCCCCGCGCGACCGAGAGGAAGAGCGGCACCCGCCGGCTGACGATCTCGTTCAGCAGCTCGCCCATCGATACCCCGTTGAGCAGGAAGCGATGTGAGTGCGGGAACGCTCGCAGGGCCACAACACGCGCCCGGCGCATCTGGCGGAAGAGCTCGGCGAGCGTTGGGAACTCGCGCCCCTGATTGGGGAGTACGGTCCAGCATCCGAGCAGGCGATCGTAAGGGGCAATGGCAGCGGTGAGCAATTGGTTGCCGGTCTGCGGCGCCACGTCGTGCTGCGCGATGTGCCAGACGAGGGCGCGCGCCACGCCAGCGCGGTCCATCTCCGCCATAAGGGCCTCGGCTGTGGCCACCGGCGCTACCGGACGCTGATCCGGACGCCCAAAGAAGACATTGCAGTCCAAGAACTCCATCGTCATCTCCCTTCCTGCGATCCCAAAGCCCAGATCTCGAGACGCTTGAGCGTGACTGCGCCGCCCTCCGCGAAGACGCTCAGCGTCTCGTACTCGCCGCCGTAGGGGATAAAGCCGGTCACCCCAGCGGAGGTGTCGAGCTCGGGCTCGGGGCCAAAGGCCTCGATGATCGCTTGATCGAGCAGAACCCGGAGCGTCACCGCGCCATCGGGGAGCGCGCACGCCGTCGCGATGCGACGGCCGTCCGGGGACGCGACGAAGAGCTCCCGGGCCGTCGCGTCGTAGCCCATGAGCACCTGTGTGCCATCAGCCAGCGTCACGCGGAAGCCGCAGGCGCCGTCCACCGGAAAGGTGGCATCCACCCGGGAGGTGGCATCCACCTGAAAGGTGGCCCGCAGCTCCAGGGCGCGCCCGGACAGATCGACCTGCTCCAACGGGATCTCACCTGCCAGGGGTTGCTCGGGAAGCGTCCAGTGACGGGATCTCAGCCCCTGCACGTCGAGAACGGGTCGCTGGCGGAGCTCGAGGCCCTCCTGCCCGGTGTGCAAGGTCAGCACCCGCGGCACCGACTGCGCGCCGGTCCACGGGCGGTCGGGGTGGGGCTGCTCCCGCAGCCAGCCGATCAGAATGCGCCGCCCGTCAGGCACGTGGTTGTAAGTGACCTCGGCGTAGATCGCGCCATCGTCGGAGGTCAAGGACCGGCCCACGGGCACGGCGCCGGCGAAGCGCTCTCCGTCGAAATCACCCACGAAATACCGCGTTGCGGGCGGCTCTCCAGGCGAGCGGGTGCAGTTGACCTTATACACCCAACGGATCAGCCCGGGGTCGCCGTCCAGCCGCAGCGGGAAGAGATCGGGGCACTCCCAAATTCCCGGTGCTGCCTCCGGTGCGTGAAACTCACTCAGCCGCGTCCAGGCCTTGAGGTCCTTCGAGCTATAGAGGACCCCATACCCCTGCTCGTGGCCGAAGATCGCGACCAGGATCCAGCGCTGCGTGGGGACGTGCCAGAAGACCTTGGGATCGCCAAACTTGGCCTCGTCCTCGTCGATGACCGGGTTACCGGCGTACGTCGTGAAGGTCCGACCCCGATCGGTGCTGTAGGCGATATGGATGGTCTGGAGGCGCTGCTCGGGCCCGTGATGGTCCGCGGTGTAGATCGCGACCATCGGCGGCTCCCCCGCCTCCCCGAAACCGCTGCTGTTCCTCCGGTCGATGACCGCGCTGCCGGAGAAGATCGTATGGCCCTCGTCGGGCTCCTCGTGGATGGCGACCGGGAGGTGCTCCCAGCGCATCAGGTCCTGGCTGACGGCGTGTCCCCAGGACATATGCCCCCACCCGGTGTCGTACGGGTTATGCTGGTAGAAGAGGTGATAAGTCTCCCCGTCGTGGACCAACCCGTTGGGGTCGTTCATCCAGTTCGTCGGCGGCGTGAAGTGATACTGGGGGCGGAAAAGCTCGGGATCAGTCATGTCGGACCTCCTTGGGGGTCGTGGCAGCACTCAGCCTCCAGCACAGGCAGGCGTAAGAAGCCAGGGAGTAGGCGGTGTGGGTGTTGACCCTTCAACCTCGACTCCCCGGCATCCGGCACCGCGCATCTTATTTCCGGCTTTGGGCTTCCGGCTTCATATCGAGCATTAGACGTGCAGCATTGAGGATCTTCCATCTAGCTCAGTGCCTCCCACGGTTGTTCCAGACCGTGCTGGCGCGGGCGGAATCGAGGTCCCAGTCCAGCGGGATGGCCTTGAGCTGACCGTCCTCGACGTGCGGATCGTCGTTAGCGCTCAGCCAGTCAATGAGACGCCGACGTTGCTGGGCTAAGGCGTCCTGCCACGACGGGTCGTCGGTGAGGTCGCGCAAGTCATGAGGATCGCGCTGGACGTCGAACAGGAACTCGAGATCGTCGTCGCTGAACCATATATATTTCGTCTGGCCATCGTTGACACCGTAGACCACGTTGCAGTTGCCGCACGTGTAGGGCCGGAAGGCGTCTTTCTCCCCCAGCATCAGTGGGACGAGGCTCTGCCCCTCCACGGAATTGGGGATCTCGCTCCCGCAGATGTCGAGAATTGTGGGCATCCAGTCTTGGTGACCGACGGGCGCCGTGGCGTTGACCTGGCTGAAAACGAACCCCTGTTTGCGCGCCCAGGGCCGCGGCGGGCGGATGATATAGGGGACGTTGGTCGAGCCACGGAAAAAGTCGCCCTTTGCCAGATTCCCGTGGTCGAAGAGTTGGTCGCCATGGTCACTGGTGAAGAGGATAAGCGTGTTCTCCAGAAGCCCGTGCTCTCGCAGGTGGCCCAGCAGGACACCGATCATACTGTCGATGTGGGTAATCAGCGCGGCGAAGCCGCGCAGGCTCTGCTGGATCATCAGGGGATGGTCGCGCCAGTCATCGAAGTTGTTCTTGAGTTGGAGGTGACGCACGCGGGTGGGTAGCTTGTCGTCGACCCAGTCTCCCTGCGCGGGCGGGGGAAAGTCGACGCCTTCATAGAGCCGGTAGTAGCTCTCCGGCGGCGTGATCGGTGGATGCGGTTTGTCGAAAGAGACGTGCAGGAAGAACGGGCGCGTGGGATCGCGGCGATCGATGAACTCCATCGCTCGCTGCGCCGTCCAGTGCGTCGTCGTAAACGGCTCCGGCAGCGGGCTCATCCGCACGCCGTACTCATTGTTGCCCAGGCCGTGCGTATAAGCCCGATGGCCGTAGCTATGCTCGTCGAGAAAGGCCTCATAGTCATCCTTGAGCAGGCCACCTTGCTTGCGGCCCTCCTCGTTGAGCTGAACGTCCTCAAAGCCGATGCGGTTCCGCTGCGGGCACGTGTGCAGCTTGCCCGAGGCGAAGGTCTGATAGCCAGCCGCCGTCATCACCTCGGCGAGCTTGGGGCCCTCGAGGAAAGGTTGGGTGTCCCGGTTGACGTTCATATGAACACCGTAGCGGCCCTTGCCCGTCATCATGATCCGGCGTGCCGGGACGCAGACGGGCACCTCGCTGAAGGCCTGGCGGAAGTTGATTCCTTCGTAGGCGAGCTCGTCGATCTGCGGCGTCATCACCAGCGGATGCCCGTTGCAGCCGCACCAGTCGGCCCGCAGGTGGTCACAACAGATGAGCAAGACGTTTGGCGTCTTAGGGTCTTTGGCGGGGTCGTTCATCGTAGTGATCTCACAGGTAGAGCCGGAACCAGGCGGCTGCTAGGTGCGGGAAAGCCTGTGTGTAGCCGTGGCCGACCCCATAGAGGTAGGTGAGCGACTTTGTGGCAGGCAGACGCTCGTACAGCTCCCTGATGCTGTCCGGTGGACAGGCCGCGTCGTCGCCGCCAGCGGTCAGCAGCACGGGCATTGTCAGGCGATGCGCGTGGGAGAGCGCATCGATCTTGCCGAGCTCGCGCCAGAGCGCGCCGGGGTCGTCGACCTGCGCGATGGCCTCAAAGATTCCGCCGGTCTCCGCGGAACGCTGGGCCCAATCGGGTTGCAGGGCGCGGTAGCCGGGGAAGTGGACCAACCAGGGTTCATCAGCCGCCACGCAGCGGACGCCCTGGTCCCGGAAGATCGAGCCCAGCAGCAACGACGCTCCGCCGCCCTGACTGGTGCCGAAGAAGGCCAAACGATCGGGAAGCACACCCTCCTCCTCCTGAGCCCAGCTGACCGCCTGCATCACGTTGATCAGCCACCGCCGGTAGCCGTGGTCAAAGCCCATGAAAAGCGTCTCGGCCAAGACCGGCCACTCCCCGTCCGGGCGCTTGGACTCATCAGGGCCCTCGGGCGTCGTGTAGCCCAGCGGATTGACGTGCAGTACGTTGTAGCCGCGGGCAACGAGATCAGGATGGATCTGCATCGCGGCTTCATACCCCGGGGTGTGCACGAGCAACGGCGCGGGCTGCGATGGCGCGGGCTGCCAGTAGCCGTAGAAGGGCGCCATCCCTTCAGGCTCGAAGCGCACGTAGGCGAAGCCTTGCATATGTCGCAGGGCGAGGGCGTGCCGGAAGCCCTGCTCCTCCAACACCTCGACCTCGAAGGGTATGGACACGGCGTCCTCCCAGAGCCGCGCGACCAGGCGGTCGATCTCGTCGGGCTCTGGATAGTGGGCAAACTCGGGATAGTTATCCTGCATAAAGCGCTCCTTTCGGTTGATGCTACGTGCCGCTCCAATAGCATGATACGTGATACCGTGGGGACTTCACCGTCGCGCATAATGTTAGGTCGGTTCCAGGGGCCGTCAAATTGTGGAATTATCCTGACAACTACGCTCTAGTCTGATCATCTATTGATATTCGGACCATAGTGATGTAGGCTAAGGGTGTGGCGGAATATCAGTTCGTTGGATCATCAGAGAATCCGGAGGCGGCTATGATGACGGCGATGACGGCGTGGGTGCGTTGGGGTGCCCTGATTGCACTGGTGCTGGTGTGGCTGAATGGTGGCTGTGTCTCTCCGACGGTGCTTCCCGCTGCGACTCCGTCTAGGGAGTCGGTTGCCACGACAGCTGTGGCCGCGACGCAGGTTGCAACGCCATCCAGCACACCGGCGTCCCAGCAGCCTTCCCCAGCACGGGGCGTCGAGGCGCACCCGACAACCGCGGCACCGACCGCGACGTCGACCGCCCTTCCCTCTGCTCCGCTTGGGATGGCGGCTGCCGTCACCTTCACCATCCTTTACGACAATAACAAGCACGACGAGCGGCTGGAGACGGCCTGGGGATTTGCCTGTCTGGTCGAGGGCTTGGAGAAGACGATCCTCTTCGATACCGGAGGTGATGACGTGCTGCTGCGCAATATGGGTACGCTGGAGATCGATCCAGGGATCGTGGATGCTGTGGTGCTTTCGCACATCCACGGCGATCACGTCGGGGGGCTCAGTGGCTTTCTGGGAGAGAACGATGACGTGATGGTTTATCTGCCTGCTTCGTTCCCGAGGACTTTCAAGCGCGGGGTCACTAGGGCTGGGGCGCGTCTAACCGAGGTGAGCGAGCCCGCTGAGATCTGCGATCATGCGTACACGACCGGCGTACTCGGTACCAGCATCGAGGAGCAGGCGCTGATCGTTGAGACCGCAGCTGGCCCCGTGGTGATCACCGGGTGTGCGCATCCGGGCATCACCGACATGGTGCGGCAGGCAACACGTCTCGTGGACGACGAGATCTTCCTCGTGATGGGAGGCTTTCACCTTGGCAGCGCCAGCGGGCCCGAGCTCGAGAAAGTCGTTTCAGAGTTCCAGCAGATGGGCGTGGAGAAGGCGGCGCCCTGCCACTGCTCAGGCGATGCTGCCAGAAAGCGCTTTGAAGAGGT
>CAZPJP010000094.1:0-7776 GCA_964586915.1 uncultured Anaerolineales bacterium
ACTAAGATCAACAGCAGGGTGCTCAGTACGACCCTGCGGAAGGAGATGGCTCTCACCTGTTTGTCTCCTGAAGTGCTACAGATTGGTGCTTTGGCCTATAGGACGCGCGGCATTCCACAACCAGTGGCAGGGTTCCCGTAGCCTTTGACGATCCTGGGATCGACCGAAGCCGCGTCTACGACAGACGCTTTCTGATCTCCCGCTCGTACTCGGGAAAATAACGGTTGATGACCATCAGGTCGAAGGAGCGGAGGATGGAGTTGTTGGACTCCCGCTCGAGCAGGAAGCGGAATGATTCGTCGACTAACCGCTTTACGGAGACCTCACCCTGCGTCAGCCGTTGGTAATCCTCCTTCTTTACCGCGACTTCATGCACGGTCGTGCTGTGACCCTCGCTTACGGTCACTGAGCACGCGTAGTGATCTGGCTTTTCTGCGACCTGGACATCGATCTCAGCCATCTGTCCCCCTTTGTTTGCCAATGGATCACGAACTTAACCATAGTATAGCGTCAACCAAGGGCAAGAGAAGCTACGATCTTAACGATGCTTCGCCAAGGACGTCGCGCCTCACAGCTCTGACCGCTCCCGTGGCTTTGCTTCTGGCCCTGATCGCCTGAGGTGGTCTGGTAAAAGAGCTCCGCAACGGGGTACAGAGTAGGGGATCTTGGCCCTTGCAGTTTGCGCTTGGAGCCAGTACAATTTATGTACTGACAATCTACAAAACCCTGCTTGCAGGATCGGTAAGACAACAGCTGTTCATAAGCAAAAGGAGCTTCGAGATGAGCGATTACCTCTTCCGCGAGTCCCTTGGTGATTTGGACCCTGAGTTGGCGAACTTGATCGATTATGAGACCGAGAGACAGGCGCGTAAGCTGATTATGATTCCCTCCGAATCGATCGCGCCCGGCGCTGTACATCAGGCGGTGGCGTCTCCGTTCTCTCATCTGTACGCTGAGGGCTATCCTGATGAGCGTACCCGTCGGATGACTGAGGAAGAGATCCTTGACTACGCCTCGGAGCTCGGTCACTACCGGCGCTACGCTGACCCTCGCTATTACAAGGGTGTCGAGTATGTCGATATCCTGGAGGCGTTGGCTCGCCGCCGGATCGCTGAGCTCTTTGCCACGGAGTCGGTTTCCGCCGATCAGCTCCACGTCAACGTGCAGGCGCTCTCGGGTGCCCCGGCTAACACCGCGATTCAATATGCGCTGATGGATCCGGGGGACACGATGATGTCGATGGCGCTTCACGTCGGCGGGCACCTGAGCCATGGCAGCAGGGTCGCGTACTCTGGCAAGACGTTCGATGTCGTACACTACAGCGTGGACGACAAGACCGAGCGCTTGGATTATGAAGCGATCCGTCATCTGGCCCTGGAGACGAAACCCAAGATGATCATCGGCGGCTACACGTCCTATCCGTGGGCGCCCGACTGGCAGAAGTTCAGAGCTATCGCCGATGAGGTGGGCGCTTATCTCCTCGCGGATATCGCCCACGTCGCCGGCCTGACCGTCGCTGGCGTCTTCCCCAACCCGGTTGGGATTGCCGACGTGGTGATGTTCACGACCCACAAGACCTTCAACGGCCCGCGCGGTGCGGTCACCCTGACCCACAATTCGCAGCTGGGCCGGAAGATCGATCGGGCGATCTTCCCTGGCTTTCAGGGCGGGCCTCACATGGAGAGTGTCGCGGGGATCGCGGTGGCGGCGGAATTGGCACGTACCGACCAGTTCCGCGACCTCCAGCGTCAGACCGTGGCGAACGCGGTTGCACTGGCTGAGGCTTTGGAGTCCGAGGGTGTGCGAGTGGCCTATGGCGGGACCGACACGCATATGGTCCTTGTGGACTGCAAGACGGTAGAGGGGCCGTATGGTACCCCTTTGATGGGCGATCCCGCCGTTCGCATTCTGGATATCGCCGGCGTCGTCAGCAACCGGAACACCATTCCGGGGGATACCACCGCCCTCTATCCCTCGGGTGTGCGATTAGGGCTGCCTTGGGTGACCCAACGGGGGCTGGACGAAGCGGATATGGTTGAGATCGCTAAGGTCATCGGATCTCTCTTCGATGCGATGACGCCGTATGTGGTGGAGCGCCGCCGCCCGAAGTACGACTATCGTGCCCGTGTAGAGTTCGACGCACTGGAGCAGGCCAAGCTTAAGGTCGCAGCTCTGGCGGCCAAGGCGAGCGATCCCTACGATGTGGAACCGACGACTGGGTATCCTCATTTCTACTACATCACCGACGCGCCAAAAGGTGACGGCGGTTACGAGCGTCTCTCGCTGGAGGGGGACCTCGTCAAGTTCTTTGTGGACTGGATGACACCGTCCAACACAACGGCGATGGCGGATGGGGAAGAGCGTCCGGTGACGCTTCTGGAGGCGGATGGCAGCATAATGACCGCGGGCCTCCTCACGAGGGTGGACGATGAGCGCTATACCCTTGACGTACCAACGGAGCGCGCTTCGAGAGTGATGACATGGCTGCGGGCGCTCGTGGATGGCTATGTCGAGACCGACGATGTTTTCGGGCGCCTGACCTTTCTGGACGCTGTGCGCGATCTGGGAGAGGCCTCCCCGCCGAGCCAGCCTATCGAGCCGGATCGTGGTCCTTACGCCAAGCCCTACTTCGTCGGCGCTTGGTCCTGCAAGGAGCCAGCGGGCGATCCACTCCCCGAGTTTGAGTGGGACGCGACAGAGGCTGAGGAACTGCGCCAGACCCGGCTCCACGAGACGCACAAGGAGATGGGCGCTCGCATGGTGCCTTTCGAGGGCTGGGAGATGCCTGTCTGGTATAGCGGAAACCTCGATGAGCATCGTGCCGTGCGGGAGGCAGCGGGTCTCTTCGACATCAGCCACATGGGCTGCTGGGATGTTCGCGGACCGGAGGCCGACACCTTCCTCAACCTGGTGATGGTCAACGACATCACCCTCCTGGAAGACGGGGACTCACAGTACTCTGCGCTCTTCGACATCGATGGGATTCCGCACGACGATCTTCTCGTCTACCGGCTCAACCCGGAGCACTATCTCGTCGTTGTCAATGCGTCTAACAATGATAAGGACTGGGCCTGGGTCAACGGGATCCTTCGGGGTGAGGTGATGATCGATCCGAGCCGCCCGTGGGTGCGCTGGGAAGCGCCGGAGGGCAGTGTCCTTCTCCGTGACTTGCGACAGCCTGAAGCCGGTGATGCGATGCGCAACCAAGTGGCAGTTCAGGGACCCAAGTCCCAGGATATACTGCTCGCACTCGGTGGATCGACCGAGGACCTTGCCGCGGTGCGGTCGCTGTCCTGGTCAGGCCTCACCGACGTGACTCTCGGTGAGTTTGACCTCTTCGTCAGCCGCACAGGCTACACCGGCGAACGAGTGGCTTACGAGCTCTTTGTCCATCCCGACCAGATCGTGGCCCTTTGGGAGAAGCTGCTGGACGTGGGAGAGCCCTTTGGCCTCAAGCCTTGTGGGCTGGCAGCGCGTGATAGCCTGCGCATCGAGGCCGGCCTGCCGCTCTATGGTCACGAGATGGCCGGTCCGCTGAACCTCTCTATGGCTGACGCTGGCTTTGGGCTCTATCCCAAGGCCTACAAGCCCTTCTTCGTGGGACGCGAGGCCTTCATCGAGCTTGAGGCCGAGCGCGATGCCACGGTCGTCCGCTTCAGGGTGCCTGAGAAGGGACAGCCGAGGCCCCAGCAGCTCGATCCCGTGGTGGATGACCGCGGTCGGATTGTGGGCTCGGTTACAAGTTGCAGTATCGACAGCGAGGGTTATCTTCTTGGACAGGCCTACGTTCGTGAGAGTTACAAGAGCACCGGAACGACGCTGAGCGTACTGGTGACACCGCGGCGCGAGCCTAAACCCCGTGAGGAGCTTGAGATGGGGGACAGGGTGGCGCTGCCGGTGACCATCGAGGTGCTTAGGCGATTCCCTAGATGACGAGCTTGGTGCGAGCGCGTACTGCAGGTCGGCCCCGGGTCACCCGGGGCCGACCTCTATGATAGATACTCTCATCGTTGGGTCGCCATGTTTTTGGTTTCTTGGGGCGACTTGCCGCCTCGTTGGGCCCCGCTAGAATAGACCCCCGTGCCGACTCCATTTCAGCATCTCGTCTACGCGAATCTCGTCATAGGACAGCGAGCGATCCCCGCCTCGATTCGGGATCTGCTTTCGGAGGCGCTTGGCGCCTATCTTCTGGGAAGCACCGCAGCCGATGTTCAGGTTATCACCGGCCAACCTCGTGTGGCGACCCATTTTTACAAACTGGACGACTGCGGCAGCCCCGTCGCCGTGGACAGGCTTCTCGAGCGCTATCCTGGTCTGGCCGATCCAACCGCGCTCTCGATCGATCAGGCGGCCTTTCTGACGGGATACCTCGTACACCTTGTGTGGGATGAGCTATGGGCTCGCGACATATTCCTGCCGTATTACAGGGATGCCGACCACTGGTCGGATCGCCTGGCGCACTTTCTCCATCACAATGCCTTGCGTGTTTGGCTGGATCAACAAGCCTATCGGGCTCTCAAACGCTTCCAGGAGGTGCCGATGGTACTGGAGCGGATTGAAGTTCGGGAATGGCTTCAGCCCGCTCCGATGTGGGCGCTTGAGAGCTGGCGGGACTGGCTGGTGGGACAGCTGATGGACCCGGCGTCCGTGCAGACGGCCGAGGTCTTCGCGGAGCGCATGCATGTGCCGATCGGCAACCTTATGAGCATCGTGGAAGAGATGGCTGCAGGCACTTACACGAGGGTACCGGACATACGTGGGCCACTGGACCGATACGAGCGGGATGCGCTGAGCGCGAGCTGTCAGATGCTTTTGCGCTATTGGGGGATCGCGGATAAACTTGAGGTTATGAAGGCAATCGACGTGCAGTGTGGCTCTCTGTCGCGACTAAGCCTGTCGGTCGCCGCTGCGGGGCGCCCCGCTCTTAAGACCATGCCATCAACAAGCTGAGCCAGGGGAGAGGACATGAGGATCTTTGTCACGGGGGGCGCGGGCTATATTGGCAGTATCGTCACCGATCAGCTTCTGCGTGCCGGGCACGAGGTCACTGTCTTCGACAGCCTGGTGAAGGGGCATCGTGCGGCAGTGCCCGATGGAGCTAACTTCATCAAAGGCGATATCCTAGATCGATCGGCGCTGGACGCTGCTCTTGGAGGCGTTGATTTTGAAGCCGTCCTACATTTCGCTGCCTTCATTGAAGCCGGGGCATCGATGCGCGATCCGGGACGGTTCTTCCGTAACAACGTGGCGGGCAGCATCACCTTGATCGAGGCCGTGGTCGTTCACGGCGTGAGGCGGTTTGTCTTTTCCTCCAGCGCCGGAGTCTACGACAGTAAGGATACGCCGATCACCGAGCAGGACCCAATTGGCCCGGCCAATGTCTATGGTCATACAAAACGTATGATTGAGGAGCTGCTTGATTGGTACCAGCAGATCCACGGATTGCACTATGCTGCGCTCCGCTATTTCAACGCGGCCGGCGCCACGCCCCCGGAGCGCGGGGAGGCCCACGAACCGGAAACCCACCTCATCCCGTTGGTCCTGCAGGTGCCCCTGGGCCAGCGTGATCACGTCTATGTCTATGGCGACGATTATCCGACGCCGGATGGCACCTGCATTCGCGATTACATCCACATCCTCGACCTGTCCGCGGCTCATATCCTGGCGCTGGACGCTCTGGAAGACTATCCTGCTCTGATCTGCAACCTGGGAAACGGTGCGGGTTACTCGGTCAAAGAGGTTATCGAGACTGCTCGCAAGGTGACTGGACACCCGATCCCGACGCAGTCTGCTCCTCGTCGCCGGGGAGATGCGCCGATTCTGGTCGCCGATGCCCAAAAGGCGCGTGATACCCTGGGTTGGGAGCCACAGATCCCGGATCTGCACGATATCATCGCCAGCGCTTGGGCGTGGCACCGTAGCCACCCCCACGGATACGACGCCTCCTGAATTTGTTTGGCGATCTCGTTGGGGGCGGAATGGCCGGAGGTGGTGCGCGAGGTAATTCGTCCTGATGGCAAGATCCGATAGCTCGAGATGGAACCCATCCCTGCGAGGGCGTCTCGTGCTACGCATTCTGCTGGGGTGTGCGCTGGTAGCCCTTTTTGTTGGCCCCTCATCCGCTCCGTCGGTGCAGGCTTCGTCGCTTGTCTCTCCCCTGCCCAGTGTGGACCCCCCGCCGGAGGTGGCCTCGTACACGATCGCGGCTCGCTACGACCTCGACGAACGCCGCATTTCGGCCTCTCTAACCGGGACTTACTATAATCGCACGCCGGAGCCCATCCCCGATCTCGTCTTTCATCTCTACCTCAATGCCTTTCGCACTGAGGAGACGCTCTGGATGCGGGAGGCCGGCCCGCAACATCGAGGCTTCAGCTACGATCCGGACCATCCCGGTTGGATCGAGATCGAAGAGATCCGCTTAGTTGACGGGACGTTGCTGGAGCTTGAGGCCGTCGACGATGACGCGACGCTCGTGCGGACGGTTTTGCCAGAGCCTTTGCCGCTTGGTGAGTCGGTGACCGTGCAGCTGAACTTCACGGCGCAACTCCCTCGCGTCTTTGCCCGCACGGGTTGGGCGGATGACGGGGACTTTGTGATGGCGGGACAGTGGTTCCCGAAGTTCGGGGTCTGGGAGAACGGCGCCTGGAATGCTTATCCCTTCCACGCGAACAACGAGTTCTATGCTGACTTCGGGAGCTACGCGGTTGCCGTGACCCTGCCGGCGGGATGGGAGATCGGGGCCACAGGCACGCTTCAAGGCGAACCCGTGGAGAATCCGGACGGCACGGTCACACACCACTTCCGTGCTGACCACGTCATCGATTTCGCGTGGGGAGCTTCTCCCCATTTCCGAACTCAAGAGAGGACCTTTGATGGTCGCCACATTGCGGTCCTGCACTATCCGCGCCAACGAGGGATGGCGCGCCGGGTGATGGAGGCCACCGTAGGGACCTTCGAGTTATACGAGCGCTGGTATGGGCCTTATGGTGGGGGGCACTATCCTGAGCTGACGGTGATCCTGGTGCCGCAGAGTGCTAGCGGCGCCGGTGGTATGGAATACCCGATGCTCTTCACTGTGGGAGTTCTGGCGCCGCGGGAGGCACCGGCGTGTGTGAGATTCATAGAGGCCGAGACTGTCCACGAGCTGGCGCACCAGTGGTTCCAATCAGTCATCGCCACGAATGAGGTGGAGGCACCCTGGCTGGACGAGGGGTTCGCCGAGTACAGCACGGCCCGCGCGATGCGTGAGCTCCAGCCGGGGGGTGTGGTCACGTGCGCTGGCTGGACGATGTCCTACCTGTATACGGACCGGTTGGCCTATCGGATGACGCCGGAGACCCCTATGGTCGGGCGGGCCTGGGAACTCGACGCTTACGGCACCGCCGCTTACGCGAAGCCCGCCCTGGCGCTATCCACATTGGAACGCCGGGTTGGCGAGGCGGCGATGCTGGACTTCTTGGGGCAGTATGCTGAGCGCTACGCCTTTGCCCATCCTGGGGCGGAGGACGTGCGCGCCGTGATGGCGGAGACGTTGGGTCAGGAGATGGCGGATTGGTTCTTCGATTCCCTCGCGCACAGCGATGCGACGCTGGACGCGCGCGTCCACGAGTTGACGCCTTCGGCTGTCGAGTTGGAGCGCGAGGGCACTCTATGTGTGCCGGTGTCTATTGTCGTGACCCAGGGCCAGAGTGATGAGAGCATGCCGTGGGCTTGTGGCTCGTCCTTGCAGATTGAGGGACAGGGCTTCTCTGTGGTCAGGATTGATCCTGAACG
>CAZPJP010000094.1:7876-15140 GCA_964586915.1 uncultured Anaerolineales bacterium
CTCCTGGCTGTGCCGCTGTTGACGGCGTGGTTCCGGATTCCACTCTTGTCGGAGGCTCTGGAGACCCGGTCGTTGGATCTCCTTCTGGAGTTTGCTGCCAACCTGGATACCGCCGGGCCCGCGGAAACGTTGATTGCGGTAGCTTTGTTGGCGCTGCCCGTTGTCTGGCTGCTTGTGAGAGGCCTCTGGCTCTTTGCGGAGGGCGGGACGTTGGTCACCTATGCGAGGGCCATAGCGCCGACCTGGCGGGATTTTCTGGAGGGCTGCTGGCGCTGGTTTGGCACCTTTATTCTCCTCGGCGCGATCTGGTTCGTGCTCGTGGCCCTGCTCCTTGGCGCTGCCCTGGCGTTGGGGTTTCTGGTTCGGTCGCTATGGCGCCCTGCCGGCACGTTGATCTCCGGAGCTGTGGCTCTGATGGTGGCTATCTGCTGGATCTGGTTCGAAGTGGCCCGCGCCGTCGCCGTCGTGTGGGAGGAAAAACATGCCTTACGGCTCCTGAGGATCGCTGCCGGTGTGGTTCGACGGCGGTCACTAACGCTGCTCGGACTGAGCGCTGCTCTGCTCGCCCTCCGGCTGTTGCTTGCGTGGATCTCCGGGGCGTTATCAAGGATGGTGCCCTTTTCTTGGTGGCTGGCCGATCTGTTGCTTCAGCAGAGCATTCAGATCGCCGTTGTCGGCCTGGTCCTGGCCCGGAGAGCCGGTGAGGTGGGAATCGTAAGAGCGGCGCTTGCCGGGGAGGCGCAAGGCGAGGCGGCGGCTTAGAGAGGAATCTCGTAGGGTGGGTGCATCAGCCGCTCCAGATAGAGCCTATCGACACGGCGGCGTGCCTGAATCGCGCGGCGTTTGCGTAGCATCCGCGGGGCGCTCAGCAGACCCGCAATCATGCCCCTCAGCGTGGCGCGGGCTTCGGGCCCTCTCCAGGCTCTCACAGCGTCCTTGACGAGGCGCCATTGTGCTTGCACAACGGCGTCCCGATGATCGTGCCACATGTCGGCGGGATAGTTCTTGAGCAGGGTGAAGATGCGGTTGCGACCATCATAGAAGGAGGCCGTGGTGCCGCCTCCGGAGGCCTTAAGCTTGTGGTAGACGATGGCCTCAGGCACGAAGAGACAACGCCAGCCAGCGAGCTGCGACCGCCACGCCAGATCCACATCCTCGAAGGAGAAGAAGAAGTCCTCGTCCAGAAGGCCGATCTCCTCCAGCATCTCGGCGCGGTAGGCTGCGCTGCCGCCGCAAGCGCTGAAGACGTAGACGCGTCGATTGTACTGCCCGGCATCGCGGGTCCAGACCCCGCGATTGTGCGCCAGCCCGTCGGGCGTGACGTAGTCTCCAGCCGTGTGGAGCGTGTCGCGCCGGTCAAAGAGAAGCATCTTGGATGCCGCGATGCCGATCTCAGGATGCTTCCCGAAGGCGTCAGCCAGGATGCTGAGCCACTCGGGGTCTGTTTCGGTATCGTTGTTGAGGAGCACCTTGATCGCGCCGTGCGCCGCGCGCAATCCGACGTTGCAGGCGCCGGTGAACCCTAGGTTGCGGGGCTGCGCCAGGACCTGGATGTCTGGATAGCCGGAAAGGATGGCGAGCGAATCGTCCTCTGAGGCATTGTCGACGACAATGACCTCCGTGTGCGGATAGCTCTGGCGGCTCAGGCTGTCCAGGCAGACCGGAAGATGCTGGGCTCCATTCCAATTGGGGATGACGACAGAGATCAGGGGTTTGGATGCTGGGCTCATGTCGAGATCATCGACCGGGTATCGCGAGCAGGCACCATGCTAGCGTGATCTCCGGATGGGGTTGTGGATGATGCGCGGGTATAGAGGCCCGGTCCTCACGGTTCCTTCCTATAGCCGGCTGCGCCAATAAACGCGGCTACGGCATCCTCCCAGGGCCGCAGTGTGATGCCCAACGCAGCCGCCGCATTGTTCGCCAGGGGGGCATAAGGTGGGGGGGTGCTGGCGCGCTCAAACGCGTCAGATGTGATTGGTTCGATGGGGATGGCCTGCCGACCGCTGTGGTGCAGCAGCGCCTGCGCGAACTCATATCGCGAAGCTGTGCCTTCGTTGACAAGATGGTAGATACCATACGCGTGCGTCTCCACCAGTCGAACGAGGGCGCCAACCAGGTCAGGAACGTACGTCGGGCTGCTCACCTCATCCGTGACCACGTGTAGGCTATCCCGCTTGTCGGCCAGCTCGATAATTCGATGTGGGAAATTGCGTCCGTCCTCGGCGTAGAGCCAGGCCGTACGGACAATGTAGAAACGGGAGAGCAAGTTCTCAGTGTACCATTCACCGGCCAACTTCGAGCGTCCGTAAGCGTTGACAGCTCGGCGTGGCGACCACTCATCATAGGGAGCGCTTACGGTGCCGGGAAAGACCTCGTTCGTGCTGACCTGGAGGAACTCCGCGCCAACGTGGGCCGCGGCCAACACCAGGTTTTGCGTTCCCATCCCGTTGACACGATAGGCGAGACCTGGATCCCTGGCACACCCATCCACATTCGTCATGGCAGCGGAGTTGATGATCAGGTCCGGATGGAACTCAGCGATTAGCTTCGCCGTCGCATGGCGATCGGTGATATCGTGCTCGGGAAGATCGATTCCCTGGACATCGTGGTCCTCGGACAGGCGCTCAAAAAGTGATCGCCCGAGCTGACCCTTGTGACCGGTGAGGGAGATTCGCATGCTTTCTGGCTCCTATGGGTGGTCTTTCATCAGATAGTTGGCCTCACTTTACCATAGGTGGGTAGATTCACCACGTAATTTTCCTCTCGGTGGGCGACGCATCTGGGTGCCAGGCCAGAGGATCATACTCGCCGTCGTCGGGGAGACGAATGGTGGACAGAAGGCGCAAAAGCTCTATACTTCTCTTGCATATCGACGTGATGCGTGATGCGGACAGGGATGCGGATGGCTTGATGAAGGACGCCAGGCGCCCCATAGTTTGCTGGAGAGAGGGTCATATGGACAAAGTGGAATTCCCGGGCCGTGGCAAGGTTGCCATTGTCAAAACGAGCCCCGAGACCGTATTGGATGACTACGCTCGCTTGATGGAATTGGCGGGTTACGAGCAGGTCTTACCTAAGGACAAAACCACACTGCTGAAGATCAATATATCGTGGCAAACTTGGTATCCTGCGTGCTCAACGACGCCCTGGCAGCTTGAGGGCGTGATCCGAGTCCTGCAGCGCGCCGGCTATGACCTCATGGGTGTTCATAATGACACCGTGGTGGTGGACACCGGAGATGGCGAATTCAACAACAAACAGCGGTATGTCACCGATACCTATGGTGTGCCCTGTGTTTACATCTACAAACCTGAGGTGCCCTGGGTCCGCTACGAGCCCGAACGTCCCTTCCTAGTCCTGGATGAGATCTACCCCGAAGGGGTGGAGATTCCCGAGGTACTGATCGGTAACAACATCATACAATTACCCACGGTCAAGACCCACGTCTTCACGACCATCACCGGCGCGATGAAGAACGCTTTTGGTGGCCTGCTGGGACGTAAACGCCATTGGACCCACAGCGTGATCCACGAGACGTTGGTGGATCTCTTGATGATCCAGCAAGGGATCCATCCCGGTCTCTTTGCCGTGATGGACGGTACTTTTGCTGGAGATGGGCCCGGGCCGCGAGCGATGCACTGGCACGAGAAGAATGTGCTGCTCGCTTCCTCCGATCAGGTCGCCATCGATGCTGCTTCGGCGATGCTACAGGGCTTCGATCCCCAGAGCATTCCCTTCCTGCGGATCGCGCACGAGCTGGGTCTCGGGGTCGGCGATCCTCGAGAGATCGAGTTTGTCGGCGACGAGGAGGCCACGGCTGAACGTTGGAACTTCATCCAAGAGGATACCTTCGCCAGTCGGGGGCAAAAAACGATCTACCACGGGGCGCTCAAACCGATGGAGGAGATGCTCCTGCGGAGCCCGATCGTGCCGTGGTCCTACTTCGCCAGCAACTTCTATCATAACGTCTACTGGTATCCTGTCGTGGGGCGCAAGCGCGTCGAGGCCGCGTTGAAGACCCCTTGGGGACAGCTCTTTGAGCAGTACGGGGCCGAGGCTGGCCTCGAGGGCGCCGTATTGCCCAGCGTGGAGACCAAGACGCTGCTGCAGGGGCTGGGCGCCCTCGTGGGTGGAATGGCAGCTGTAGGCGGTGGGCTCGCGATGCTACAGGCGCTGTCAGACCGGCGGTCGTCTAGCGAAGCGTAGGGGCTCTGGGGGGCGGGAACTATCGTGGTGTCTCCGTGCCAGTGGCGTTGGCCCTCTCTTGATCGACGGCGAACCTGAGGTGAGCCTGGATGCTGCTTAGCGGTTTGTTGGTTCTCACGTTCAGCTTTGTGCCGGTGCTGCTGTATGCGACGGTTCTCTGGTGGTTCGACCGGTACGAGAAAGAACCGTTTGGCCTGTTGGCAGCGGCGTTCCTGTGGGGCGCGATCCCGTCGATTGTGCTGGCCCTGATCCTTCAGGTAGCATTGGATGTGCCGCTGACCCTCGTTCGCGATTCTAGCCAGTTGTCCTATGAGCTCCTCGGCGCCTCTGTTGTGGCGCCGTTGACGGAGGAGGCCGTCAAGGGCCTGGCCTTGCTCGCGCTGGTAGTGCTCCTCAGTAAGGAGATCGACAGCCCTGTCGACGGCTTGATCTACGGTGGTCTTGTGGGCTTTGGATTTGCCGCCGTCGAAAATGCCTTCTACCTCGCCGGGGAGCTTACCGAGGGGGGCGTGGATGGTGTTCTTGGATTGGCTTTCTTGCGGGCCGGCGTGTTTGGCCTGAATCATGCTATGTACACTGGGTTCACGGGATTGGGCATCGCGCTTTCGCTGGAGACCAGATCCAAGCCCTTGCGAGTAGTCACGATCGTGTTGGGCTTCGGCCTGGCAGTGGTCGCCCACGCGCTGCATAACGTCCTGGCCACGTTAACCATCTATCGCGGCTTCGTTGCACTGATCCTAGCCGTTGTGATCGATTGGGCGGGTGTCCTCCTCCTGCTGCTCGTGGCGTTGGGAGCCTTCATCGTGGAGCGACGCCGCATCGTCGCCTACAGCCAGCGGCTGAGACGGTCCGATGCCATTACCGTCAACGAGGTCGAGGTGCTCAGGTCGACGCTGCAGCGGCGCCTCGCGCGGCTCGAGATGCTGTTGGGTGGCGATCTGCGCCGCTGGTGGCTGATACGCCGTTACCATCAGAAGGTCACCGAGGCTGCCTTTGCCTGGCATCGGTTGACCCACGGCGATGTAGGAATCCGCCAGCATCTTGAGGCATTGGAGCAAGAGGCCCGCGACCTCCGCGCCGAGTTAGGGCAAGGTGTTCCTCTGCGGTCTTAAATTCTCCCGGGCATCGGGCGTCGCCGCCGCAGGGGCCTCACCGCACGACGCACCGTCGTGACGACAAACTGTCGCGACGACAAACTGTCGCGACGACAAACTGTCGCCCACTAAAGTGGGTGTACACTTGTGCTCAGCCGCGTTTGCGGTCATCCATTCTCATCTCACGGGCTTCAGCCGGTATGGAGGGAAGCGCATGATCCCTTGCCGTCGCGTGGACGACGAGACACCTGCCAACTGGTCTGCATTAGGTGGCGTGCGATGTTAGCCAAGATTCACAGCGCCGCCGTTCTAGGACTCGAGGCCGAGCCTGTCGATGTCGAGGTTGATGTGCGGCGTGCGGGGATGGCGACCTTGACGTTGGTGGGCCTTCCGGACGCTGCGGTGCGTGAGAGCAGTGAGCGCATGCGTGCGGCTATCCGCAACAGTGGCTATAGCTTCCCCTTCAGTCAACGGATCACCATCAATCTGGCGCCGGCCGATCTGCGCAAGGAAGGCCCCGCCTATGATCTCCCTATTGCTATTGGCGTGTTAATGGCCAGTAGTCAGCTTCCGCCGGATGCTTTGGATGGATCGCTGATGATGGGTGAGCTCTCCCTGGATGGGAGTCTGCGACACGTGCGGGGGGCGCTGTCCGTCGCTGATATGGCTCGCCGTGAGGGGGTCAAGGCCCTCTATGTCCCGGCTCAGGACGCGCCGGAGGCTGCGCTCATCCCCAATCTCGCCGTCTATCCTGTGGATTCGCTGGCGTCCCTGGTCTCACATCTGCAGGGGCTGGTGCTTCTCGACCCGCTTGATCCAGCTACGAACCTGGGCGAGCAGCTGCCTCCACCCGCGACTGATTTCTCTGAGATCCAGGGACAGGAGCATGCGAAGCGGGCGTTCGAGGTAGCGGCCGGTGGCGCTCATAACTTGTTGCTGGTGGGTCCCCCTGGCGCGGGGAAAACTTTAATGGCTCGGGCGATGCCGGGCATCATGCCGAGCCTGACGCTGGAGGAGGCGCTGGAGGTCACCCGAATCTACAGCGTCGCCGACATGCTCCCGCCTGACACCCCCCTGATCCAGCAGCGGCCCTTCCGCGCTCCTCATCACACGATTAGCAACGCCGGGCTGGTCGGCGGCGGCCAATGGCCACGGCCTGGCGAGATCAGCTTAGCCCACCGGGGCGTGCTCTTTCTGGACGAGATGCCGGAGTTCAACCGGCGGGTGCTGGAGGTGATGCGGCAGCCGTTGGAGGACAAGACCGTGACCATCAGCCGGGCCCAGGGCGCCCTGACCTTTCCCGCCAATTTTATGCTTGTCTCTGCCCTCAATCCCTGTCCCTGCGGCTACTACGGCGACACGGAGCGGGTCTGCACCTGCTCCTTGGGTGTGATTCAGCGATACCGGAAACGGATCTCCGGTCCGCTACTGGATCGCATCGACATCAACATCGAGGTGCCGCGGGTGGACTATGACAAGCTCACCCGCACGACGCCGGCGGAATCCTCAGCGTCGATCCGCGCGCGGGTAGAGTCGGCCCGCGCACGGCAACATCGCCGGTTCGCGGGGACCGATTTGGCATGCAACGCCGACATGGGACCGGCGGAGATCCGCGAGTACTGTATCCTGCCGCCGGAGGGCCAGGCGCTGATCCGCTCGGCGATGCGTCAGATGCACCTGAGCGCGCGCGCCTACCATCGGGTCCTTAAGGTGAGCCGCACGATCGCCGATCTGGAGGATGAGGATGTCATCCAGACGCATCACTTAGCCGAGGCGCTGCAGTACCGCGCGCGCGTCCTGGATCTGTAGCGACTGTAAACTCCTTCTATTTGGCCAGCAGTCGGTCCGCGCCCGAGCGTATGACCGTCCGGGTGAGCTCCAGCGGGCCGAGCTTGCCGCGGGCATGGTCCAACCTGAGCATTGTCCGCGCGATATCCTCCGGCACGTCGGGCTGTTCCTCC
>CAZPJP010000095.1:0-15121 GCA_964586915.1 uncultured Anaerolineales bacterium
CCTGTGATAGATCATTTGTTCTAGTATAGGCGCAAAAGGGGATTCATTCAAGTGAGCAGGTGGGGGTTTCCTGCAAGGAGCGGACGAGACCCCAAGGCCGGTGGGCTAGCGCGCCTGGCCATGCGATCGCGCTGAAGCCGCCGCAGTCGATCACCCTGCGTCGCTCTGCGTGTGTCCTGCGCGTGGCGATGCGCAGAGCGCTCCGGTGCAGGCCGGTATGAGGGTGTCTAGCCGCGACACCCAAAGAAAGTTGGAAGGTCAAGTTCGAGCGATGCCATCCTGCAGCGCGGAGGTCCTGCAGTGCGCTGCTGAATCTTTTGTGCCGTACCGCTGTCAAAGCCTGTTAGCATCAGGGTAACCTTGATTTCGTCCCCCAGGCTTTTATCAATGGCGAAGTTGAAGACCAAGTTGGCATCTGGATGTGTGGCCTCGCGGATGATCGAAGCGATCTCGTTCATCTCAGGGAGCGCTATACTGCTGTCGCTGCAGGCACTAAGCAGGACGCTTTGGGCTCTATCGATGGGGACATCGGGCATCCAATTGGCGATCGCCTGGCGGACCGCCTTCGCGGCACGGTTCTCGCCCGACGCGCGCCCGATCGCTATAAGGCCGCAGCCGCCCTCCCGCATAACGGCGCGAACGTCCGCGAAGTCGCGACGCATCAGAGTGGGGGCAGTCAGCATCTCCGTGAGCCCCCGAACGCCCTGGCACAGGATGTCGTCTCCGAGGGCATAGGCGGCACTGAGGGTGAGGCGTTTGTCGGTGAGCTCCAGCAGCCGGTCGTACGGAATCGCGATTAGCGTATCCACCCCCGGCCTCAGCGCTTCGATCCCGGCGGAGGCCGCGCGGCGACGTCGCATGCCTTCAAACTGGAAAGGATAGGTCACGAGCCCGATGGTCAGCGCCTGGACCTCGTGTCTTGCGATCTCGGCGATGACGGGGGCAGCGCCCGAGCCCGTGCCGCCTCCCATCCCGGCGATCACCAAGACCATAGGCGCCTTCTTCAAGAGCTCGCGGATCCTGTCCCGGCTCTCCTCGGCAGCCCGCCGGCCTGCTTCCACGTCGCCGCTCGACCCCGACCCCCGGGTCACAGTTTCGCCGATGAGGAGGGCGCCCGACGGTTCGCGCACGTTCGAGAGGCTCTCGGCGTCTGTGTCGAGCGCCTCGAAGACCACGCCTCGGATACCCGCGTCGATCATGTGGTTGACGGCGCTGACGCCGGCGCCGCCAACACCCACAACTCTGATCTCGGTGCGCCCTGCCGACTCGCCGCCGGCGCCCGGTGCTGGCAGCCTGCGGCTTCCGCGCGCTCCGGGCGCACAGGTGGGGGCATCCTGTCGATCTGGAGAGCCTTGCGCGCCTCTATCTTGACGTGTCCTGTCAGGTGGGGGCCTCTGGCCCGCTCGACGTATTGCGCGCCAAATAGCAGAAAACACCGCACTCAGGAGCCTTGGGAGAAACGACCTACCGCGGTCCTTTGCTGTTGTGGAGGTGTCATCAGCTGTGCTGCTCTCTGCCATCATCGATCTCCTTGGGCGTTCTGGATGCTTCTGAAGGACGTTCCTTGACCGGCTGGATCGGGGGCCGAGAACGGCGGCACTATCACAAATCCGATGGCACCCGATTGGAGGATAGTCCACATCCGGGCAGTGGCAATCTGTAGCTGTGCGAGATTCGTGCAAGAGGAGGTTGCGGCGGGCCGTTGGTCTTGAAGGGTACCCGAGTGCATCGCTGCGGGATCTGGCCGCAGGACCGGGCCGGGGACGGGGCCGGGGCCGGGGACGGGGGCGCAGTTTGACAGACGAATGTGGGTCTGGTAGTGTATGTATCGTAACGATACATCGCAACGTCGACAAGAATAGTTTGGGTCATCGCATCGGCGGTGGGGCGATGGTTGAGTCGTTACTCATTCTTCAAACCACCAACGGGCGAAGATAGCGTAGGTTGGCAGGTCCCCGTTTTTGCTCCCCAATCGCAGCGCATATCGTGCTCGCTTAACAGGGCCAAGCTGTTCGGCTACAGGCGAGTCACGCTAACCTCGCGACGATTCTGAGGCGATGAGGTCGTCAGAGACTTGGCTCCGAATCAGGAATCGGTCGCCCCCGCAGACCCGACCCGTCTCTTACTAACTGCCAGGAGGTGTAAGACATGTCACGCTCCCGTTGGTCGTACCTGTTTATCACGATACTACTCGGTGTAGGCGCCACGTTCTACCACGTCGTCCTCTTCGGCGTTCCCTCTGAGGCGCAGGCACAACAGAATGGCCAACCACTCGGCCAGACGTCCTTTGACGTGTCGCAGTCAGACAAACCCTCAGCGTTGGCGCTGGGGTCGCCTGGCACGCCCCGGATCACCCGCGCGGATCGTGACACCTGCTACGCGGTAGAGCAAGTTCGAGTAGGGGACGCCCTGGAGTATCGCTTCACACACTGCGGGCATCACTTTATGACGTTGGTCGATGAGAACGGCACCTTCAATCTGCGCCCTCGCCCGGGCTGTGACATCAACGGTTGGGGGTCCTCCTGGTATGCTCAACCTTTTCTGCCCGGCGCCGTCTTGGCTCACACGGAGATAGAGGCGGTCATTCCCGACGCCCAAGGCGTGCAGGTGAGCGCTTCCGGTGGGGTCTCTCAGGGAGCGTCCGGGACCTATGGGACGTGGGGCGCCACGCTGTCCTTCGCCTACGATCCGACGCACAGAATCATCACGGGAACGGGGACCACCACGATTGCGTTGGCGGCGCCCCTAGACGACACGACGGGCGATCTCAACCTGTACAGACTAGCGAGCAACTACCTCCATGATGTCCCTTTGCTCTCCGGTGCGACCGGGGATACGGGCGACATGTCGGTGGCAGAGGTGGCGGGGGACGGTTTTGCCTTCACCTGGCTGCCACCGGATCAACCCAGCCACTTCCCCACCGACACGACAAGCTGGCTTTCCGTCGACGTTCGCGGGCAGCACAACGTGGTGGATACGGAGGCCCAGGGTTATGAGCCTATCGAGCCAGCCTTTAAGCCGAGCCTGAAGGTCGTCCTGACGGCGCAACAGCCGGAGGTCGAGATGAGATTTGGCGCTGCCTACGATACAACGCGGGGCCAGGCCTTCTGGGCGGACAATGTCGGCGTCACGCCGCTGATACATCGTGACGACTCCCCGGTGACTGTGATGGATTTCGATGTGCTGTTCGAGTCTCAGGCCATCGAGCGCTGTGTGTATCTGCCCTTGACAAGCTCAGCGCGGTAGACCATCGCTGATCGCCAAACCGAAAAGCGGCGTGGCATTCCCGGCGGATTGTGAACCGCCACGTCGCACCGCACGTCCTCAGCTGAACGCCAGGCGCGTTCCAGCAGGCCTGTCCCCTCGCCAGGGCGGAAGGGTACCTTGTTTGCTGTGTCCGCTCGAACTCGATCGAGTTTTCTACAGACACACGCTCAGATTCACCTTTTGCCTTCGAAGGGGAGGGGGCCGTGAATCGACCGGAGGTCTCCTTCCTGCTAGGGGCGCGGAAGTCCTTGCCTGTGCTCACATTGATCGCAAGCACTTTGCGGCTGGGGCATTCGGTATCGTGTAGATTCCGCCCGTCTTGCGTATTTCGGAGGAAGCCACGTTACAGAGGATGTCGCCGCGCTACGTGCGGGTGCCAACGTGGGTATCATAAGCCGGCATGAGCCGGTGTGGGAGCGGTCCGCTTATCTGGTACTGTGCCTTCGCTCAGGAAACGGTGTCTGACGAAGCGGAGCGACGGATTGTGATCCGTCGCAAGCGGGAAAGAGAAGCTTATGCTTGGGACGTCCTGCGCATTTCCTGACTAAGGGATACAGTGTCCATCCATCGATGCGCGGGCTGAGGAGGGGGGACGGGTCGTAAGCACAGTCCTGGTCTCCACCCCAGAATCGGTTAGAATCGGGGCGATTCAATCCATTGGAGGAGATATGACGAAATCGAAGCGCAGTCGGTCGAAGACTACGTCTGGCAGGACGTCGACACGCCGCTCCGGCGGTGTTCCGTCGCGGTGGGCGATCGTCGGTGTCGTGGCGTTGGTCGCCGTCGCCGCCGTGGTGCTCGTTCTGCTCTTGAGCCGGGGCGATCGGCCGGCGTCTGAGACGGTGGGACTTCCCGAAGGGACGGTGACCGCCGGCAGTGCCGATAACCCCTCCTCCGCCGACGATCCAGATACCACGAACACAGAGAGGGAAACAGATATGGCAGTCGCACCCGCGCAGCGCAACAACATGTACGACGCACCGCCGGATATGGAGATCGATCCGTCCAAGGTCTACGTCGCGACCCTGAAGACCGAGAGGGGCGACATCGTCGTCGAGCTCTTCGCCGACAAGGCGCCCCGGACGGTGAACAACTTTGTCTTCCTCGCGAGAGAGGGTTTCTACGACAACACGACGTTCCACCGCGTGATTGAGGACTTTATGGCGCAGGCTGGCGATCCCACGGGCACCGGGCGCGGCGGGCCTGGGTACACCTTCGCTGATGAGTTCCATCCCGATCTCAAACACGATGCGCCCGGCGTGCTCTCGATGGCGAACGCCGGGGCCAATACCAATGGCAGCCAGTTCTTTATCACCTTCGAGGCGACACCCTGGCTGGACGGCGCCCACACCGTCTTCGGCAAGGTGGTTGAGGGGATGGACGTCCTGATGTCGCTCGCGCCGCGCGATCCCCAGACGGCCTCAGAGCCGGGGGACGAGATCGAGACCATCGAGATCGAGGAGACCTCCGAGTCCCAGTTGCCGACGCCGACGCCCGAGACGCGGGTGCAGCCCGGCACGATTCCGATGCCCGCGGAGCCTGCCGCGCGCAATAATATGTACCCCGCCGGCCCCGCGATGGTCATCGAGCCCGACAAAGCGTACGTGGCGACGCTGGAGACCGAAAAGGGCGACATGGTGGTAGAGCTCTACGCCGAGAGGGCGCCCGAGACGGTGAACAACTTTGTCTTCCTCGCGAGAGAGGGTTTCTACGACAACACGACGTTCCACCGCGTGATTGAGGACTTTATGGCGCAGGCTGGCGATCCCACGGGCACCGGGCGCGGCGGGCCTGGGTACACCTTCGCTGATGAGTTCCATCCCGATCTCAAACACGATGCACCCGGCGTGCTCTCGATGGCGAATGCCGGGGCCAACACCAACGGCAGCCAGTTCTTTATCACTTTCGAGGCGACATCCTGGCTGGATGGGCGCCACACCGTCTTCGGGAAGGTGGTTGAGGGCCTCGACGTGCTAGAGAAGATCAGTCTGCGCGATCCGCAGACCGCGTCAAGGCCTGGCGACGCGATCGAGACGATCACGATCGCGGAAAAGTAGCGGACGATCCCCAACTCGATTCAACGCAACTCAAAGCATGACCAGCCAACCTCGTCGGGCAACAGTCTACAGAGGCCGCTCTCCAGCTGGGGAGCGGCCTTTCTCGTCCTATAGATCTGAATTGCCACTTTCGCGCATCCTGGTTATTATAGGCGCAGCAGTGCTGACGGGGCGCGACGCTGCGTCGGGGCCTCTGTGCCCATGACGCGACGCGGGGGCGTCACACCCCAGAGCGATCATCCGGTACAGCGGCAACTGGCCGCGGATCCATCAAGATAGGGGTTGAGTATGCGATCAAGACGCACGGAACGTACGATGCACCCGTGGCTTTCCCGTCACTCACAGTCTCATAAGTGGGCCGTGCTCAAGGGCGTCTCGGTGCTTGCGCTTGTGCTCAGCGGGTGCTCGGTCTCTCCCTCGCCCAGCCTTTCTCCTCTCGGTGGGCCTTCGGTGGTTGCGACGCCTGCGTCTGTCGAGCCCGGCCTTCCCACTATCGCCTCTCTCGGCCCGCAGATGACGTTCGCTCTACTGATTGGGGTGGGGGTCCTGGGTTTTCTCATCACCGTAGCCCTGATCTACGCGTTGATACGCCTTCGACCGCGTCGTTCTGGGTCAAATTCCGAGACAGAAACAGGAGCGGCGCGCCGGCGCGCTGCAGCGGGGTCCAACGACCTGTTGCCCGAGGGCACGTTGCTCGATGAGGGACGGTTTCTGGTCCTCGGTGGGCGCGTGACGAAAGCGGGCAACGTCTACGAGGTCAAAGCCACGACCCCTCTCAGCCTTTGCCCGACGTGCTATACGCTCATCGGCGGCGCGGATGTCCAGGTCTGCCCGACGTGCGGCGGCACGCTCGATGCAACGCGGCCCGAGCATCCGGTCCTGCTGGCGCGAGAGCATCGGGATCCAGAGCGGTTCGCGAGGATCTCTGACGTCGTGGCCCGGCAGTTGGCGCATCCGGCCGTCGTCGCGCCGGTTGCGGTCTTCGTCGAGACGTCCTTTGGCGAGCCGCGGTATTTCCAGGTCGAGCCCGATATCCGAGATGCCTTAGCCTCCAGGCTCGACCTGCCCCAGCCGCTCGAAAGGGTCCTGGTGTGGGGGAGCGCCTTGGCGCGTGGTCTGGCGTATTTGCACCAACAGGGTGTGGTTCTCGACGCTGTCACGCGAGATCTGGTCCTGGTCGACGCCACGATCGCGCGCTGGGTCTGCTTTGACCGTGTGGGCGTCATCCCGCAGGATGACCCCAGCGCTGCACCACAGTTCTTCCACGACAACCGGGACGGCCTCTCGCGTTTGCTGCTGAAGCTGGCGACAGGCACGGAAAAGCCTGCGGCCGCTGAGACGCTGCCGGAGCCAGCGGCGGAGGCCTTCTCTCGGGCGCTCCGATCCGGCTATCCACGCGCCGGCGACTTCGCCGATGCGCTGGAGGCCGTTTGGCGAACGCTCTCTCGCCGGCAGCCGGTCGCCTACGCCGTGGGCGCCTGCACGGATGTAGGCCACGTCCGCAATCTGAACGAGGACAGTCTACTGGTGATGGACGTCTCGGAGGAGGTGAACGGCCTGTCGGTGGGGGCCTTTGTGGTTGCCGACGGCGTGGGAGGCCATTCCGCCGGCGACGTCGCCAGCCGTCTGACGGTGAAGACGCTGGCTGGGTTCCGCGACCGCCTGCTCCAGGAGACGCTCGAGGGGCAGTTGGATCCGGAGGCCTGGATCGGGGACGCGGCGTCGGCGGCAAACGCAGCGGTCCACCGCGAGCGTGAGGCTGCTTCCAGCGATATGGGATGCACGCTGGTGATGGCGCTCCTGATCGGGAGGACGGCGAAGGTGTTGAACGTTGGCGATAGCCGGGCTTATCATCTGCGGTCCCAGGGATTCCAACAGGTCACCACCGACCATTCGCTGGTGCAGCGCCTGATCGATATCGGGCAGCTGACGCCAGAAGAGGCCCGGCGGCATCCCCAGAAGAGCGTGATCTACCGGGTGATTGGGGATCAGCTCGACCTCGCCTACGATCTCTTCGAGGTCGTCCTGCAGCCGGGCGAGGCGCTGCTGCTCTGCTCGGACGGGCTCACCGATATGGTGGAGGACGCGGTCATCTGGCGGATCTGGCGGCAGGCCACGTCGCCTCAGGCTGCTTGCGAGGAATTGGTGGCCCGCGCCAACGAGGCCGGTGGGTACGATAACATCACCGTGGTGATCGTTCAGGTGTGACGGTCCCGCCGGCTCCGGAGCCGGCGGGACCAGCGCGGCGTGAGGGTCCATCCTTGGCTTCTCGGCGCCCTGGCAGCAGAGGTGCTGGTTGTGGTCGGAGCGGGCTCGGTGCTCGGCCTGCATCTTGCAGGGATCGTGAACGTGGGGTTGCCGGCGGCGTGGTTGCCGTCCGCGCGGTGGTCGTAGCTACGTCTCGTTTGGGGTGGATCAGTCCATCCACGTGGCCCCGGTCACCGCGCTGCCCACCCCCCCAGGTCATCGCCGCGTACGACGCGAGCTGGCGACCGCGCTTCTCTGCAGATGGGGCGACGTTCTTCTATCTGAAGCCGGTGGGAAGCGCCGGTAATGCCGACGTCTTTGTGATCAACGTCGATGGGTCCGGCGAGCGCAA
This sequence comes from uncultured Anaerolineales bacterium, assembly GCA_964586915.1. Classification (GTDB taxonomy): domain Bacteria; phylum Chloroflexota; class Anaerolineae; order B4-G1; family SLSP01; genus PWVB01. Next base: position 7,924 of record CAZPJP010000095.1, read on the forward strand.
CGTGACAAACGCACCGGCGGTCCGTAAGCTCTGCCCGCGTTGGCGCCGATGAGGCGCATCGGCACCGATGTAGCGCATCGGCCCCGATGTAGCGCATCGGCACCGATGCGGGGGGCGGGATAGACCGTTGGGAGGGATGACTGAGGTCCTGTTAGGGGGAGGAGTGGCCGATGCTTGAGACCGGAACCGTCGTGCAGGATCGCTATCGCGTTGTCAGGCTCCTGGGGCAGGGGGGGATGGGCGCCGTGTATCGGGCCTGGGATCTCCGGCTCAAGGTGCCTGTAGCCCTGAAGGAGCTCCGCCCCCAGCCCGGCCTCGATGAGGAGATGCTCCAAGGGCTCCGGGAGCAGTTCGAGCAGGAGGCGGCGGTTCTGGCGCGGCTGAACCACCCCGGCCTGGTGCGTGTCACCGACTATTTCGAGGAGCAATCGAACGCCTACCTCGTGATGGATTTCGTCGATGGCCGCAGCCTGGTGGATATTGTGATCCAGGAGGGAGCTCAGTCTGAGGCCAAGGTGGTCGAGTGGGCGCGGCAGCTGCTCGAGGCCCTGGCTTATTGTCACGCGCAGGGCGTGGTCCATCGCGACATCAAACCCCAGAACATCATCGTCAAGCCCGACGGCAATGTGGTGCTCGTTGACTTCGGCCTGGTCAAGCTCTGGGATCCGAACGATCCGCGGACGCGCACGGTGATGCGGGGCATGGGGACGCCGGAGTACGCGCCGCCCGAGCAGTATGGCGCTGTGACCGACCATACCGGTCCGCCCAGTGACATCTACAGCTTGGGCGCTACTCTCTATCATCTATTGACCGGTCGCGCACCAGCCACGGCCACGGAGCGCATGGCGATGCCAGAGACTTTCAGGCCTTTGCGCGAGCTGGCCCCTCACGTCAGCGAGCGCATCGAGCACCTCGTGATGAAGGCGCTGTCCCTGTCCGTGAGCGAGCGGTGGCAGACGGCGCGGGAGATGCTCGCCGTCCTGGTCTCCGGGCCGCTGCCTGCCTACGACGCGAGGGCGCCCCAGCCCGCTGTCTCGCCGCCTCCCATCACGCCCACGGTCATGGCGCCATCGGGATCCTACCAGCCGAGCGGCGGCACCGGCCCGGCCCAGGAGCCGGCCGCGCCGGCGGCCCAAAAACGACCCAGACGGCTGTGGATCGGCATCGCGGTTGTGGTCGTGGGCTGTGGGGTCCTCGGGTGCTTGGGCTTCCTGTTTGGACGGCCGTTCCTCGCCGATATGCTGGGCGGCGCCGCGCCGACGGCGACGGTGACGGTGACCCTCGCGCCCACGCTTACCATGACGCCTGCGTTAGGTGTGACGCCGACGGCAACCGAGTCGTCGATTGCGGTCGCCGATACCCCCATCGCTGAGACACCGGCGGTCGGCGGCTTCACGATCACGGTAGAGAATCGATCGCCCGATGAGGTGTGTTACGTGCTCATCTCGCCCTCCGCGAGCGATCAGTGGGGCGATGATTGGCTCGCCGGCGATGAGGTGATCGCGCCCGGCGGCGAGCGGGCGTTCGACGTGCCGGACGGTCCGCACGACGTCCGGTTGGTGCGTTGTGATCAGGCCACGATGCTGACGGGATGGGAGATCGCCCTCGATCAGACGATCATCGTCAGCGAACCGGGGGCAGAGGTCGGGGTGCTTGTGGAAAACCACTCCGCCACCGACGTCTGTTACCTCTACATCTCGCCCTCATCCGCCGACGACTGGGGCATGGATTGGCTGGGAGACCTGGAGACCCTGCCCTCAGGGGGCAGCCGCGTCGTCTATGTCTACCCCGGCAGTTACGACCTGCAAGCGGCGGGCTGCGACAACCAGGTCCTGGTCGAGGAATACGAGGTCTCGCTGGTCGGCGATTTCACCTGGACGCTGACGGACTAGGAAACTCGGCTGTCTGGACTCCGGTCCAGACAGCGCAGCTGCCCCTGTTCGTTCCTGTGCGGTGCTCCGTCGGGACTCGGCGCGCGGTACGTTTTTTGCGGGCTCACGCCTCCGGTGGCGCCGAGTCTTCCTCTTCCTCCTCGGTCCGCGGGCGGCGTAGCGCGCGCAGGATTTCCGATGCGTTGGCTGCTTGAGCAGCGACATCCTCCTCCGTGAGGGCATGCGTGCTGTAGCGCGCCTCGACAAAGGCCTCGGTCAGCTCCTGCATCGCGTCGTGGCCCTCACTCAGGTGCGGGTCCAGGTTCTCCCGGTACTCATACGGCGTCTCCATCTGGCGGCGCGCAAAGCCGGCCTCCTCAGCCCGATCCAGCGTCGTCAGGTAATGGTAGCGGATCTGTTCCCGAGCGTCGGGGCCGCGGGTGCGCTCCCTCCGTTGGCGGCGCTGACCGCGCATCCGCTGGAGCCGGCGCACCAGCGCTGGCACGGTGCGCTGTACGGTGTGGCCAAAACTCGTCAGCCAATGGCGCAGCGACCGCCACACCACGCGTAGCCAGCGCACGGGCGCGAACTGCTGGAGGGCCCTGAGCAATCCCGGTCGGTCGCGCACGTAGCTGCGCACGAGGTACGCAATCGCGACGAGCAGGACCGCCCAAAACGCTAGCGAGCGGAGGATCGCCAACCAGGGGGCCTCCGCGCCCGACGCCGGGGGTGGTTCGAGACGGAACGGGAGTTGCTCGACGGTGGGCGGTCGGATGCGCTCAGCTTGGCCCATCAGCAGTGCGTAGAGCATCGCGAAGGGCCAGAGGATCAGGAGATAGAGCACGGTGGCCACGTAACCGATGGCCCAGATGATCGTGGACACCAGATCGAGGATCCCAACGGTGTAGCCGGTCGGCAGAATGAAGGCGACAAGGGCCGCCAGCGTGACGAAGAGCAGCAGATAGCGGATCCAGGTCATGTTGAGATTCGCGGCGACGTCGACCTTCTCCCGTTGCCACAGGCCGCTTAACCGTGCGAGCTGAACCTGCCCGAGCATCACGAGCCCCAGGAAGAAGTAGAGCAACACGTTCAGGATCGGGGCCCGCAGGCGTGGGTTTGCCAGCTTCACCACACTCGCCAGGTCGATCCGTGTCAGCGCAGCAAACATGAGCAGCACGGCCCCGCCGGCGAAATAGCGGGCGATGAGCCGTGACCGAGCCTCGGTCTCTCCGAGGTACATCGTTGGATCGGCGACCGCGTCGAGATCGCGCGCGGTCGCGCCCGCCGCCCACCAGGCGACGGTGCCCATCAGGAAGGCGATGACCGATTCCGTATCGAAGAAGCTCAGCGGCGCTTGTGCCCATCCCTGGACGATGGCGAGCATCTCGGGAATCGTGTCATCGAAGTGACTGAGCAGCTTGATGATGAGGAACATCACCCCCAGCTCGATCAGGCGGAAGCGCAGGCTGTCGGCGCTGCTCAGGAACCGCTCCTGGACGACCCGCTGTGTCCGAAAACCGACGAAGGCCATCATAACCGGCCCGAACCAGAAGAGGGTCGTGCTGACGTCGGTCGCCAGGAGCGCGATGAACTGCGCGGCCGACCAGGCAATGCAGGCCACCAGGATGGTGACCACGGCGGGCTGAAAGACGTTGCGGACCCACCGGCTGGGCGATTCTGGCGGAGGGCCCTCCTGAGAGCGCTCGACGTAGTCGTCGGTCTCTCGCACAATGATCCGCCGATCGCCACGGCGACGTCCTGGTCCAGGGCTCATAGCGACTCCAGCTCCTCTTCCCGCCAGACGTGGTACGTCGGCAGACCCATCGACGCCGCTCTAGCTTCGAGGTCGCCCGCCGGCGGGGTGGGCATGACCAGGATCAATGCGACGGCAAATCCCTGCCGGTGCAAGTAGAGGAGCGAATCATAGAGCGCGTCGGTCTCTCGCCCGCTGATCAGGACGATGGTGGCGCCCCAGGAGAGCTTGATGCTTTCGCGCCTCAGGAAGTTCGGCAGGGGTAGGGGGCCGTCGACGCGCTCCGACGACCGTTGGTAGGTCTGGGCGCGGGCGAGCACTTCGAGGATGCCCATCAGGTGGGCGCGTCCGCGCTGAGGTGGCAGGGAGAGGGTCACGATCTTGTCGTCCTGCAGGGGGTCGGTGGCCTGCGTCGCTAGCCCTACCGCCAGGTCCTCACGGACGACGATGTGGTGGGCGAGCGACGCTGCGGTGACGACGGCGAGCTCGGAGGCGGGATGGAGGCGCTGGAAGGCATAGTCAGCCTGATCGAGATCGAGGAAGATGTGTGTCTCGCGCGCGATCGCCGGTTGGTAGCGCTTGACCAACAACGCGTTGGCATGCGCGCTCGCCGTCCAGTGGATGCGACGCGGCGAATCCCCTATCTGGTAATCGCGAACCCCGGTGATGCGGGTGGGATCCTCGAAGAGGGGCGCTGGCGCCGGCAGCGAGGCCAGCGGCGACCGGGTGGGTAGGCCCAGCTTGTCGAGGGGAAGCACGCGAGGATAGACGATGATGTACTCGGGCTGCTGCTGGTCTGACTGCTGGGGCGCGAAGCCCAAGAGATCTCCCGTCCGCCAGATCATCGGTCCGATGACGTGATAGCCGCGCTTGGAAGACGACAGCGTGTAGCTGAAACGCCGGCTCTCATAGGGGAGCAGCGTGATCACGCGCCGGTAGAAGGGCGGCGAGATCATATCGACCGGCAGCGAGTCGTGCATTTCGACCCACGGCACGGGCAGCCAGCCGTCGTTGCGCACCTCTAGGGCGACCGGGATCGTCTCGCCGGGGAAGGCCCGGTTGATCAGGCGGCGCTGCGTCTTCAGCTGCCGCATGCTCTGCCGCGACCAGACCCGCCCGAGCACGTAGGCCGCCGCCAAGAGATAGACGAGGCTAAAGTAGGTGTCAATGCGTAGCAGGGCGGCAAGGAGGAAGAGCGCGATCAGGGCGGGGATTAGGTTGGGCATGGTCAGCTGTCAGCCATCAGCTGTCACTGAGGGGAGTAAGGAGTAGGGGAGTAGGGAGTCGTACGGCTCCCAGCCGTCCACCATCCGCCATCCAACATCCAACATCCGGCATCTCGCTTCCGGTATCCTGCATCCGTCCTTGTCTCACAGCTCCTTCTCAAAAACCCAGAACGCTTTGCCCATGGTCGCCTCGACGGTGCGGGCGTAGAAGGAGAGGGGGCCGGCCCAGGTGATCTCGCAGCGCGCCACGCCCGCGCGCTGCCAGTCCTGCAGGCAGCGTTTGAGCAGGACCGAGCCGATGCCGAGGCCGCGGAGGTCGGGCGCTGTCAACATCGGGCCGAAGTGGACCGGGCCGCAGATGCTGTGCGTGGCAAAGGCGCAGAGGTCCCCGTCCTTGAGGGCGATGAAGACCGGGGCTGGGCCGCCCTCCAGCGTCGGGGGTCCCTTGAGCGCCATCGTCGTCTCGACGGCCCAACCGTGGTGGTCGAGGCGCTCGCACAGCGCCACGATCGCCTCGCGGTCCTGCTCCCGCGCTCGCCGCACCGTGATGCCGCGGTCTACGAGGCGAGCTTCGTCGTTGGTCGTATCAAAGTCGCGACCGCTTAGGGTCACGTCCATGTTGTTCCGCGTTTCGCGATTCGTTGCGTATCCACGGCGGTTGAGAAAGACGATCGCTGCGGTATAGGTGATATCGACGCCGGGCAGCAAGTATCGCGGCAGCGCCCACCCAACGTGAACCGTCGGGATGCCGCGTTCCTTGAACGTCCTCTCCACCGCGTCGAACATCGCCGTGCCGATGCCCTGACGACGTCGCTGGGGGTGCACGACAAAGGCGCGAATCCAGCCCCTGTCCTCCGCGACGCTGCCGAGGACGAACCCTACGGGGTCGCCGTCCTGAGTGGCGGTGAGCATGAGTTCGGGGTCGTACGTCTCGTCGTCGAGGGCTTTGTAGCGGATCCACGCCTCGTTCCATAGGTCATTGCGGGGCAAGGCGTTGAACCAGGCTGTGAAGGCGGGAACGTGTCGGTCGGTGAAGGGCACGATCCTCAAAGTGCCTTCGGAAGCTTTCTCCATTTCTGTCTCCAGTTGATTCAGGGTCTACGACGCGCCGTTCACGCCGAGGCCGATCCCGATATGCGCGCTACGCGCTTGCCTCGGTCAGCTTGAGCTCGGCGCGCTCGAGAATCTCCGAAATGACGCCCAGCGCCGTGCGACCCCGCAGCTGGCTTTCGGGCTTGAGGATCAGCCGGTGCGACAGGGCGAGCGGCGCCAACACCTTCACGTCGTCGGGGATGGCGTAGTCGCGCCCGCGCAGCGTTGCCCACGCCTGGGACGTCTTGTAGAGCGCCAGCGACCCTCTCGGGCTGGCGCCCAGGGTGACGTCGGTGTGCTCGCGGGTGGCGCGCACGATCGTCAGAATATACTGCTCGACGGTCTCATCCACGTGCACGTCGGTCACCACGTCGCGCAGGCGCAGCAGTTCCGACCCGTCGACGACCTTCTCGATGCGTTCGATTGGGTGCTCCTTGCGCTGATTGCGGAGGATGGCGATCTCATCCTGCTCCTCAGGGTAACCGAGGGAGATCCGCATCAGGAAGCGATCGAGTTGAGCCTCGGGGAGCGGAAAGGTCCCCTCGTATTCGATAGGATTCTGGGTAGCCAGGACCAGGAAGGGCGCGGGCAGCTTGCGGGTGACGCCGCCCGTCGTGACCTGGCGCTCCTGCATCGCCTCTAGCAGCGCCGCCTGCGTGCGCGGCGTGGCCCGGTTGATCTCATCTGCCAACAGGATGTTGACGAAGACGGGACCAGGCTGGAACTCAAAGCTGTTGGTCTTCTGATTATAGATCTCGACACCGGTGATGTCATTTGGGAGCAGGTCGGGCGTACATTGGAGGCGTTTGAAACCGAGCCCCATGCTGGTCGCGGCTGCGCGGGCGAGCATTGTCTTACCCGTGCCGGGGACGTCCTCGATGAGCACGTGGCCCTCACAGAGCAGCGCAACCATCAGCAGCTCGACCTGCCGGTGCTTGCCGATGATGACCCGCTCTACGTTGTCGATGATCTGGTCGGTGAACGCCGTCACAGCCTGCGCCGAGGCCCCTCGGTCCGAGGACATGTTGGTTGCTGAGGCGGAGGTTACCATAGGTTCGTCGTTGCGACTCTTGTTTCGGTCATCCATTTGCCTTTCCTGGGCGGCACTCATCACGGTCAGTCTCTGCCTGATGTCAATGTGCATGCATTCTACACCTGAAGGCGACAGCGTGTCAAAAAGCCGAGTCGCTTACCTTGACAATAGGGCAATCGCAGTTGGACAGAACAGGTGCAACGCACTTTGCTCGTCCCAACGC
>CAZPJP010000096.1:0-14796 GCA_964586915.1 uncultured Anaerolineales bacterium
CCGCCCTCGAAGGTCAGCGTGGCGCCCTCTGCAAATCCCGAGCCGGAGACAACGACATTTTGAGTCGAACCCACGGCGAGGATATCGGGATCGATCTCGGTCACGGTGAGACCGACGCTCTGCTCGCTCACCGTCACCGACGTGCTCTGAGTGTCGTTGGAGGGATCGTCATCCTCATTCCCTTGGCTGGCGATGAGCGTGTGGTCACCGATAGTCGCGTTCGCTATCTCCCAGGTGAACGCGACAAGCATCGACTCCCCTGCCTCCAACCCGGCTTCGATCGTCTGGCTGCCGATCGAAAAGTCGTCTGTCTCGTCGATCAAAGTGATCGTGATGTCATCGGAGACATCCTGGTTGCCGACGTTCTCCACCGTCACGCTGACGTCAACCAAATCGCCCAGCGCTACAGACTCAGGCGCATGCACAGCCACGATGGCGATATCGGTCACAGGTTCCGCAGGTTCAGCAGGCGCAGCTGCCTCAACGGCATTCACCAGTCCATAGCCGTAATGCGGATCCCAACCGGCGTCGCCAAGGTCATCAGCGGTGTTCTTTAGCTGGGCCCGTACCTGATGGTTGGACCAATCGGGGTTGGCTGCAAGGATCAGCGCAGCAACCCCCGCCACATGAGGTGACGCCATCGAGGTACCGGATCCGTACTTATAGCACCCATACTCGCCATTAGCATCAGCGCCACACACGGGATCCGGGGTGGCGTAGCCGGTCTCATCATTCCAGGTGGAGAACACAGACGCGCCGGGAGCAGCCAACTCCACCTCTGTCCCGGTGCTGGAGAAGCTGGCACGCCGATCGTTGGCGTCGGTCGCCGCCACGGCGATGACGGCGCTGTACTTGCCGGGCCAGCAGACGTTTTCGCCCCGCCCAGGCGGATTGCCATTGTTGCACGCCGCCGCGACGATGACCATCCCCGCCTCTTCAGCCGCGTTGAAGGCCTGCTCCACAGTCTCACCAGGGTCCTGATCCCAGCCAAGGCTGAGATTGGCAACCTGTAGGGTATTCGAGACAGCCCAGTCCAACGCCGCGACCAGATCGCTGGAATAGCCATAGCCGTTGTCATCGAGCACTCGAAGGCTGTAGAGGTCACACGCCGGGGCGACACCGACGACACCGTAAGGTCCGTCAGGGTCGGGGTCGCCGTTGTCGTTGTCCTCCGCACAGGCCGTGCCGGCGACGTGTGTGCCATGACCGTAGACATCCGAGGGATCCGCGCCGAGGTTGACGAAGTTGTAGCCACCCGCGTAATTGTCGTCCAGGTCGGGGTGAGCGTAGTTTATCCCGGAGTCGATGATGGCGATACTGATACCATCTCCTTTGTTCGCGGGGTCCGCGGTGTGAACGGTCCCGGCGCCGATGCGGGTGACGCCCCAGGCGTTCTCAAGCTCCTGATCGAGCGCCCGCATTCTGAGATCGGGCTCCACGCGGACCACGCTGGGGTTGGCCCGGAGATGCGCGATCGCGGTCTCGGGAACCGTCGCGGCGATGGCGGGCACCAGGCGATAGCGATACCGGACCGCCCCGCCCGCCCGGCGCACCAACGCCTGCTCGGCGGGCCCAGGTCTCTGGGCAAACCCAATCAATACCTTCACCCGCTCGGGCTGGCGCCCCAACACCGGCGCGCCCGCCAATCCCATCAAGATGGTGAGCAGCAAGGCAATCGTGACAACGCCAAGGAACTTCCTGTTGTGGTCCATTCTGATCGACTCCTTCGGGGTAGGCTGAGACGCTCGCGTCATCCTACAATCGGTCCATCCATATGCTAGTGTCTCCCGCCAGAAAGACAAACTGTGCCAACCTCCTGCTTCACGGCACTCGCGAGGTGTCGACTCGCTCAAGAGGCACCACCTTCACGCACAGAACGAGCGCGAACGCTGACGCCAGGGGCATCTAGACAGGCAGCGGTTCGTCCCGCACCGGCATCCCAGGCTGAAGGGAAACGCCGGGACTAGGCTCGGGATCTTCGAGAGAGACGACGCAGCCACAGCCAGACGCCCGCGGCGATCGCACCCAGACCGGCGACGGCGGCGCCCGCCATAGCGCCGAGGCTGCGCAGGTCCCGCTTGATGGTCGCATCCGAGGGCTCGCCGCTGGGCCTCACGTAGCGCCGGGCTGCTGCGGTTAGCAACGCCCGGGTCAGACCTGGCGTAACACGGGGCATCCAGCAGAGCAGGCGATCGCGCGGGCTCGTGCAGCGCTGGTTCTTACGGCTCTGGACGGCGTCCCAGATCGATGCGGCCACGCGCTCGGGCGGGACCGCGGTCATAAAGTTAGCCTGCGCCAGCAGCTGCTCCAGCGAGAGACCCACGCCCGAGGCTAGGGTGTTGCGCTCGAAACCGGTCGCCGTGAGCCCTGGCATAACCTTGACCACGGCGATGTGGTCGCGAGCAAGCTCCACAGCGGCGGCATCCGTGAGGGTGCCGAGGGCCGATTTGCTCGCAGCATAGCCCCCCATATAGGGCACCGACAACTCCTCCACCAGGGAGGAGACGTTCACGATCACACCCCCACCCTGACGACGCATCATGGGCACCACGGCCTGCATCAGCGCCACCGGCGCCAGGACGTTAAGCTGGAATACATACTCGAGATCGTCCAGGGCCACCGTCTCCACGGTCCCCGCGAGACCCAGTCCCGCGTTGTTAATGAGCGCGTCGACCCGCCCGTAAGCTTCCACTGTGCGATCCAGAAGGCGCGCGCGCTCAGCGGGAACCGTCACGTCAGTGGGAACGGCCAGCGCCACGCCGCCGGTCGCTTCGATCTCTGCAGCCAGGCCAGCGAGCTTCCCGGTCGATCGCGCCGCCAGGACCACGGCCCAGCCGCGCCCTCCAAAGATTTTGGAGGTCTCGGCGCCGATCCCGCCACTGGCGCCGGTCACAATCACGACCTTGCTCATCGGCACCTCCCTCCTTGTTGTCGATCGCGCTCGGGCAGCTACCTAACGGACACGACGTCCTGCTGAGCGTGGGCCTGGGCCACCGCAACGGTCTGCTCAGCAGCTGGGAGCGTGCCTCGGTCACCGGCTGCCTTAGGCCGGATCTGCGCGAGGATCATCCCGGCCATCATCAGGGCGGCGCCGAGCGCTCCGCGGGCGCCCAGCTGCTCACCCAGCAACAGCCAGCCGCCCAGCGCGGCGAAGGCTGACTCCAGGCTCATAATGATCGCAGCCGGCGTCGGATGCGCATGGCGTTGGGCCACCACCTGGAGGGTATAGGCAATGCCCACGGAGATAAAGCTACCGTAGAGGATCGGCCAGAGGGCGGCCTGGATGCCGATCCAAGCGACAGACTCCGTAAGCAGCGCCGTGATCCAACTGAGGATCGAACAGACCGCGAACTCCATCGCCGCCAGCGGCAGCGGGTCGACCGAACGGGTGAAATAGGCGATGAGCTGAATCTGGGCCGCCCATAGGAATGCGCTGAGGAGCACCCAGGCGTCGCCAGGCGCTAGGGTGAGCCGCTCGGTGACGCTCAGGAAATAGAGCCCGCCGACGGCGAGAAGGGCGCCCACCCACGTGATCCACGAAGCACGCTCGCCCCAGACCAGGGCCAGAAGCGGCACCAGCACGACGTAGAGCCCGGTGATGAACCCGGCCTTGCCGGCGGTGGTGGTGACAATGCCGATCTGCTGAGCAGAGGCCGCCGCGAAGAGCGTCACGCCTACCGCCAGCCCCCCGAGAAGCAGGCGACCGAGGGAGCCGTGCTCCTCGATCCGACCGGCGCGCTTCCGGCGTCTGCGCGTGGCGTGGATGAGCGGCAGCAATGAGAGAGCCCCCAGGCCGAACCGAATCGCGTTAAACGTGAAGGGCCCAACATGGAGCATGCCCACGCGCTGGGCCACAAAGGCAAAGCCCCAGATGGTGGCGGCCAGCAACAGAAGCAGGTTAGCGTGCAAGGGTGTCATCGTTCGCGATTCCTATAAATATGATCCTCATCGACCGGCTAGCGTCAAGCGTCATGTTACCACAAGTTGGCGGGAGAGCGGCTTGCACGATGACGCCTACATCTGCCTACATCGCACCACCTAGAGGGTAGTCACCGCGTGTGAGGATGCCCGCCCGCGCCGGGCAATGGCGGTCGTCCGGACCACCGTTACGCTAACCGTCGATGGTTGCCATCGCTGCCTCAAGTGACGAGACACGAACGACGAACGCAACAACGGTCATCGCCAGGCCAAGGACCGCCAGGGCGCCGCCCACACCGATGGCGTCGGCGAGCGCGCCCAGCACCGGCGCGATCAGAGCCATCAACAGCGTGACCAGTTGTGATTCGACCGAGAGGCCGGACGCCATAACCTGGTTCTCGATCTGGTCGCTAATAAAGGCGACGTTGAGCGGCTTGCGCACGTTGTGCAGCAGATAGAGCCCGAGAAAGACGAGGATCGATAGGATCGACAGGCTCTGCCAGGACGCCAGCCCAGCGACAAAGAGGAACCCAGCTCCCACGAAGAAAGTGAGGTTGATCGCCCGCCCCACGTCACCGAAGCGAGCGCCGATCTTGCCGGCCTCCCGCGAAGCGTAGCTGCTCATCAGGAAGATCACGAAGTAGACAAGACCGATCACCAGGGACGAACGCCGGTCCTCCTGCATCGCGACGAAGACAGGCAGCCCCAAGGCGAAGGTCTCGAGAATGGGCTGAAGATAGTCCTTCGTCGCCTTGAAGAAGGCGTCGAACCCCGAGCTGTTGAGGATGGCCCGCAGCGCCCCGGGGCTCCGGAAGATGTTGAGGAAGGTGCGCGTCGTGGCCCTGAACTGCTGCGGCATCGCGCTCAGGCGCAGCTCGGCCAGATCGCCATCGAGACGGCGGGGGTAGGTCGCCAAGTTGACGAGATCGAGCACGTAAGGCACGATCGAGGCCAGGAAGACGTACCGGTAGTTCCCGGTGGAGAAGACGAGCATGGCAGCCAGGACGGCGTTGAGCGCCGATCCCAGCTGCGACGCCGCGCGGGTGCGTCCGTAGTACTCGACCTTGAGGTGCTCAATCTCCCTCAAGCGCAGGTGCTCCAGGATCAGCGCCTTGTGCGTGCCCGATCGGAACGCCTCTCCCATCCCGAAGATCACCATCGCCAGGGCGTAGCTGGCAAAGCCCGGCAGGAAGTAGAAGAGCACGAAGGAGACGATATAGGCGGAGAAGGAGATCACCATCGAGCGGCGGCGACCAGAGGCATCCGCGACGACGCCCGCCGGAATCTCCAGTAGGTTGGTTGAGATGTCGCGCACCGCGTAGAGCACGCCGATCTGCAGGAAGCTCAGGCCCGCATCGCGAAAGAAGAGCACGAGAAAGGGCTCGAAGAAGCGCAGGTTCTTGAGAAAACCGTAGGCCGAGAAGCGAAAGAGCAGCTTGTCGCCCTTCATCTCCTGGGGCATCGACATTGTATGGCCTCCTTGGGTAGCGGTCGGCTCTCAGCTGGTCAGCTGTCAGCCAGCGAGGGAGTAGGAAGTAAGGAAGTAGGGAGTAAACGACTCTCGCGTGCAGCACCTTTTACTCCTTACTTCTCTACTCCTTACTCCTGTCATGTAGGCTGACAGCTGACCGCTAACATACCATTCCGCGGGTGCTTCGTCAGATTGTCATCAGATTTGCGTCAAGCAGGGCGCTCAGGGCGTGCTAAAGTAGAGTCGTAAGCGGAGTTAAAGGGCCGCTAGACGAATTCTCCTCCTTCTGAGAACCGGGGGCACTGGGACAGCCCCCGGTTCGCTTTGTGTCACGGACAATCATACATATCTGGCTCGGCGCAGCGGCGTGCCCGCAGTGCTTGGCCTAGGTCAGCAGCACGAGGCCCACTGCCGCCAGCACGACGAGGGCCACCGACGGCACGATGCGCCGGTAGAGCGCGCCCCAGCTCGCCTCGAAGTACTCTTTCGTCAGCGCGAGACAGAGATGGAGCGGCGACAGAAGCACACCGCTGAATCCACCCACAAAGCACCAGACCCCCGCCGCCATGGTCCCCAGCGGGCCATTCGTCAGCAGCGGCGCCACCAACGGCAAGCTCAGTGCTAACGCAGCAGCGGCGGTGCCTGTGAGCAGTCCCACAATCATCGGCACCACGAAGCCCACCAACATCGCCGGCAGGCCGAGCGCGCTGAGCGCCTGCGGGATCCGCGTGACGGCGCCGGCGTCCTCCACAACGTGTTTGAAGACCATCACTCCGAAGATGGCCGAGAACGTCCCAACGGGGAAGCTACGCTTCAGAATGTCCCACCACTCCCCGGGAGGAATCCGTTTCAGGGCGACGAAGACCGCAATCACGCCGATCAAGCTGAGCACCATGTTGAGCCTCAGCACAACCACGGCGAGCACGACCAGCAGCAGCGGCCAAGTGCTCCCTAGAAGACGGACCCATGCCCCCGCCCGTTTTTGCGGTGCCTCACGCGGAGGTTGCTTCTCGATCCCCCTCAGGCCCCAGATGACGCCGCCCGCCAGGGCAACCAGCGTAAGGGGCCAAGAGAAACGGATGACGTCGAAGACCGTCACCTCGAGCAACGCCGCGATGACCAATAGCGAGGAGTAGAGCGGGAAGACGTACTCCATTGCGTGGCGGAACCAGTAGTTGACAAAGGTCTTGCGCTCGGCGCTGACGTCGAGGGGTGTGCCCACCTCGTCGACCATCGGTGCCGAGAACATCGCCCCGCCGAGCATCGGCAGCAGACCGATCATCAAGGGCATCAAGGCCAACGTGATGCGACTGTCGGGCACCAGCACCTGCAGCGAGGTCACCATATCCGCAGTCGCGTTGGTGCGTCGCATTAGCTCCGCCAGCACCAGCACGAGAAACACGGCGCCCGCCAGGCTCAACGTATCGGAGGCCACCATCCCGCCAAGTACCGATCGCAGCCAGTCAAAGGCCGGATAGCCAAAGAGGATCGCGACCAGCCCCGTGTTAAGAAAAAGCACCAGCCCCAGGTCCAGTTTCCGCATCAGGAGAACAACGGTAAGCCCAAGCAGGACCAACAGCTTCAGGAGGTCAATCATGATCGGTCAAGCAGTAGATCGCGCTAGCCCACACGCCCGGTGATGTAGGCCTCGGTTCGGTCTTCCTCCGGGTTCGTGAAGATCTTGGCTGTCTGGTCAAACTCGACCAGCTCGCCCAGCCAGAAGAGCGCCGTGCGATCGGAGACGCGAGCAGCCTGCTGCATATTGTGGGTGACGATCACGATCGTGTAGTCCTCGCTGAGCACACGCATCAGCTCCTCGACCTTAAGGGTCGCGATTGGGTCCAGGGCAGAGCATGGCTCGTCCATCAGGACAATCTCCGGCGCCACGGCCAGCGTGCGCGCAATGCAAAGCCGCTGCTGTTGCCCCAACCCCAGGTTCATCGCAGGAACGGAGGGATCGGCGTTGATCTCCTCCCACAGGTCAACCCGCCTGAGCAACGACTCAACCAGATCATCGAGATCGCTGCCCCGGGCGATGCCTTGGGACCGAGGGCCCATCGCAACGTTATTGTAGACCGATTGGGGAAAGGGGTTCGGTGTCTGAAAGACCAGACCCACCCGCTGCCGCAGCGCCACCACGTCGATATCCGGCGCGTAGATATCCTCCCCGTCGATAAGGATCTCACCCTCCATCCGCGTTCCGGCAATCTCGTCGTTCATACGATTGAGGCATCGGAGGAAGGTGGATTTCCCGCAGCCGGAGGGACCGATGAAGGCGGTGATCTCTTTCTCCTGAACATCGAGCGAGATATCAAACAGGGCCTGCATCTCATCGTAGAAGAAATCTAGGTGCTTGACTTGTACCTTGGGCAGGCCGTCTGTCTGCATCGAATCCGTCCTCCACCCACTAAGCCTAAGAGCCCTTCAGTCCCGGAGGGATCCGGTGCCAGCGCACTCCCCCCGGCCCGAAGTATAGATGATGCCCCCGCGCTGTCAACGTCGTGCGACGATCGTCGATCTTTACGCTTACAGCGAATCACCCTATAACCGTCCTCGTCGTGGGCAGCGTCTGCATCATGCCCTACTGTCTGAAGCGGTGCGCGGACCTGCTGGCAGGCAGCACCGTGAAGGCCAGCACGACGATCGGATTCCCCTATGGGGGACACACCACCGCCGTCAAGGTGGCAGAGGCCCAGCGTGCCCTCGACGATGGCTGTCAAGAGCTCGATATGGTTGTCAACATCAGCAAAGTGCTGAGTGAGGATTGGGACTACGTCCGGGTAGAGAGTGCAGCTGTTGTGAGCCTTGCGCACTCTCAAGGCCAGAAGGTCAAGGTGATCTTCGAGAACTGCTACCTCGAGGACAAACACAAGATCCAGCTCTGCGAGATCTGCGGAGACGTCGGTGCTGACTGGGTGAAGACCTCGACAGGCTACGGTTCGGGCGGGGCAACGTTCGAGGACCTGCGACTGATGCGCAAGCATTCGCCGCCCAGCGTCCAGGTCAAGGCGGCGGGCAGCGTCCGATCGTTGGACAAACTGCTGGAGGTACGCGAGCTCGGCGTGACACGGGTTGGGGCAAGTCGCACCGTGAGCATCCTCGACCACGTGAAGAAGCGGTTGAGTATGTAACGCTTGAGCGTAAGATCTACCTATTGAGCTTGAGCGCGGCAGCCCCGTTGACGCACCGTTCATACAGTGCCCGTGGAGTTGCGCTTCGACGGAGACGGTATAGAATACATACCCGTGACCAAGACAACGGCTTTCCGATTCACCATTGTGGTCCTGACTCTTCTTGCAGCCTTGTCGCTTTTTGGCTGCGAATCTGAGGATGGTTCCACGCCGGAGGCGCCCAGGCGCACCACCATCGAGAACAAGGGATCGGACACCATCGTGAACCTCGCTCTCGCGTGGGCGGAGCGCTACCGATCGCTCCATCCCGAGATCGCCATCGCTGTCACTGGCGGCGGCTCGGGGACGGGCATCGCTGCGCTGATCAACGACACCGTGGATCTCGCCAATGCCTCTCGAGCCATCAAGACGGAGGAGATCGAGGCGGCGCGGGCGAACGGCGTGGATCCGCTGCAGTTCGTGATCGCGCGCGACGCCATCGCCGTCATCGTCCATCCGAGCAATCCCATCGACGAGTTGACGCTTCAGCAGATCTCCGACATCTACAGCGGCAAGATCAGCAACTGGCAGGCGGTCGGTGGCGAGGATCGGCCCATCGTGCGACTATCCCGCGAGACCAACTCGGGCACCCACGTCTACTTTCTCGAAACGGTCGTGCGACTGGGCGACGCGGACAATCGCACACTCTTCTCAACCGACACATTGCTGCTGCCGTCGTCCGAGGGCATTGGCGCAGAGGTTCGTCACAATCCCAACGCGATCGGCTACGATGGCCTGGGTTACGTGACCGACGATATGAAGACCGTCGCCGTGGGCCGCTCGCCGGAGGGCCCCTTCTGGATGCCCAGCGCCGAGACCGTCAACGCGGGCCAGTATCCCGTGGCGCGCGATCTGTATATGTACACGGCCGGGGAGCCCGAGGGTGATCTCCTTGATTACCTAAATTGGATTAGGCAGCCAGAGGCCCAGGCCATCGTCCGGGAGCTGGGCTTCGTACCCATTGCCGACGATCTATGAGATACGGTCTGAGACGTGATGAGAGGCATGGATGAAAGACGTGAGCTATGAGCCTTGACGTCAAGCCACCGGGACGCTCCGACGAGCAGCAGGTGGAGGTCGACCAACCCGAAGCCCCGGTCGACCTGAAGGCGCGCAAGCGTCAGGTAGGGCTCTTTGAGATCCTGATCGAACGCGCGATTCAGGTCACCGGCATCAGCTCCATCGTGCTCGTCGTGCTCATTTTCGTCTTCCTGATCCGGGAGGGCATGCCGGCCTTCGTGGATGTACCTCTGCCGTCTCTCTTGACCACGCGTTGGTATCCCGTTGAGGACTACTATGGGCTCCTACCCCTGATCGCGGGCTCACTGGTCATCACGATCGGCGCGGCAGCCATCTCACTTCCCCTCGGCGTCGCCACGGCCATCTTCATCGCGGAGATCATCCCCGACTGGGCCCGTGAGATTCTCAAGCCCATCGTCGAAGTGCTCGCGGGTATCCCATCAGTCGTTATAGGATTTATGGGCATGGTCGTCATCGCCCCTTTCTTCCGCACGAGCCTCGATATCCCAACTGGCCTCACCGCGTTCACGGGCGTCGTGCTGCTGGCGTGGATGGCCCTCCCCACCGTGGTGAGTGTCGTGGAGGACGTATTGGACACCGTGCCCAAGACCTATCGCGACGCCGGGCTCGCGCTGGGAATGACCCACTGGCAGACCATCGCCAGAATCATCCTGCCGGCGGGCAAATCGGGCATCCTGACCGCGCTGATGCTAGGCGTGGGCCGCGCCATCGGGGAGACGATGACGGTGATGATGGTCACCGGAAACGCTCCGCGCATGCCGCGCCATCCCTTTGACGTCTTTATGCCCGCGCGCACGATGACGGCTACCATCGCCGCCGAGATGGGTGAGGTGGCCCAGGGCAGCACCCACTACCACGTCCTCTTCGCCGTCGGGCTGACCCTCTTTGTGATCACATTTGTGGTGAACCTGGCGGCGGCAGCGGTGGTCTTCCGACAGACGGAGCGGGCCGAGCGGATGTTGTCCTAAAGATGGCGGACGAGCCAAGGAGATAGACGCGTCGTTATGTCACAACGAGTCTCAGAACAGATAGCGTTTGGGCTGATCACGCTGGCTGCGGTCGTAGTCATCCTGCCGATCTTCTACATCATCGGCTACATCGTCGTGCAGGGCTCAGGAGCGATCTCCTGGTCGTTTATCTCCGAGATGCCCCGCGACGGGATGACGGCAGGCGGCGTTCTGCCCGCTATCATCGGCACGCTGGCGCTCACAGCTGGCACGGCCGTCGTCGCGGTTCCCATCGGCGTGGGGGGCGCCATCTACCTTGCGGAGTACGCCAAGGACAACGCGACGACCCGCGCAATCCGCATCGCAATTATCAATCTGGCCGGCATCCCATCGGTCGTCTTCGGCCTCTTTGGATTGGGGCTCTTCGTCATCTTCCTCAACTTCGGCACCTCCATCGTCGCTGGATCCTTGACCCTGGGTATTATGACGCTGCCGGTGATCATCAGCACGGCTGAGGAGGCCCTCCGAGCGGTGCCACAGTCCTTCCGGCTGGTCAGCACGAGCCTTGGCGGCACCCGCTGGCAGACGGTCCGGCGCGTCGTCCTCCCGCAGGCGCTGCCCGGCATCATCACCGGGGTGATACTCGGGGTGGAGCGTGCCGCCGGTGAGACGGCGCCGATCCTCTTTACCGCCGCTGCCTTCTTCCTGCCGCGACTGCCCAGCTCCATCTTTGACCAGACGATGGCCCTGCCATACCATCTCTTCGTGATCGCCACGCAGGTGCCGGGGATGCCGATCCGGATCCAGTTTGGGACGGCGCTGGTGTTGCTCGTCTTCGTCCTGTCGATGAACCTGATCGCGACGCTGATCCGGCGCCACTACCGGAAACAGCGCGTCTGGTGAACGGCTGTGTCGCAATGGCGTGGCAACCCGGTCGTGACCTGGGAGCTGGCGCTAGACGCCTCAGGAGCCTAACGGTCTATGGCTGAACGTCCCGATGTTAAGATCCGCATTGAGAATCTGGCCGTGCGCTACTCGGACGGCACCGAGAGCCTGAACGGCGTGACGATGGACATCTACGCCAATCATATCAACGTGCTGTTTGGCCCTTCCGGCGGCGGCAAGAGCACGCTGTTGCGCACCCTGAACCGGCTTAACGATCTCGCAGACGTCGTGGCCCAGGAAGGGCGCATTCTGCTCGACGGGGAGAACATCCTGGCGCTAGACTACGACGTGATCCAGTTACGGCGCCGCTTGGGGATTGTCTTTGCGCGACCGGTGCCGCTGCCGATGAGCATCTACGACAACGTCGTCTACGGTCTGCGCCTTGCCGGCACCACCGACAAAGCCGAGCTGGACGCGGCGGTCGAGCGCGGACTCACACAGGCCGCCCTTTGGGAGGAGGTGGCCGATCGGCTGCCGGATAGCGCCTACGACCTCTCCGGGGGGCAGCAGCAACGCCTTTGTCTCGCTCGATCGCTGGCGCTGCAGCCGGAGGTCATCATGCTCGACGAGCCGACCTCAGGCCTGGACCCCATCTCCACCTTCAAGGTCGAGCAGACGCTGCAGGAGATCAAACAGGACTTCACGATCATCCTGGTGCCCCACAGCGTCCAGCAGGCGGCACGCGTCGCCGATTGGGCGGCGTTCTTCCTGCAGGGGGAGCTGGTCGAGTGGGGAGACGGACGTGAGCTCTTCACGGCGCCCGAAGACACGCGCACCGAGGATTACATCACGGGGCGATTCGGATAGGCCGTCGCCTACCTCACGCCAGCTGCCGGGCGTACGTGACCGCCAGCTCGGCCAGCGCCTGGGCCGCCTCGGTCTGCAGGTCGGCAAGCTCCTCGAAGCTATCAAGAAGCCGCTCACGGAAGGCCACGTCGGGCCAACTCGCGTGAAAGGCTTCCCAGTCGCAGTACGTCGATGTGATCTCCGCCATCGTCTCAAAGCAGTCGACGGTCGCCTGCCACGGCAGATCGGCGGCGACATCCGACGGCTGAGTGGCTTCGATCAATGCCTGCGCATCATCCAGAAACCCCAGGGCGCTGCGCTGTGTGCCCAGCATCCGCATAAGGGTGCGATGCGCGCAGCTATCGCCGTTCGCGCCGCACGAAGGACAGAACGGCCCCTCCCGCATCCGCTCAGCCGCAGCTGCATAGAGCGCAGTCCCGTAACCCAATCTCTCATCGGGTCCCCGACCCGCAGCGACCTTGGCGCCGAAACGCAGTGCGACCTGAACGCTCTCCTCCAACGCGACGCGTGGCTCGATGGGATTGAGGATGTAAGCTAGTCGCGCCTGCGCCGGCCCCCATATGCTCGCGACGAGATCCTCAAAGCCCGGCACCGTCGCGAACTCCAGCCGATCGAGATCTGGATTCCAGCCAATGAGCACGCTCCAGGCCGGCCAGGTGCGCAACACGATGGCATCGCCCCGATCGAAGGCAGCTCGCAGCCTGGCGAAATGGGCCTCGTGCGGGCCAGGCAGCATCCCGGTGTCGGCATAGATCGCTCGCGCCTCGTCATCCCAGACAACGTCGCGGGTGACGCGCTCCACGGTGAACCCCAGGGCGCGACCCAGGAAACCAACGCGGGCGTCGGAGCCGGCCTCCATCCACCAGGCCGCGCAGTCCTCACCGGGCTCCAGCACCGGCGAGAACGCCACACCCGTCAACCCAGCGATCCAGTCATAGCCCACGGGACGGTCCCACGCGTGTAGAACAGCCACCAAACACGCCACGAAGGAGTCGATCTGGTTCGGATCTCCCCGGACGCATACGCGCTCTTGAGCCATCGTCATCACTCCTCCTCTTGATCCGGTTGCACCCCTCAAAGCCTCCCGCCAGCGAGATCGCACGACCACGTCCTGACCACCCCGCGCCGTCGGTTCAACAGCACGCTCCTGCGGCACCATATCACGCGGGTGATGGGGCACCTGCGTGGTCAGATTCTAGACCGGAGTCGAGGAAAGCGCAAAGTCACAGATATCGGGGCGCATTGGGTTCCACATCGGATTCTCTCACCGATTCCAGAACCAGAGCGGGTCGAGTCCACGAGACTCGAGCCACGCCTCACTGGGCCCGGCCCAGCCGAAGCGCTTGAGGTCGATCCTGTCCCGGGCATCGAACTCGACACCCTCAGCCTCCAGCAACCGACGTTGGTCGCCGCCGGCGAGGCTGATCTTGCCTTGACTGTTGACGACCCGCTGCCACGGCACCTCCATCTCCGGTTTCACGGCGTGGAGGGCATAGCCGACCTGACGCGCGGTCACGGCGCCCACGATCTTCGACACCTGCCCGTAGGTGGTCACCTTACCGGCTGGCACCTGCCGGATGACCTCATAGACCAGCTCGTAGACGGGCTCGCCCTGAGTCGTCTTCTCTGACATAGCCACCCCCTCACCTCGTTTTGCCGGAGCACGCCGCCGTCGCCTGTTGACCCATAACCGACGCCATGGTCTCCCCCAGGATCAGGCGCTTCTCGGCGTCCGAGATCCCCGCGTGCGTCACGCGGCCAATCTGATGCGCGTTGTCGTTGAAGGGGACATCGGAGCCAAAGAGCAGCCGGTCAGCGCCAACGACCTCGACCCAGCGCTCCAGGTCCCCGTAGTAGACGCGAGAGAGACACGTATCCAGGTAGACGTTGCGACGCGCCTCCATCACCACAGCGTAGGATTCCGCCAGTCGCGGATCGTAAGTGGCGGCGACATGCGCCACGATGAAGGTAACGTCTGGATAGCCCGCGGCGATGCGCTCCAGCGTGCCCAGGTCACCGAAGGTGTGGCTCAAGACGATGCCCCGACGGACCTGCATCGCCGTGTAGACCCGATGATAGGCGGGCGCATCCGGAGGCGTCGCGTGCCACTCCGGATGCAGCTTCACGGCGAAGAGCCCGAGTTCGTCCAGGCAGCGACTCAGCTCTTGCTCGATGTCGTCAGGATAGGTCGGGTTGAGGGTGGCATAGCCCAGGAAGCGCCCCGGATAGCGGCGGACGGCGGCGGCAACGCGCTCATTGCCACGACGGTAATCGCCGCCGAGCGCCTGGAACGAGGACACGCACGTCGTCTGAATGCCAATCCGATCCATCGAGGCCAGAATCCCCTCAGCGTCACCATAGGCAGCGTGGATCGTCGGACAGCGCCCGAGATGCCCGTGCGCGTCGATAATCGCCCACCCCTCCTCTGCGAGAGGCACCCCCTGCCGGGCGATGTCCCGAACCGCATCAGCGCCCACGGTTTGCTTGACCCGCTGCG
>CAZPJP010000097.1:0-8181 GCA_964586915.1 uncultured Anaerolineales bacterium
TCCCCAGATGATGATCATTGATGCAGACACCCACATTGCCCCAACCGGAGGTGAGTTCGCCCTGGAGGAGCACCTGAAGCGGATGGAGCGCTCCGGCGTCGACAAGACGCTCACGTGGCTGAAGCCGGATTATGAGGGTGAGGGCATCGAGGGACACAACCGTTACGTCTATGACGCGATGCAGGCGTATCCCGATAAGATTCTTGGCTTCGGATGGGCCGATCCGACGGTAAGCGTGGCGCACGCCAAGAAGATGGTGAAGGTCTGCACCGAGGAATATGGGTTGTACGGTGTTAAGCTCAATGGAGCTCAGAACGAGTATTACATCGACGATGCCGATCTGGCGCTGCCCGTAATCGCTGAGATTGCCAAGACCGGGAAGCTGTTGGCGTTTCACATTGGCCCCGATGCCTATGAAAGGACCCATCCGCTTCGCGCGCGGAAGGTTGCCAAGATGTTTCCCGACCTCAACATTCTGATGGTCCATATGGGCATGACCAACTGGGAGATGAACCGCGCCGTCGTCGAGGTCGCGCAGGAGTGCCCGAATATGTATTTGATCGGGAGTGCGACGGATCCCAAAGCCATTATGTACGCGATCCGCCAGCTTGGGGCAGACCGCGTCTGCTTCGGTTCCGATGGGCCCTTCCGCCGCCCTCACGTTGTGCGAGCCATGTACGAGGCGCTGTTAAAGTACGAGGCTAGCGAGGCTGAGAAAGCTCTGGTCATGGGCGGGAATATCGCTCGCCTCTTCGACCTCTAGCGCCGCTGTGCTGGTCGATCTACCAACTCAAAGGATTCCCTATGCCTAGGTCCCCCCTCAAGGCCATCGTCGTCGGAGCAGGGCATCGCGCCCTGCTCTATGCTTCGTATGCCCAGCATTACCCTGATGAGCTGCAGATTGTGGGCGTCGCCGATCCGGTTGCCCATCGGCGCGAGCATGTGGCCCGCCTCTACGATCTTCCTGCGGAGCGCTGTTACGCGACCGCCGAGGAGGTCGCTGCCCAGCCGAAGTTTGCCGATGTCGCGATCAACGGCACGATGGATCATCAGCACGTGGAGACCTCTCTGCCGCTTCTAGAAGCGGGCTACGATCTGCTTTTGGAGAAACCCTTCGCGACCTCTGAGCCCGAGATGTGGCGGCTCATCGACGCGGTGGAGCGCAATAACCGTACTGTGATGATCTGTCACGTCCTCAGATACGCGCCCTTTTACGCCGCGATTCGCCAGCGGGTGCAGGACGGCGTTATCGGTGACGTCCTTAGTGTCGAGACCGTCGAGCACGTCTCGTACCATCATATGGCGATGGCCTTTGTGCGCGGCAAGTGGGCACACGAGGTCGAGGGTTACGCATCGATGTTGATGGCAAAGTGCAGTCACGATCTCGACCTTATCGCTTGGATGAAAAGCGGCGTCCGCCCAGAAACTGTGGCGAGTTTCGGGAGTAACTTCCAGTTCAGGCCGGAGCGCGCGCCGGAAGGCGCCGGCACGCGGTGTCTGGTGGATTGTGCGATCGAGGCTGAGTGTCTCTACTCCGCCCGTAAGCACTATATCGACCATCCGGAGAGGTGGCGTTTCTACGTCTGGGACAGCGTCGAGCATCCGGGCGGCGATCTCACATTGGGGGAGAAGATTGCGTCCCTCAAGGAGGACAATCCTTTCGGTCGTTGCGTCTGGCGCACCGATCCGGATGTCGTGGATCATCAGTCGGTCCTGATCCACTTTGCGGATGGGTCGACCGCCACGCACAACATGGTCGGCGGCACGGCGAAACCATCTCGTTCGATCCACGTTGTTGGGACAGAAGGCGAGATCCAGGGTGTCTTTGAGGAGAGCGCCTTTGTCGTCCGCCATATCGATCCTCGCCCCGGTCACGAGTATGCCGAAGAGGTCGTCGATCTCTCCATCGGCGGCGATATGCACGGCGCGTTCGGCGGCCACGGTGGGGGGGACCTGCGGCTTGTCGCAGATTTCGTGCGAGTCGTGCGCGGTGAGGCGCCTTCGATCTCCACCACGACGTTGGAAGATTCCGTATCGGGGCATCTGATCGGGTTCTGCGCCGACCGCGCTATGGAGGAAAAGGGCGTGGTTGGCGTCAGGTTTCGGCGGGCGTGAAGAACAAAGACCATCCCGCGACCGCTCGAGTACGCTAGGAGGAAGACATGGCAGTGATATCTACGCTCAAGCTCGATCCTGTTGCCCTCACCGGCGGGCTTGCGGCGCGCTCGGATGAGACGCCCATACCCGACGCAACCTGGTACGAGACGCACGAACCGGGCGCGGGGCTGGCCTATGAGTTCCCGGCCGGCGCCTTGGCCGATGCCCGTTACCTCACCGCCGACTGGCTTCTCGACGGCCAGCATCTGGCGGTCTTTAGCCTGATCCTGCAGGAAGGGGACGCCGGTCCTGCCTTTCGGCTGACCTTCGGTTTGCTAAATCAGTGCTTGGCCAGGATGCGCGTCCCGTTGGAGGCCGTGAACCAGAATCGATGGCGCTATCCGAGAGAGGGAGCTTGGCTCAAGCCCCTGTGTGGCGGTGATCGGGTCGATCTCGATAGGGTCGACCGCATGCGCATCGAGCTGCTGCGCAAAGGGCCGGCAGACGTGCGCTTCTGCGTCACGCCGGTCACGGCGACCACGGAGACGCCTCCGCGCCTGATAGACGAGGACACAGGCGAGGCGCTGGTGCTGCCGAAGGGCCCTCTGCTCGACGAGCTGGGTCAGAGCACGCTGCACGAATGGCCGGGCAGGACGACCTCGGTCGACGAACTGGTCGCCCGCCTGAAGGCTCAACGTGCGGCAGCCCCCGGAGCGCGCTGGCCCGAAGCGTTCTCTCGCTGGGGTGGGTGGCTGGCGCGAAGTGTCGAGGCCACCGGTTACTTCCGCACGCACCACGATGGGGAGCGGTGGTGGCTGGTCGATCCCGAAGGGTACCTCTTCTGGTCCTCGGGCCTGGACTGTGTGCGCTATGGGATAGAGAGCGCCTATGAGGGGCTGTCCCCTGGATTGACGTGGTTGCCGGACCCGGAGAGCGACTATGTCGGCGCTCATGGCCGCGGGGAACGCGTGACCTTTGATTACCTCCGGGCCAACTTCATCCGCGCCTTTGGTCCCGATGTCGCCTTCGATGCCTGGTCTGAGGTCGCGCTCTCCCAGGTGCGCGGCTTCGGGTTCAACACTGTGGCCAATTGGTCGGACTGGCGTATTGCTGTTGGCAAGATGCCGTACGTGCGCCCGATGGATGGACGGAGCCTGCACGCGCTCCCGACCGTCTACCGCGATTTCCCCGACGTCTATCATCCTGACTTCGAGCATGCCGCCGCCGCCTTCGCGGAGCAGCTCCACGAGACGGTCGATGATCCTGCGTTTGTCGGCTACTTCCTGATGAACGAACCGAACTGGGGGTTCGCCACCGAGACCCCGGCAGCCGGTATGCTCTACAACACACCGACGTGTCACGCGCGACGGGCACTGGCAGACTTCCTTCGAGATCGTTACGGGTCTGATGATGCGCTTGCCAGCGCGTGGGGTCTGGACGTGACGCTGGATGCAGTAGCGGAGGGACCCTGGCGGCAGACCCTGACCGCGTCGGCCGAGGCGGATTTGGCCGACTTCAGTGATGAGATGGTCGCGAGGTACCTCGGCACCCTGAGCGAGGCCTGTCGCCGGGTCGATCCCCATCACCTCAACCTGGGCATCCGCTACTACACGATTCCACCAGACTGGGCGGTGCGCGGGATGCGTTCCTTCGATGTGTTCTCTATGAATTGCTACAAACCAAAGATACTCGCGGAGCAGATGGCTGAGATCAGCGCACTGCTCGAGATGCCCATCATGGTGGGGGAGTGGCACTTCGGCGCTCTCGATGTGGGGCTGCCTGCTAGCGGCATCGGCCACGTGCCCGATCAGCCGTCCCGCGGTCAGGCTTTCCGAGTCTATGTCGAGGATGCCGCGGCCAAGCCTTGGTGTGTCGGTGTGCATTACTTCACCCTCTATGACCAGTCAGCTATCGGAAGGTTCGACGGCGAGAACTACCAGATTGGCTTCGTCGATGTCTGCAGTCATCCTTACACGCCGTTGGTTGAGGCCGCTCGCACCAGTCACGGGTGCCTCTATCAGGTGGCGAGCGGTGCGGTCGAACCCTATGATGATGAGCCGGAGTACTTACCGCTGCTCTTCATCTGAGCTCTGATGCGCGTGGGGCGCACTGGAGCGGCTCTCTCTGCCGTAGCTTGACGGTTGAGGTGCGGCGTCGTCGTCGAACCGTCATCGATCCGACGTAACAGGAGGATAAAGGAATGAACGGTCGCGAGCGGGTCCTAGTGGCTCTGGGCGGCAAAGCGCCTGACCGTGTGCCCTGCGCCTTGAACTTCTATCGCGTCGATCTCGCGGATGTGGCGCCGCCCGGGTATGATTGGGAGGCCCTCATCGATGTGCAGTTCGTGCGTTTCCCACCGTCGCCGGAGGAGGAGGCGCTCCGCCGGGAGGCGTACCCATATCCGTACGATACCCGGCTTGGCACCTTTGAGCAGATGGCGACCTATGCCCACTGGTCCTATCGTCCGGAAGTCCCGGCCCGGCGGAACCCCCTGGCGTTGGCGGAGAGTATTGAGGATCTCCGGGCTTTCCCCTTCCCTGATCTCAGTACCCCCTATCGTGTAAGAGGCCTGCGCGAGCAGGTGGCGGAGCTCCATGGTCGCGGGTTGGCGGCTGGCGGCAATCTGCCCCATCTCGGGGGCGAGCTCTTCGAGGCCGCCTGGCGCCTGCGTGGTTTGGAGAACTTCCTCCTGGACCTTGTCGAGCGTCCCGACTGGGCCGACTATCTCCTCGACAGGCTCACCGAGCTCGCCTGTCGGAACGCTGTATCCCTGGCGAGCGCCGGTGTCGATCTGCTCTCCCTCGATGACGACGTTGGGGCGCCGGTGACCATGATGATCTCACCTGCGACGTGGCGGCGCTTCTTCAAACCTCGGATGGCTGAGATCATCAGGTCCGCCCGGGCCATTGCACCGGGCATCCCCGTGGTCTTCCACAGCGACGGGAACTATGCGCCGATTATCCCCGATCTCATAGACATCGGTGTGGACGGCATCAATCCCCTCCAGCCGGATCACATGGACGCGGCAAAGATTCGCAAGCAGTTCGGCCCCGAACTGGCCCTCTGGGGCACGGTAGGCAGCCAGACAACCTTCAGCTTCGCTAGCTCAGAAGCCATCCGCGAGGAGGTCCGGATGCGAATCGAGACGCTCGGTCGTGCCGGCCTCATCCTCTCACCGGCCTATGATCTCGGTGAGCCGGACATCCCCTGGGCAAACGTCGCTGCATTTCTCGAGGCTGTCCACGCCTATGGGTAGTGAAGTAATGGCCCGTTGATGTCGACTTGACACCGCTCCGAGCCGCAAGTAGAATGATGTTAGCGGTAACGTTAGCGCTAACACCCTGGAGTCAGGAGCCGAACGCGTGTCCGAGTTCGCAAAACCTACAGGTCGCATCACGATGGCTGACGTCGCGCGTGAGGTTGGCGTGTCTATGATGACCGTGTCGCGCGTGATCAACGACAAGGGTGACGTCAGTGATGTGACGCGGGAGCGGGTTCTGGAAGCGGTCGAGCGCCTGGGCTACCGTCCGAGTGGGATCGCCCGCAGCCTAGCGACGCGCCACACCGGCACGTTGGGTCTGGTCGTGCCTGATGTAGCCAACCCCTTTTTCGCTGAAGTCGCCCGCGGCGTCGAGCACATCGCCTACGCAGAGGGCTATAACGTCTTCCTCTGCAACACCGACGAGGATCCCGAGCGTGAGCTCGACGTATTGGGCTCCCTCGAGGAGAAGCGCGTCGACGGAATTGTGCTTTGCAGCTCGCGGCTGACCAATGCCGATCTGCAGTTGATCGTCAGCTCGCATCCTGCTGTTGCGCTAGTCAATCGTCGCGTTGACGGTTGTTGCCCGTCTGGGACCGGCACGCACGGCGTGCGCGCCGTTCTCGTCGACGATGTGAGGGGTGGCGAGCTTGCCACGCGACACTTGCTATCTCGCAAACACAGCACCATTGGCTTTCTCTCCGGGCCGAAAGACTCCCGGAGTGGACAGGGGCGGCTAGACGGATACCGGCGAGCGATGCAGCAGGCGGGCCTTCCGATTCGTTCTCTTTGGATTCGGTCGTGTGCGCCGGTGGCTGAGGCCGGGCGGGAGGCTGCGCGGGAGTTGCTTAGCCGTCAGCCTGAGTTGACGGCCCTGCTCTGCTATAATGATCTTGTGGCGGTGGGCGCGCTTCGCGCGTGCGCGGATCTGGGGCTTCGGGTGCCTGATGATCTGGCTGTGGTCGGTTTCGACGACATTCTGCTGGCCGCGCTTGTGACGCCGCCCCTCACCACCTGCCGCATTCCTCGGAAAGAGCTGGGTGTGCAGGCGGTGAAGCAGCTCTTGGCGCAGATCCGATCTGCGGACGTCACAGACGATGAGCCGGCGGACACACAGGAGATCATTCTGCAGCCGGAGCTTGTGATTCGCGCGAGCGCCCCATGAAGAGCACCGTGCCCGACCTTAACCGTGAGTAGATGGAGGACTAAATGACCAAGACATGGGAGCTTCACCCCGACCGGTATTTCGATCCTGAGCCCAGCCATCGCAAGATCGCGCGCGAGCTCTACGAAAGCGTCGCGGATCTGCCGATTGTCAGCCCACACGGTCACGTCAACCCCCAGCTCTTCGCCGATGACACGGCTACCTTTGGCTCGCCCGCCGATATGTTCATCATCCCGGACCATTACGTCTTTCGGATGCTCTATTCTCAGGGTATCCCGCTGGAAGATCTGGGTGTGCCCCGCGTGGACGGTGGCCCTGTGGAGACCGACCACCGTAAGATATGGCAGATCTTCGCCGAGAACTTCCACCTCTTCCGCGGGACGCCCAGTGGGGCCTGGCTGATGCAGGAGCTCTATGAGGTCTTCGGTGTGGAGCAGAAGCTGACTGGGGAGAGTGCCCAGGATGTCTATGATCACATCGAGGAGAAGCTCGCCCTTCCGGGCTTCCGCCCGCGCCAACTCTTCGAGACCTTCAACATCGAGGTGCTCTGCACCACCGACGCAGCCAGTGACACACTGGCCCATCACCAAACGATTCGCGATTCGGGATGGTCGGGCACTGTGCTGCCCACCTTCCGGCCCGATGGGGTCGTCAACCTCCACATCCCTGGTTGGCGCGATAATCTGCAGGCGCTGTCCGACGTCGTCGGTTACGAGATCAACAGCTACCGGCGACTGACCCAAGCTCTGGAGGAGCGCCGGGCGCATTTCAAGTCAATGGGCGCCCGCGCCACGGATCATGCCGCGTTGACCGCCTACACCGGTGGGCTTTCCTCCGAGGACGCCGAGGCGATCTTTGCGCGCGCCCTGCGGGGCGAGGCCTCAGTGGAGGATGCCGGGCGGTTCACCGGTCACATGCTGATGGAGATGGCCCGGATGAGCATCGAGGACGGTCTGGTGATGCAGCTTCATGTTGGGTCGTTCCGCAATCACAATCCGGAGGTCTTCGCCAAGTTTGGCGCCGACAAGGGCGCCGATATCCCTATCGCGTCGGAGTTCACCCGCAATCTCCATCCTTTGCTCGCGAAATACGGTAACGATCCCCGCCTCACGTTGATTCTCTTCACGCTCGATGAGGATACCTACGCCCGGGAGCTAGCACCGCTCGCAGGTCATTATCCGACGCTGAAGATCGGGCCGCCCTGGTGGTTCTTCGATAGCCTTAACGGCATTCGGCGCTACTTTGACCGCATAATGGAGACTGCCGGCATCTACAATACCGCGGGCTTCAACGACGATACGCGGGCCTTTCCCTCCATCCCCGCGCGCCACGACGTGTGGCGGCGTGCTTCGGCAAATTGGGTTGCCGGGCTGGTGGTTCGCGGATTGATCGACATGGCCGATGCCCGCGAGATGGTCTGGGAGCAGGCATATGGCTTGGCTAAGAAAGCCTACAAGCTGACGGACATCTGAGGGTTTGGAAGGCGGACGATGCAGGACACCGGCGTCACCAACAGGATTATCGTCAATCTCCTTCTGGTTGCCCTCGGCTATCTCATCAAGCGGGTTGGGCTAGTCAGTCGCGATGAGGGCCGGGTCCTGAACCGGATCGTGCTCTACGTGACCCTGCCGGCGATGAATCTCAAGGTGATCAGCACGAC
>CAZPJP010000097.1:8281-14066 GCA_964586915.1 uncultured Anaerolineales bacterium
CCAACGGCACGTTTAGTGCGCGGCATGTGCTGAAGAAAGTTGCGACCTTCTTCCCGTTGCATGCCTTCATCTTGGCGGTAGTCCTGAATCTCACATGTACAGAGATCTGTGGTCTGCCGGGCGGGCTGGTGGAATCGCTGGCTGCGATGAACTCACCCTTGATGCTCCTGGGGTTGGGCATCTACCTGGAGATTGACGTGTCTCACCGTGAGAGCAGGATACTGATCACACAGCTTCTCTCCAAGTACGCCTTCGGGGCCTTGGTCGCCGTCTTCACCCTGTTGGTCCTCCCCTTTGAGGGCCCAACCCGTGCCGTCGCCTTTTTGCTGCCGTTGATGCCCACGTCGCTCTCGACGCTGCTCTATTCAGTGGAGCAGGGTCTGAACCCGCGGCTGGCGGCGATGTTGATCTCGTTGACAATGGTTATCAGTCTGGTCATAACAACGGTGACTGTTCTGGGCTTTCGCCATGTATTCTGAGAGAGTGTTGTTCTAGCCAAGTAAGGAGCCGTCCGATGGTTGATAGACTTCGGAGGATGACGGGCTTTGAGAAGATCTATTCCCGGTCTGTTGTCGGACTCGATGGCACGACCTATTTCCTGGCGCGGGATAAGGAGGGGCGGAAGGTGCTTTGTGTCCACGGGAGCACCGAAGGCTTCGCGGGAGAGTGGACGAAGGGCGAGGTGTTGGTGTGCCCGCGCTCCGCTCACAATGCGGCCCAACTTCGCGCGCACTTACCCTGGCTGCACGCGGTGCCGCTGGACCTGGCGACGTCAGCCGGTTGCGGCGATCGATTGGGCCTTGCGACGCCGGGACATATTCGGGCTGTCCGGGCTGTGGGGGGCATTGCGCCAATCCTGGCGCAGCAGTCGATGCGCGAGAATGCCCGGACCGAGCGCACGCCTCAGGAGGTGATGGATGATGCCATGTGGGGTGTCTTCCAAGAGGGATGGCGTGAGCCCTGGGGAGCGGATGCGGACCATCTGAAGACGACCGACGACATCGATCTCTGTGTTGCCGCTGGCTACACCTTCTTCACCATCGATCCTGGAGATCACGTCGACAACGATGCGCACACCGACAGCGACGATACCTTGCGGCAGAAGTTCGAGGTGTTGCCCTGGGCGCGTCTGCGCGATTATCCTGACGCGATGCGTTCCCGCTATGTGGGGCGCACCGAGACGCTGGCGGTCGGGTCGGGCGATGAGCTGACGCTAGTCTTCGATGAGGGCTCACTATTGAGGGCCGCGTGCAAGTACAGCGCCGCGTTGGCTCATACAGCGGAAATGTACGAGCACCTGGCTGCCGCCAAGGGTGACGCGCCTTTCGAGCTGGAGGTCTCGGTGGACGAGACGGAGACGCCCACCTCGCCCCTGGAGCACGTCTTCATTGCCAGCGAACTGTCGCGCTTGGGCGTGGAGTGGGTGAGTCTGGCCCCCCGCTACGTCGGGCGGTTTGAGAAAGGTGTCGATTATATTGGGGACCTCGACACGTTTGAGGCCGAGTTCGCCAAGCACGCCGCGATTGCCCGGACCATGGGAATGTACAAACTCAGCATCCACTCCGGATCTGACAAGTTCAGCATCTACCCCGTGATGGCGGAGCACACGAAGGGGCTGGCTCACCTCAAGACGGCGGGCACCAGCTATCTCGAGGCGCTCAGGGCTGTCGCCGGTGTCGAGCCGGCCCTATTCCGCAAGATACTGGGGTTGGCCATCGAGCATTACAAGGAGGACCGGGCTACCTACCATGTCTCTGCGGATGCCGATAAAGTCCCGACCCCTGACACGCTTTCGGATGCCGAGCTGCCAACCGTGCTCGATACCTTCGACGGACGTGAGGTGCTCCACGTGACCTTCGGCACGGCGTTGGATGCCTATGGGGATGAACTCAAGACCGTGCTCGATGCCCACGAAGAGGCGCATTACGCTGCGCTAGAGACACACTTCATCCGGCACCTGACGCCTTTTGCTGAGGTCTAGGCCGGTAGGAATCGGGGGCTTGGATGGGGAGGCCTGTCCAAAGTGCTGGCAATCTGAGATAGGACAAGAGCTGAGACGACAAGGAGGTATGTGTAAATGGATGAGGCATATCTGAAACAGTTGTTCGGTTTGGAAGGCAAGGTCGCTGCAATCACCGGTGGCGGTGGCGTCCTATGCGGTACGATGGCAAATGCCCTTGGGCGTGCAGGCGTCAAGGTCGCCGTGCTGGACATCGTGCCCGATGCAGCCGAGGAGGTGGCCGCGGCGGTGCGTGCGCAAGGCGGTGAGGCGCTTGCCGTAGCGTGTGATGTGCTCGACAAGGGAAGTGTTCAGTCCGCGGCGGATGCGGTACTGGATCGCTTTGGGCGCTTTGACATTCTCGTCAACGGTGCTGGGGGCAACAAGAAGGAGGCGACGACGACGAAAGAGTTGCCCTTCTTCGACCTGCCGGCTGACGCGGTGAAGTGGGTCTTTAACCTCAACTTCATCGGGACGCTGCTGCCCAGCCAGGTCTTTGGGAAGGTGATGGCCGAGCAGGAGAGAGGCGTGATCCTCAACATCTCGTCGATGAACGCTTTCCGTCCGTTGACGCGAATTCCGGGCTATTCTGGTGCCAAAGCCGCCGTCAGCAATTTCACCCAATGGCTGGCTGTGCATATGAACCAAGAGTACTCTCCGCACATCCGCGTCAATGCCCTGGCGCCTGGTTTCTACCTGACGGAGCAGAACCGGTTCTTGCTCACCGATGAGGCAACGGGTGATCTGACCCCCCGCGGACAGACCATCATCGATCACACGCCGATGGGGCGCTTCGGCGATCCGGAGGATTTGATCAGCACGACGTTCTGGCTGCTTTCGGACGGCGCGAGTTTTGTCACCGGCATCGTTGTGCCGGTGGACGGGGGGTTCAGCGCCTTCAGCGGTGTCTAGCGTTCATATCAGCCTGTCAACTACACAAGACAAGGAGGTCACTGTGGTCAACTATCCTGAGCCTGCCCAACCGTTGGTCGATATGGAGCCCAAGCACGATTTCTTCGTCGGGATCGACTCCGATGGCTGCGCGTTCGACACGATGGAAATCAAGCACAAAGAGTGTTTTACGCCTAACATCATCAAACACTGGAATCTTCAGGCGGTCTCCAAGTATGCGCGGGAGGCTGCGGAGTTTGTCAACCTCTACTCCAAGTGGCGGGGCATCAACCGTTGGCCGGCCCTGGTGATGGTCTTTGACCTACTGCGGGAGCGAGAAGAGGTACAGGCGCGCGGTGTGGAGCCGCCTCAAGCTGAGGACATCCGGGCCTTCATCGCCGACGATCGCTTCCCAAAGAGCAATGATGGGCTCGCGGCCTACATGAAGGAGCATCCGAGCCCGGAGCTGGAGCGCGCCTGGCGTTGGACCAACGCGGTCAACGATACCGTGGCTGATATGGTACACGGCGTGCCGCCCTTTCCCTATGTGCGCCAGAGCCTGCAGCTGTTGGCGGATGAGGCGGATATGATCGTGGTCTCTGCGACCCCCCTCGAGGCATTGCGGCGGGAGTGGAAGGAGCACGATATCGCGCAATACGTGGAGGTCATCGCCGGCCAGGAGATGGGTAAGAAGCAGCTGCACCTGCAACTGGCTGCCAACGGAAAGTACGAGCCCGATCACATCCTGATGGTCGGTGACGCCCCCGGCGATATGAAGGCCGCCAAGGCCAACAATGCTCTCTTTTACCCCGTCAACCCGGGGGACGAAGAGGCTTCCTGGCAGCGCTTCTACAAGGAGGCGGTCCAGAAGTTCCTCTCGGAGACCTACGCGGGTGACTATGAGGCCGAGCTGATCGCTGAGTTTGAGGCGATGTTGCCCGAGACGCCGCCCTGGAAGCGATAGACAGATGTGTCGGGGATTGGGGACTGGCTCAACGTCAATCGCCGGGCCGGCGTTCGCTCCGTCCCTGATCCCCGATGAGCCGTTCTGCGTAACGGTCCGGCGATTGGCTCATACACTTCATTACAGTGGAAGGGATCACCGATAGCGTGGGCACCGCATCAAAGCCCGTGGATACTACAGGGTCTGTGAACGTCATAAGCAAGCGCATTGTCGTGAAAGTTGGGACCAGCGTCTTGACCGATGGAACGCGGCAGTTGAGTCCGCCGCGCGTCGTCGATTTGGCGCGGCAGTGTGCAGAGC
The DNA here is from genome assembly GCA_964586915.1 of uncultured Anaerolineales bacterium. GTDB lineage: Bacteria > Chloroflexota > Anaerolineae > B4-G1 > SLSP01 > PWVB01. Next base: position 12,436 of record CAZPJP010000097.1, read on the forward strand.
TTCACCATCGCGGTCATGAGTTGATTCTCTGCACGTCAGGCGCGATCGCTGCGGGGCGTGAACGCTTGGGCCATCCGGAGCTCGCCGAGACGGTGGCGACGAAGCAGATGCTGGCGGCTGTGGGCCAGAGCCGCCTGATGCTTATGTGGGAGCGTTTCTTTGAGATCTATGGTCTCAACGTGGGGCAGATCCTGCTGACCCACGGAGATATCGCGAGTCGTGAGCGCTTTCTCAACGCTCAGGACACGATTCAAACGCTGATCGAGCACGATATTATTCCCGTTATCAATGAAAATGACGCGGTCGCGACGGAGGAGATCAAGATCGGCGACAATGATAACCTATCGGCGCTGGTGGCTGTGTTGGCCGACGCCGACTTGCTGATTCTACTGACGGACCAACCTGGTCTTTTTACGGCGGATCCGCGCCAAGATCCCGAAGCGGAGCTCATCGCGGAGGTGCGAGAGATCGACGAGGAACTGCTCGCGCTGGCCGGTAGGAGTCGCACAGGCTTGGGCGTTGGGGGTATGGCCACGAAACTTGAGGCGGCGGCGATCGCGCGGCGCGCCGGTACGGACGTGGTCATCGCGCACGGCGCCGAGCCTAATGTGATCAGCAGAGCTGCTGGTGGGGAGCTCCTTGGCACCCACTTCCCGGCACTGGACACGCCTCCAGAGAACCGGAAGCGGTGGGTACTCGCCGGGGCTGTCAACACCGGTCACATCGTCGTCGACCATGGCGCTGCGCACGCGCTGCGCTACAACGGACGCAGCCTGCTCCCGGCGGGCGTTGTCAGGGTCGAGGGAAGATTCGATCGAGGGGATACGATCTCCATCCTTGAGGAGAACGGCGTGGATACCATGCGCTCGGAGATCGCACGGGGCGTAGCGCGGTATCCCAGCACGGACTTGAACCGTATTAAGGGCCATCATTCGGATGAGATCGCCGATATCCTAGGATATACGTATGGGGCTGTGGCGGTCCATCGGAATGATCTGATTCTATTGTAGATTCGAGGAGTCACGATGCATCAGACAAGGATTAGCCTCGTCGAGATGGGACGGAATGCCAGGGCTGCCAGCCGACAGTTGGCTACGCTCACGGCGGAGGAGAAGAACGCGGCTCTCCTCATCATCGCCGATGAGATCGAGGCGCAAAGCGAGAGCGTCTTGTCGGAGAACGCCCTGGATGTCGAGGACGGTCGGGCCAAGGGCCTGAGTGAAGCCGTCCTGGATCGGCTGCTGTTGACCGAGGCGCGAATGAAGAAGCTCGCGTCGGCAACTCGGAACGTGGTCTCCCTGCCTGATCCCGTCGGCGAGATCATCGAGGGACGGGTCCTGCCCAACGGGCTGCGTGTGAGTCGTCGCCGGACGCCGATCGGGGTCCTGGGCGTCATCTACGAGGCCCGGCCCAACGTCACGGTTGATATCGCTGCGCTCTCGTTGAAGACGGGCAACGCCGTGATCCTGCGGGGCGGCAGCGAGACGCTGCGCAGCAACGTGGCCCTCACCCGGGTGATCCGTGATGCGCTCGTCAAGACGGTGGTCCCTCTGGGCGCAGTGCAGTATGTCTCCAATCCGGACCGTGCATTAGTCACTGAATTGCTGCGCCTCGACGAATACGTCGACATG
>CAZPJP010000097.1:14076-14760 GCA_964586915.1 uncultured Anaerolineales bacterium
GGCGGGGCTGGGCTGCATAAGCTGTGCCGGGAGACCAGCACGATCCCCGTGATCACCGGCGGCTTGGGAATCTGTCATCTCTATGTGGAGCCCTCCGCCGACCTGGACGGCGCCTTAACCGTGATCGAGAACGCCAAGGTGCAGCGCCCTAGCGTCTGCAACGCCCTGGACACCCTGCTGGTCAACCGTGAGATCGCCGAGGATTTCCTGCCGCAGGTTGCACGGCGCCTAGGTCAACACGGCGTGGAGTTGCACGCGACGGGCGAGGCCTGGGACATCCTTGCCGGCAGTGACGATGCTGTTGTCCTGGAGGCCGGCCCTGATGACTTTGATCAGGAGTGGCTCGCGTTGATCCTCGGCGTGAAAGTGGTCGAGGATCTTGACGAAGCCATTACCCACATCCAGGCGCACAGCACCTTCCATTCCGACGGCATTCTCTCGAACGAGTGGGCGAACGTGACGCGTTTCGTGAACGAGATCGATTCGGCGGCGGTCTTCGTCAACGCGAGCACGCGCTTCAACGATGGAGGTCAGCTTGGGCTTGGCGCCGAGGTCGCGATCAGCACGCAGAAGCTCCACGCGCGCGGCCCGATGGGATTAGAAGAGCTCACCACCTACAAATGGGTAGTTCAAGGCAACATGCACATTCGACCGTAGGGGCACCCCTTGTGGGTGCCCGCAGTG
>CAZPJP010000098.1:0-14693 GCA_964586915.1 uncultured Anaerolineales bacterium
CCACCGACCTCCGGGTTATGAGCCCGACGAGCTGCCACTGCTCTACCCCGCATCGCAAGTGAAATTATACATAAATCCGCGGGATCGTCAAGCGTCTCGCGCAACCATGGCCATATCCTTACGTCGGGAAATACGTCGACCAACCGCTGCGCTTGGACGTGGTCCGACGCGAGCAAGGACCTCCTTTTCACACTTGCGATGAATCGCCGTCCATCGGTCCTTGGCTGCGCACTCCGTGTACCGAGCACAGAATGCAGTATCACGACGGTCTATGCCACGCATTGTCTACCGAGCGGGTCCTTGGTAGAATGATCCCAATGTGAGACACAAAATCAGACCATACAAAGAGCCTATACTCCAGCCGATTTCGATATGGCGTGCCCTGTGCGCTGCGAGGACTCCATGATCCCACGAGACGGCGCCAGACCTCCTGGTGAGCTCCGTGGCAGCTGAAGCGCAGACCCAGCTGCTCGAAGGCTCCCTCGAGCGTATCACCTATCAGAACGAGGAAAACGGCTACACCGTGGCCCGCCTGATACCGAAAGGCCACGCGTACGAGGTGACGATCATCGGCACTCTCTCAGGCGTCAACGTCGGGGAATCAGTGCGCCTCGAAGGCACCTGGACGACCCACCCGCGTTACGGTCGCCAGTTTGAGGTCAGCTCCTACACAGTCAAGCTCCCCGCCACAGCCGAGGGAATCCGCAAGTACCTGGGCAGCGGACTAATCAAAGGCGTCGGACCTGTCACCGCGAAGCGCATCGTCGACTACTATGGTATGGAGACGCTCGACGTCATCGAAGAGGACATTCAGCGCCTTCGAGAGATTCCGGGTGTCGGTCCAAAACGAGCAGCACAGATCGGCAGGGCCTGGGAGACACAAAAGCAGATCAAGGACATCATGCTGTTCCTGCAGAGTCACGGCGTGAGCAGCGGCCTCGCGATCAAGATCTACAAGCAGTATGGCGACGCTGCCATCGGTGTAGTGAGAACCGCCCCGTATCAGCTCGCCAGGGACATCTATGGAATTGGCTTCAAGACGGCGGATAAGATCGCTATGCAGATGGGGATGGCGATCAACGCGCCGGAGCGCATTCAGGCCGGCATACGTTATGCGCTGGGCACTTTCAGCGATGAAGGGCACTGCTATGCCGATCGTAACGCGTTGCTCGGCGCCGCATCCGAATTGCTGGCGGTCGACGTTGCTGCCTGCGAGCCCGAGCTGGAGGCGTTGAGGCAACATGAGGAACTCATCGAGGTCGAGACCGCGTCAACGTTCACGGGAAAAGCAATCTACCTCCCTCCCTTCTACTACGCAGAGCAAGGCGTCGCGACGAAACTCCGCCAATTACACGAGACCGACCGGGATCGCCTAGCTCTCTTCCGGGACACCGACTGGGATGCAGCGTTCGCGTGGCTGAAGGACCAGCACCCACTGCGTCTCACCACAGCGCAGCAAGATGCCATACGGATGGCGCTCACGCGGCGGGTAAGCATCCTCACCGGCGGGCCAGGCACAGGAAAGAGCACAATAATGGGAAGCCTCATCGAACTCTTGCGCGCGAAGCAGCGGCACGTTCTTCTGGCTGCCCCCACGGGCAGGGCCGCTAAGCGTCTGAACGAGACGACCGGGCTCCCCGCCAAGACAATCCACCGTTTGCTGGAGTTCAAGCCAGGCCTCGGTAACGCATTTCTCCGCGACCGCGAGAATCCTCTCGACGCAGATCTCGTCATTGTGGATGAGGCTTCGATGATCGATGTCCTCCTGATGAATCACCTGCTCAAGGCGGTTGAGGCCGGCACCCATCTTCTCTTGGTGGGTGACGTTGATCAGCTACCCTCGGTTGGACCGGGCAACGTCCTGCACGATCTCATCCATAGCGGGATGATGCCGGTCACGCGGCTGGAGACCATCTTCCGCCAGTCAGAGAGTAGCTACATCGTCCTGAATGCGCACCGGATCAATCGCGGTGAGATGCCGCTCTTCCCAAAAGACGCTGCTGATTTCTACCTCTTCCAACAGCCCGCTCCCGAGGAGGCATCGAGTCTGATCGTCGACATCGTCGCACGACGGATTCCTCGAAAGTTTGGCTACGCCGCAACCACCGACATTCAGGTTCTCAGCCCGATGCACCGGGGCGAATGCGGAGTGACCGCGCTCAACCGCCGGCTGCAGAGGCGGCTGAACCCACCGGCAGAGGGCAAACCGGCGGTACAGCACGGTTCAAGGATCTTCCGGACGGGGGATCGTGTGATGCAGATTCGCAACGACTATCAACGCCGCGTCTTTAACGGCGATATGGGGACGATTGCCAGCATCGAGCCAGAGGCCGATGGTGTCACGGTCGACTTCGATGGCCTCAAGGCCCGGTACGAGCTTTCGGAGCTCGACGATCTGGTCCACGCCTACGCGATCAGCATACATAAGTCCCAGGGGTCCGAGTTCTCGGTCGTCGTCATACCGCTGCTGACCCAGCACTACGTGATGCTTCAGCGCAACCTGCTCTACACAGCCGTGACGAGAGGCAGGGAACTCGTTGTGCTGGTCGGAGACCGCCGGGCGATCGCCATTGCCGTCCACAACAATCGCATCGCGCACCGGAACACGCGTCTCCGAGAGCGACTGGCAGAGGGATCCCATCCGCAGACGAGCGACCGTGCCCACTCAGACCCGTACACAATACCAGGATAACAAGAGACCGTTTCAAGGCGGCCTAGACCGCGCTCTACTACGTACTGGCGGTGGTGGACAGACAGCTCACTCCCATCTTGAGACACCCCGGCGCGTAAGCTTGCATTGCCGCAGGGGTATGCTATAATTTTACCTGTTGAGGAAAACGTGCGGGTGTAGTTCAGTGGTAGAACGTCAGCTTCCCAAGCTGAATGTCAGGGGTTCGAGTCCCCTCACCCGCTCTCAAGTGAAGAGCGCCCCCGCGGGGGCGCTCTTCGTTGTCATCGGCGTGGACTTGGTGCCCGCATCACGAGCGCCCCGTATTAGAGGCGGCGCACCTCCCCGATCCTGCATGGCCGGTTCGCGGAATGGAAGAAGCCGGACTCTACATCACGAACGCTACGGTCGTACCCGCAATGAGCATCAACACCAGACCAGGCCATAGCGCTCTACGAAAGTCCTTTGAGCCTGTAACCAACGCAAAGACGCCTTTGAACAACGTGTTAGCCATCGCCGCGAGCACGATTGCGCGTGTGGCTACCTCCGGAGCTAAGCCCCCCCTCTGGATCAGGTCGACCATCGAGAGGGCAATCGCGTCGACATCGGCCAAGCCGGACACGAAGCTTGAGATGTAGATACCGGTGTTTCCGAAATACACCTGTGCCGCTCGCGATACGAGCAGCACCACCGCGTAGATGAGGCCGAAGCGAATCGCGGGACCCAACTCAAACGGGTTCGAGAATTCGACGCTCTCCTTCTCCTCAGACCATTGGACGAAATAGAGGTAGGCGCTATAGACGAGGCCAACACCCGCTGAGGCTGCCATCGGCGCGATCAATCCCGTTGCGAGATCCGCCGCGAGGGTGAAGACAATGACGAGAACCCGGACGAACATCACGCCCCACGCCACAAGAATGGCCAACGCAAAAGGTCGCGCTAACTCGTCGCTGTCGTGGCTCCGCTGGGAGAAGCTCAGCGTCACCGCTGTGCTCGACGCAATCCCACCCAGGAACCCCGTCAGACCAATCCCCCGCCTTGCCCCAACGATTTTGATCAAAACGTACCCGAGAAAACTGATTCCACTGATGAAGACCACCATCAGCCAGATATTGTAGGGATTGAGAACATTGAGAGGGGCCGGGCCAAAGGCTTCATTCGGCAACACCGGAAGCACAATCACGCTGATGACGGCAAACTTGACCGTCGCGTAGATGTCCTCCCGCGTGACAGCATGTGTGAAGCTCCGGAACTCGTGTTTGAGCGAGAGCATCGCTGTGACCGTCACCCCGATTGCCGCAGCCAGTGGCAGGGGCCCCCACAGGCACAAACCACCGGTGCCATAGGCCACAATGGCCGACGTCTCCGTGGTCATGCCCGGCTTCCCCACCAGGACGTCGGCATAGTAAGCGAGCGCCAGTAACGTGGCGACAGCGAGCAGACCGCCGAAGAACGGGAGGCCTGAACCCGTGTGGTCAGAGACGAGGGCCAGCACAAAACCCGCCAGGCTGAAGAGCGGAAACGTACGAGCGCCGGCGAAAAGCTTGCCCTCCGGCTCATCGTAGACGGCCTCACGCTGAATCCCGATAAGGAGACCGATCCCCAGCGCCAGGCCAAAGCGATAGAAGTAATCGGAAGTGTTCATACTTCGCTTCTACTCGTCACGGACACCTCGCTTCCCACCTCAGCTTGACACGACCTAATCCTATGCACGTTCCGCTGTCGACGACGCTCTTCCGGTTCTCACCCGTCCGCCTGCAGCGCCGCGCGCATCACGTCCCATGGACCCGGACCGTCGCCACAACCAGGCAAGCCAGAGACGCCATCTTAGCTTCCACCACGTCCAGACCGCCTGTCGCCGCCTCGCAGGCGTAACCTCCGGATCACGACTGTACCACGCGGCGATGTAGAGCGCAGTCAGCGCTTCGATCTCCTCAATAGCGGGCTCGACAAACTCCTCTCCGCCGAACCCACGTTCCTCCACGATCTGCTGCAGCCGATCCACCCAGCGGTCCAAGAGCTCGTGCGGCGTGTCCCCCGTCCGGATGGGGATCCGCAGCCGGCGCGCGTGCTTCGTCAAGCGCCGGTACAAACGGCCGGTCATGGCCTCAGGAGAGGAGAACCACAGAACCGCGCTGTCAATGCCGGTTACCAGACCAACCGCCAGCGCCATCGCCCCTACCACCGCGACAAACCCGAGCCCGACCGTAAGAACTCTCGAGGGCTCTCGTTGCTGCCCAGACACTAAAGGCCCCGGCGCCTCCCCCTCCGGCCAAGCAAACTCTTCATCATCCGAAGAACCACTTCGCACGATTGGGGCTCGACCACCAGTGGGCTCGAACTCAATCCAGCCATACTCAGGGAAATAGATCTCCGGCCAAGCGTGAGCATCGGCCTCGGTGACAACGTAGCGCGCGTCGATCGGGTCATATGAGCCACTGACGTAGCCGATCACCAATCTGGCTGGCAGACCAGCGGCGCGCGCCAAGACAACCATCGATGTCGCATAATAGTCACAGTACCCCTCTTGGAGTTCAAAGAGGAAATAGTCCGCGATATCAGCTTGCGCACCCGGTGTCGGCACGTCCAGGTTGTAAGGAAACTCCCTAAGATACTGCTCGATCGCCTTCGCCCGATCGTAGGGCGTCGGCTGGGTGGCCGTAAGGTCGCGCGACAGGGCGAGAACGCGATCAGGAACCGTCTCAGGGAGCTGCAGATAGCGACTCATCACCCAGTCAGGATAGTCAAGTGACGCCGATTGCAGATCCTCTACGGTGACAAGCGGATAGACGGAGTCGGCGCGGTATTGGCGCGAGTCGACCGTAGCAGCGAAGATCTCACCTGGCGGGCGCCAGGCCACCGAGAACTCTTGATCCACTGAAACGAGCGTCCCATCGACGTGGATCCTTCCCCCTCGGTTCGGACCGACCAGCCGTACAGCCTGCCGGAGAGTTCTGAGATGTGGCGCATCCAGGTCAGTCACTTCCTCACCCGGCTCATATTCGATCGTCTCTGTACCGCTCGTCGCCCATCCCCTACCAAAGTACCGGTCGTAGGTGATGCTCCGCCAGTAATGGCGAGGCACAGACTGTCTGTGCATCAGGTCCTCGGGCATCGCGGGCGGCAACTCTCCCGTCGTCACTATCATCACCACAGAGCGCGACAGCTCGGGACCCGAGCCAATCAGGTGCTCCTGCGGAAGCGCTGTCGACTCAACGTCACGCAGCGGTCGCACGGGACGCGGCTCAGGCCTCTGCTCAAGGCCCAGCCCCTCAGCAACCGTTTCGGTTCTCGGCTCATCGCCGCGATCCGTGACCTCCCGGACCCAGTCCGCGATCCTCTCGGCGGAGATTGAAGGCGCAACGGCTGCCGCCAACACCAACGCAATCGAAAGGCCCGTCGCAACCATCGCGACATCGCTCCAGAGACCTTGAGAGAAGTCGACACCGCTTGCCGACCAGCGCGATTCGCGAGCATCCTGACGCATAAGCGCCATAAGCACCAGCGTTATGCCAAGGATCGGCAGAAAGACATAGGGATTCGCCCCAGTGTAGGAGAGAACAAAGCTCAGCAGCACGCCGCCGGGTACAACCCCGAGAAGGGGGTGATGATGGCGCCGCACTACCCAGCCTGACCAGGCACTGTACAACCAAACGCCCAGTCCCCAAACTAATGCCGAACCTATGACGTCCCAACCACCTCGCCCAGCAACGAGGCCATAGAGCCAAGTGAAGGTTCGGCTGAGCAGCGTGCCCATATTCCGCCACAACGCCAAAAAATGGGTGGGCACGATCACCCAATCCGGGGCTTGCTCCGTCCAATACCATTGAACGAGTTGCCAGATAACCCGACCCACCGCTTCCACAGCCTCGAGGGCTTCCTGCTCGAGCCCCCCCACGCGAATCAGTAGGAACTCCACACCCAGCACCAGGGTGAAGGGAGCCGCTAACCACGCCTTCATCGGCAACTGAGCCAGCAACCAGCCTGTCGTCAACCCAACCGCGCCGATGGTAAAAATGAATCCAACGTTGAGGCTCGGAACAGCTTCCGCTAAGCCGGATGCCGTGCTGAAGGCCACAACGAGGAGCAACGCCCACACCAGCAACGCCCTGGGTCCAAACGCCCGTACTAGCCTCGCAATCAACCCCGTTCGATGCTCCCCACGATATCTCATACCAAGGTCCTCCAGGAAACCTGTTGCTCCTGCTGCTGCACCGCAATCGCCTTTCCAGTCCCCAGAACCCGCCATTCCCAACGGCCCCGTGTGCCAGGCCGTGTCTCAGGACGGTCGAGAACATCCCGCGTGATCTCGTAGTGAACCACCTCGAGATTCTCCAGGGATCTCCTGACGCCATCCAGCGTCCTGGTCCCACCAAAGGAAATCGGGTCCATCAGCAGCACGGTCGGAACGGCACCTTGCCGGATGAGCGGCACAAGAGCCTGCACCCAAGCTCTGTCTGGGGAAGGCGTAATCACGATCAAGCTCGCATTGCGCCCAATGCTCGATCCCACCCGTGCAAGCATCTCAGCAAGGGGGCGATCTCCGCGCGACATGAGGGCTAACGAACGCAAGATCTCCCATCGCTGTCCCTCGCCCTCTGCCGGCGGCATCCACACAAGCTCCTCGCCCTCAGCGACCATGCCTACTGCACGGCGAGCCCGCACGCCGCGATCTGCCAATGAAGCCGCTAAGATGACCCCATGCTCGTCCGTCGCGTTTTCCGCCTCGCCCACCTGCACGTCACGGTCCATATCCAACAGAATCCACCAGTCGCCCGCCGGTGTGCTATCAAACTGCCGCACAAAGAGGCCATCCCGGCGCGCTGTCGTGCGCCAGTGAACCCATCGGCGGCTGTCACCGGGCGCGTACTCGCGAACCGTCGCAGCGCTAACCGTCCGGTCCAGTATGTTGGCCCGCGGACGCGCTTCACCGGAGCGCCCACCGGGGGCCACCTCGATGCTCGGCAGGGGCACGATCGGTGGCAACACGAGCAGCGGCAGTGACGCTGGAAAATCCAGCGTTACCGAGAAGATGCCGAAAGGATCTCCGGTGCGGATCTCAGTGGGACCCAGGTTGAAAAGGCCGCGGCGCAGACAAACGGCTTCAGTGTGCCAACGAATGACATCGTATCCCGAGATTCCCGTCCCCCGGCTCACGGCATAGTCCGGCATTGTGGAGCGATCGAGGATCTCGGCCCACACCGCGGGCGCCCATCCATTGTTGTGAATCGTGAATCGCTCTACCAGCCGATCCCCAACCTGAGCCCAACCGAAGCGCATTTGACGGGTTAGGTCCATCCCTTTGGCCAGCGACCGCGACCAGAACCAGCTCAAGAGGAGGGCACCACCCAGTCCAACGATGAGAATGCGCCAGCCACGATAGGGGGTCAGCAACTGCGTGATGACCATGACCACAAACAAGATCGGCACAAGCCAATTCTTCAGCGCCATTTTCCTGCTCCGCTTCGGGCTCCCCTCAGCGTATTCGCTCATTCGTCACCCCTGTTCCCTAACGCCGACAGACGCCCGCCGCGACCGTGCACCACGGCCACTTACACCCTAACATTCCGCGCTGTCGGCCCCACATTATCTATCAACCGCTGTCACCGTCTGACACCATCAAACTCGGAAAGCTCCCTAACCGGTCACCGCCTCTCGCGATCGCATTCGTTCGCGCTCCGGTTCCGGCATAGGCAGTTGCTCGAGGATCGCTTGCACGACCTCACCCGCTTGCACGTCTCGGAGGCGTGCGCTGGGGCTGATGATGAGCCGGTGAGACAGCACATACGGGGCCACGTACTTCACGTCGTCTGGCAGAGCGTAGTCACGTCCCAGCATTGCCGACCGGGCCTGTGCCGTGCGGTAGAGCGTCAGGCTGCCGCGCGGGCTCGCCCCCAAGTAAACATCGCTATGCTGACGCGTTTTCTGCACGAGCCGTACGATATATTCCTTCACCGCTGGTGAGATATAGACACGCTTGATCGCTTCCTGAGCCGCGAGTAAGTCCTCCCCCGACACGACGGGCTCAAGGTCCTCAACCGGATGGTGGAACTGCTGACGATCCAGCACCTCAATCTCGTCTCGGAGGGCAGGATACCCTAAGTTCACCCGCATCAGGAAGCGATCGAGCTGCGCCTCGGGCAATGAGTACGTGCCCTCATACTCAATTGGATTCTGGGTGGCGAGTACGACGAAGGGATCGGGCAGCGGATAGGTCGTGCCATCCACCGTAACCTGCCGTTCCTCCATCGCCTCTAGCAACGCGGACTGCGTCTTGGGTGTCGCACGATTGATCTCGTCGACAAGCACAATCTCTGACATGATCGGCCCCGGCTGGAACTCGAACTCACGCGTGGCCTGATTGTAGATCGACACCCCGGTCACATCACTGGGGAGCATGTCAGGCGTGAACTGGATGCGACCAAAAACGCACCCCATCGATCTCGACAGACTCCGAGCGAGCATTGTCTTGCCCACTCCGGGCACGTCCTCAATGAGAAGGTGCCCACGACTCAACAAACCAACAACGGCAAGCTGCACCGCTGACGACTTCCCGACGATAACGCGCTCGACGTTAGCGACAAGCTTGCGACTGAACTCCTGAACATCCGTCATCCATACCTCCCAACGATGTAGCTAGGGTTAAGAGAGTCTACCTTCGTGACTCCGTGCCCATTTCCCATATCATAGACCCTAATTATAGCACGTTCGGGAGCGATTCTCATGCCGATTTACGAGGCAAGAGAGATAGCTCCCGTCGCGATGCCGACACGCAAAGTATCAACCCAAGGTCTCAATCCTTGCGTCTGCAGTTGCCCCTCACAGAATATACTCTATAAATATAGCACAAAAAGCGGAAAAATCACGGGAACTCATAGCGAGTGAGAGCAGTGCCCGTCTATCTAGCGACTAACTTAGGGGATGCCTCGGCACTGCGTAGATCGGTCGGACCTGTGCAAGGATGCCCACAACAAGATGAACACGATCATATTCGATAGGAAACAAGTGAAGCAAGCTCTGCGCTGGCTAGCCTACGACAACGCTGATCTCCCCGACGGTAGCGCTAGAGTGGCACGATTGCCAGGCGTCCCGGGGCCGGGACCCGCCCACGTCGCGCTCTTCGACGCCGTCCGGCGAGTCTCCGCCGAGCGTGTCTTTGTCACCGGGCCCGGATGTGCAGCATCAGCGCTCTGGGCCGCGAGAGCCGGGGCCGCAGTGCGTTACTGGACCGCCAATGCCGCTGAGTACCTCTCGATAAAGGAGACGTTCAGGGAGAACGAGCTTCCCCCACCGGACAGTGTGCTGGATTGCGATTACGAAGCACTGACGCCCGGCCTCTGCGACCTAGCGCTTCTCCATCTTCCGCGTGGTCGTGATCTCCAGGCTGAGCTTCTGCGCGCGGGCGGCGCGATGCTGCGCCCCGGCGGCAAGCTTGCGTTCGTGGGCGCAAAGAACGAAGGGGTGCGCACAGCGCTCGATGAGGCCAACCGCCTCTACGGCGCAGCGGGCGTCGTTGCGCGCAAGGGCGGCTATCACGCCGGCCTCGCTTACCTGCACGCGACTGACGGATCCGATCTGCCCACCCTAACCCTGCAATCCCATGACCTCTTCATCGAGGGACAGCCGACGACGCTCGTAAGTTGTCCCGGTGCGTTTGCACGCGATCGTTTGGACCCGGGTGCACGCGCGCTGATCCAAAGCATGGAGACTCAGCCCGCCGCCACGGTCCTCGATCTTGGCTGTGGCACAGGCCTGGTCGGACTTGCAGCACTTCGACGGGGCGCCCGCGTAGTTGGGACCGACGTATCAGCCCGAGCCGTGATCTCAACCGGGCGCACCTGGGCAGCCAACGATTTCCCGGACGCAAAGGTGCACCTCTGTGTGGGCGCGACGGTGCTTCCAGACGCATCTGTGGATGTCGTGGTCACGAACCCGCCCTTCCATAAAGGCCACGACGTCAGTTTTGAGGTTGTTCGACTCTTTATCGAGGAGGCGGCACGCGTGCTCGGGTCGAATGGCACGATATACCTCGTTGCCAACGCTTTCCTCAACTACGAACTGTGGCTCAGCGAGCATTTTCACGCCGTTGAACCTATCTTTGACGATCATCACTTCCGCGTCTGGCGCGGACGCCGCTGAGTAACAGCGCATCAAGTGGCTGTTGCACAATCCCCCCTGCTCCACTATCATAGACCGGTCAGAGACCCGGCATCCGGGATCTGTTCACACCCTTGCAGACATAAACGAGCCTACGGAGAATACCCAATGTCAGAGCAACTCGAGCGCTTCTTCCAACCGAACGGCGTCGCGGTGATCGGCGCAAGCGCCGATCCCGGCAAACTCAGCCACGGCGTGGTTCGCAATCTCAAGGAGCATGGCTATCCCGGCCCGATCTATCCCGTCAATCCAAAAGGGGGAGAGATCCTGGGTCTCAGAGTCTATCCGACGGTCCTGGCGGTGCCTGATCCCTTAGAGCTCGCCGTCATTATGATTCCCGCGCCGTTCGTGCCTGACGTATTGAGTGAGTGCGGTCAGCGCGGGCTGCAGGCTATCATCGTCATCACCGGCGGCTTCAGGGAAGTCGGCCCTGAGGGCGTGGCTCTGGAGCAGCAGCTCGAGGAGATCGCCCAAGAATACGAGATGCGGCTGATCGGGCCGAACTGCGTGGGCGTGATGGATGCCCACTACCCGCTCGACACCACCTTTATCGCAGCGATGCCGAGGCCGGGCCACATCGGCTTCGTCTCCCACTCGGGTGCGATCTGCGGAGGCACCGTCGACTGGGCGCGAGAGGTCGGCGTCGGCTATAGTCGGATCGCCAGCCTCGGCAACCAGCTGGATGTCGATATCGCCGACGGGATCCGCATGATGCATAATGACCCAAACACGCGCGTGATCAGCATCTATGCCGAAGGCCTGCCCAACGGGCGTCGCTTTGTGGAGGCGGCAGCCAAGGTCTATCGCCAGAAGCCCATCGTCATGCTCAAGGCTGGGCTCACCTCCGCCGGCACCCGCGCGGTTGCGTCACACACCGGCGCGCTGGCGGGAGACGAGCAGGCGTATCGAGCTGCATGCCAGCGCGCCGGTGCGCTGGTCGTCGACTCGCTGCAGGAGCAGAACGACCTCGCCGTTGCTCTGGCCACACAGCCGCTGCCGGCGGGCAACCGCGTCGCCATCCTGACCAACGCTGGCGGACCAGCTGCGCTGGCGGCCGACGAGCTCGACCGCCACGAGTTGGTGTTGGCTAATTTGAGCAGAGCCACTGAGGAGAAGCTGGCGTCGGCGACGCCCAGAGGTGCACAACTGGGCAATCCCGTCGATATGCTCGGCGGCCCCGAGGCCAGTATGTATCGAACCGCCGGCCAGATCATCCTAGCCGATCCGAATGTTGACATATTGATGGCGATTTTCGTGCCCCAGGCCATCACGCCGGTGGAAGACGTCGCGCGCAATGTCATCGCCGCGGCGGCATCTGCCACCAAGCCGGTCGTGTGCTGCCTCGTGGGCGGCGAGAGCATCACGTCAGCTGCGCGCGCACTCAACGAGCACGGCGTGCCCTTCTATCAGGATCCCAACCGGGCCAGCCGGGCCCTTGGCGGTATGCTCGCCTACCGAAAACTGCGCGCCCGACCTGAACTCGTGCCCGAGTCAATCGAGGATGTAGACCGCGACGCGGCCAGCCGGATCCTTCAGGACGCAGTACAGACAGCGGGTACGGACTTCGTCGACGCCCAGACAGCAGCTGAGATCGTCCGAACATACGGCATTCGGGTGCCGGCGTCGGGGCTTGCCAGGACGCAGCCTGAGGCCGTTGCGCTCGCACGATCCCTGGGCTACCCGCTCGCGATGAAGGTCATTGCGCCAGGGCTCATCCACAAAGCCGATGTCGGTGGGATCGCGCTCGACCTGGCAGATGACGACGATGTGCGCGCGGCCTTTGACGCCGTGATCGGCGACCACGGCGACCGGCAGGTGATGCTGCAGCAGATGGCACCCGATGGGCAGGAGGTGATTCTTGGCGCCCAAAGGGACGCGCAGTTTGGCCCTGTCCTTATGTTTGGGATGGGCGGGATCTTCGTCGAGGTTCTCAGGGATGTGGCCTTCCGGCTCGCGCCATTGTCCCATCGAGATGCCCGCGAGATGGTGCTGGAGACGGCAGCGGGTCAGATCTTGAAGGGGGTGCGAGGTCAGAACGCGAAAGACCTGGACGGCGTCGTCGACACTTTATGCCGGATCGGCCAGCTCGTCAGCGACTTCCCCACCATCCGTGAGTTGGACATCAATCCCCTGATCGTGGGCGAGGCGGGCGTCTGGGCCGTCGATGTCCGCATTGCCGTGGATAGTGAGCCACCGCCGTGATGTCACCCCGGCCCTGGACCGGTTGAGCGCTGCTCGTCGGGTCAGTGAGTGATGGCGTTCAGGGACTCCCAGCACTCACACGCCGTACGCACCTCACCCTCTCTCTCAAGAGTGCCCTCGTACGCGTCGTGGGTTGAGACGGGCATCCACCCTGATAGTAGCATGGGAAACTGAGGATCGTCTGTCTCAATCCAAACGCCGTTAAGCCGGCGAGCAAGGTGCAGGTGCGACGCATCGGAGACTCCCCCTTCACAGGAGGGGTGACCAATTGGATCCCCCACGTTGACTTGGGTACCAGCCTCCACACGCCCCTGCGCCGCGATGTGCATATAGAGAATCACCCAGCCCGTGCCCGTGAAGCCATCTCCATCCAGGTCCTGGAGGACCATGCCATCCTCGCTCCTCACAATAAGGCCCTCCGCCGCTGCGGTAACCCACTGTTGGCTTGTGGCACAGCCGATGTGCTCCTCGCCCGTGACAAAATCGACGGCCGAATACGCGCCCAAGGTCCCCCACCCTGGATGCGGCCCTCCTGTATAATGCCAAGTCTCGCCCTCAGGCCATGGCAGTACCAACGGTGGCGCCACCATCCCCGGGGATACCAGTGGCTCGACGGCGTATTGGAACGGATCGCCAAAGAGCGACTGATACACGGAGCGGAACTGAGCGAGGTCGTCGATCCAAGCCTCATAACTCTCGGCCGTATCGGCCAGCATCTTCTGTACGCCCGCGGTTGCGGCATTGAGCTCTGCAGCGTACTGGATAAAGGTGCCGTCACCGGTCTGAATCAGCCACAGATCGTCAAGCCACCACCCATAGAAGCCCGTGTTCAGGCCGTTGGCAGCCTGCGAGAGCTGCCGATAGAGCCCTTCCCAGTAGACGCCTCTCATGTAGCCCAGTGGATAGCTGCACTGCGTGGGCGTCGGATTGATCGAGGATAACCACTCACCTCGAAGCTCAAGCAACGCCAGCAACACTCGCGGGCCAACACTGTATTGCTCAGCCACCAGCTCGACAATCTCAGCGCCGGTCATCGACCGACCATTGACCATCTCAGTGTGCGCTGCCAGCAGACCTGGGTGGCGCGCAACCTCAGACACGACATCGAAATCCGCGTAGCCCGGACCGTAGACGAGCTCACTGTCCGGCATAAGGATCTCCTCGGATCCTATGTGTTCCGCATCCAGCCCAACCTGAAGGACCTGTCCGGTTGCGAGCTGATCGGCATTTGACAGACCGTTCAACCGCATCAGTGCCTCAACCGTTGTACCGTAGAGAGCCGCGATTCGCAGCATCGTGTCACCAGGCCTAACGGTGTAGGTCGTCGCTGTGTCATCCGGAGGGACGCGGGTAGGCGTTGGCGAGGACGTTACCGATGCAGCCATCTTCATGATCGCCTGGGCCGTGGCTTGCCCTTGAGGGCTTGCTAGCCGTGCCGACCGGGCGCCTGGCGTCAAGGGAACAGCCTCGGCATCGAAATCGGGAATCACAACCTCGCGCCGCACACAGCCCATGGACGGCAACAGCAAGAAGACAGCCACGAGCCCCACGCTGGCCCGGCAAAGCCTTGAGAAGCAGTTTGCCATTCTCCACTCCCTTGCGAACTCTCTTACTCTGGCATCATAGCAGGGTCATGCCCTGAAGCAAGTCAGCCTCTCGGCCCATC
>CAZPJP010000099.1:0-14511 GCA_964586915.1 uncultured Anaerolineales bacterium
TTCATCGGCATCTCATTGCTCATCGACCTGGGCCTCTTCGTCGGCGTGACCCTCTCGTGCCTGATCGTGGGGCCGTGTGGCAATGAGGTCTACAGCGAGCGGATGTTCTGGGTCGGGCTGGCCGCCGCCGTCGCGGGCATGCCCGCCGTCTTGGCGATGCTTGGGAGCAACCAGGGCTATTACGACAACCCCTTCACCGCAGGCCTCGACGCCCAGGTGGCGCATACCATCGTCAAGGATTTCCGGCTGAGCATGTCGAAGCGCACGCGATTTGCGCTGCGCATGATCACGATCGGCATGGGCGGGATCGCGCTCGCGGCCCTTATTGACATCTTCAACCTCGCGATTCCCTCGCTGTGAGCGACGGTGATGTTGGATGCTCGAACCGTCGCAGCGAGGCACTATGATCAATCCCAAAGACCGCGCCATTCTCCGTGACCTTGCCCGCCGCGTCGCCGCTATCGCGTCGCTGCCGGCGCAAGAGGAACGGCGCCAGTGGTGGACGGCGCACAACAGCCTGAAGACGACGCGCCCGATGATCCTCGTCTTCCCCGAGGGGTCGTGGGAGGAGCTGCTGCCGGACGAGGCTCTCGTCTGCACCAGCGAGCGCGCACGGGCCATCGAGTGGCAGCTGCGCAGCCGCATCTACTACCACGAGCATCTCCAGGACGACACCGTCATTGAGGGCTCCTGGATCGTGAACAAGGTGATCCACAACACGGGCTGGGGATTGGAGGCACAGCGCATCCCCAGCACCGAGGCTCGCGGCGCGTGGCTCTTCGACCCGGTGATCAACGAGCCGGCCGATATGGAAAAGCTGCGGGCGCCGCAGATCACGTATGACGGGGCTGCAACGGCGCTGCGCTTGCGCGAGGCGCAGGATCTCTTCGGCGACATCCTCGACGTACAGCTCAAGGGCGTGGCCCACATCTCATATCATCTGATGGCGCTTTACACGGGCTGGCGAGGGCTGGAGCAGGTGATGATGGACATGGTCGTCAACCCCGGCTGGGTCCACGATGCGATGGCCTTCCTGACCGAAGGCCACAAGCAGATCCTGCGGCAATACATCGATCAGAACCTGCTCTCGCTCAACAACGACCAGACCTATCAGAGCTCGGGGGGCAACGGGTATACGGACGAGCTGCCCGCGCCGGGCTTCGATCCGGACCGCGTGCGGCCCGCGGACATGTGGGCCAGCGCCGAGGCGCAGGAGATGGCCGGCGTCTCGCCCGCGATGCACGCGGAGTTCATCTTGCGGTACGAGAAAGAGCTCCTGGAGCCCTTTGGCCTGACGGGCTATGGCTGCTGCGAGGATCTGACGCACAAGCTCGACGACGTGATGACGATCCCGCACATCCGTCGCATCTCGATCTCCCCCTTCGCCGACGTCGATGCCTGTGCCGAGAGGATCGAGGGCAACGCGATCACCTCCTGGAAGCCGCATCCAGCGCATCTGGTGGGCAGCTTCGACGAGGATCGCATCCGGGCCTACATACGGCACGCTGTGGAGGTCACGCAGGCTAACGGGTGCGTGATGGAGATGGTGCTCAAGGACACCCACACCTGCGAGCACCGCCCGGAGCGGTTCGACCGCTGGGTTGCCATCGCGCGCGAGGTGCGGTCGGACTTAGGGACCTGAGACGGAGAGAGCGCGCCGTCGACCTTGAGGAATTGACAATAGCGATGTATGATAATCGTAGGTTGAGCCTTGGCGCGCGCGGGTTGCGCTGAGGTTGGCGATGGCTAAACCCCGAACGGGTTAACCCATATCGATATAGGGAGGTTATACCAATGCAGAAGCGAAAACTAGGCAAGACCGGCGAGCAGCTTTCGGTCATCGGGTTTGGCGGCATCCTCGTGACGGACGAGACACCAGAGAATGCCGCGGCCTTCGTCGCCGAGGCGGTGGAGGAGCGTGGGGTCAACTACTTCGATGTAGCGCCCACCTACGGGAATGCGGAGGAGATGCTGGGCCCGGCCCTGGAGCCCTATCGCGACGGCGTCTTCCTCGCCTGCAAGACGGGCAAGCGCGACGCGGCCGGCGCTGAGGAGGAGCTCAATGCCTCCCTGAAGAAACTGCGGACCGACCACTTCGACGTCTATCAGCTCCACGCGATGAAGACGATGGAGGATGTGGAGACCGTGCTGGGTCCCGGCGGCGCGATGGAGACCTTCGTGAAGGCGCGGGAGCAGGGCAAGGTGCGGTTCCTGGGGTTCTCCGCACACTCGGAGGAGGCCGCCCTCGCCTTGATGGATCAGTTCGATTTCGACACGATTCTCTTCCCCATCAACTGGACCTGTTGGCTCAAGGAGGGATTCGGTCCCGATGTCGTGGCGCGTGCCGCGCAGAAGAATATGGGCATCCTGGCGCTCAAGACGCTGGCAAAGCGGGCCTGGGGCGAGGATGAGGAGCGCTCCTGGTCCAAGACGTGGTATAAGCCCGTGGAGTCCTACGAGGAGGCCCAGCTCGCCGTGCGCTTCACGCTCTCCAAACCGGTGACCGCCGGGGTGAGCCCCGGGCATATGGAGCTCTTCCGCTGGGCCTGCCAGGCAGCTGAGTTTTTCGAGCCGATCACCGATCAGGAAGTCGAGAGGCTACGGGAGGCCGCGGCGGATCTGGAGGCGATTTTCCCGCAGGAGTAGACGCTGGGAGTAGGAAGTCAGCAGTAGGAAGTAGGGCAGCGCGAGGCGTGAGCCGCCTCGCGCTGCGTTCTATCCATGGCGGCTAGCCTCGCGAAGATGCGCATTCGCCGAGCACGCGTCTCTTGACTCCTGGCGCCGGCGAGGGGCCGTGATAAGATAGACCAATCCCTCGCGACCGCGAACGGGAAACGGGAAACTGAAAACTGGCAACCGAAAACTGGTAACTGGTAAGCGGAGACTGATACCTATGATGGCCATGACAGGCCTTGAGCGCATGACGAATCTTCTCAAACGTGAGCCCGTCGACCGCATCGGGCTCTTCGAGCACTTCTGGTCCGACACCCAGCGAGTGTGGACCGAGCAGGGTCACATTCAGCCCGGTGAGAACCTGGCCGACCACTTCGGCTTCGATATGCAGCTGCAGTGGCCCTTCAACGTCGTCGCCGATCTGGACTTCGAGCCCGAGGTGCTGGAGGAGACGGAGGAGACGATCCTGACGCGGGACGGCAACGGCGCGGTGCTGCGACGGCACAAGCTGCACGACGCGACGCCGGAGCATATCGACTTCCTCGTCAAGGATCGCACAGCGTGGGAGGCGCACATCAAGCCCAAACTCAAGCCCGAGCGCCGCCGCATCGACTTCGAAACGTATCGACGGGCCAAGGCGCAGGCGCACGAGGCCGGACGGTTCTTCGCGTGGTCGGGCGTCAATGTCTTCGAGATCATGAAGGACGTCGCCGGTCACGAGTATATGCTGATGGGCATGGCGCTCGATCCGGACTGGGTCAAGGACATGGCCATA
Source organism: uncultured Anaerolineales bacterium (assembly GCA_964586915.1). GTDB lineage: Bacteria > Chloroflexota > Anaerolineae > B4-G1 > SLSP01 > PWVB01. Next base: position 3,449 of record CAZPJP010000099.1, read on the forward strand.
ACGTACGCGCAGCTGCTCGTCGACCTGCAGGAGATCCTCTTTGCCGAGGAGGGATGGCCCGACGGGATCTGGTACTATGAGGATATGGGCTACAAGCAACACCCGTTTATGTCGCCGACGATGTACCGGGAGATCATCCAGCCGGCCCACACGCTCACTGTTGGATTTGCGAAAAGCCACGACATGCCGGTCATCATGCACTCCTGTGGGTACGTCGAGCCCCTGCTGCCCGGTATGATCGAGGCGGGCATCGACTGCCTGCAGGTGATCGAGGTTAAGGCAGGGATGGACCTGCTGAAGCTCTATCGAGACTACGGGGATGTGATCTCCTTTATGGGCGGCATCGACGTGCGAGTCCTGTACACGAACGATCGGGAGAAGATCGACGCGGAGCTCGAGGCCAAGATCCCGGTGGTGATGCAGAACTATGGCTACACGCTGCACAGCGACCATTCCATCCCCAACACGGTGCACTACGACACCTTCCGCTACTTCATCGAGAAAGGGCTGTCGCTGGGGACATATCGCTCAAAAGACCATTGACATTGGCCGTAGTTGTGATAACGTGGGAGCCAATGCTCGATCCGGTTCGGCCCACGCGGGGCGATCCGGGTCGAGATCTGGCGTAGCAAGCCGACAGAGCGCCGAATGGGCGTACGCCAGGGTACGCAGCAGCGGGGGAACCGTTCTGTGAGGGGCGAATCGGGTGACAAGCGGCCTGGAGGATGACCCGGACTAAGTACCGGATCGTGCTCACAGGCGCAGGTCACCGGTAGGGCTAGCTTCTTCGGCCCGAGCCCGTCAGCTAACCCCGTAGGCGTGGAAGAAGGACACCCGATCGACTGAGGTGTCCTTTTTTGTGTTGGCACAGGAAAAGGGAGAGTCGTGAGAGCGGGCCTGGGCCCGAGTAAGCCGGATGAAGAACCCACTTGGCATATTGAAGCGTAGACTGAAGCGGTGGCGCCGCTCATCGAGCCGATTCCTGTCCGGGCTGCGATACCGGCTGGGGGAATCCGGCTGGGCGCGCCTTCCCAGGCTGGAACATCTACGGGCGGCTAAGCTGCCGCAACTGCGGCGCCAGACAAGGACCCAGATAGAACGCAACATCTTGTATCTCTACCTGGAGACCTTCTGGGCCGGGATCTTTATGGCAGCCATCGCCTTCAATGCCACCTATGCTCTGCGGCTGGGCGCCTCGAACACACAGATCGGCTGGCTCTCCTCCATCCCCTCACTCCTGGCGATGGCAGTGCTGTTTCCCGCGGCGCGCTTCCTGGAGAGAAAGTCGGATCGGGCACCGTGGATTCGGCGCAGCCTTTTCATCGGGCGAGCCGCCTTTGTGGGCGCGGCGATCGCCCCGTGGATCCTGCCTCGTTATGCCGCAGAGGCGGTGATCGCCGTCCTCATCCTCAGGACCATCCCGATGCATATCTTTAGCGCGGGCTTCAGCCCGCTGCTGGCCGACATTATCCCGGTCCGCGACCGTGCCCTAGTCCTCTCCAACCGCAGCATCATCCAGGGGGCGACGGTGGCGGTCAGCACATTCCTCTTCGGCAGGTGGATGGACGCGGCAGGTCAGATAGCCTGGGCGAGGTTCCCGGTCAACTATCAGATCGTCTACCTGGTGGGCACCGTCGCTGGCGTGCTCAGCGCCTATTTTGTGAGTCGCATCGAGGTGCCGCATACGCCCGTGATCGAGCGTGCGCGCCCTCGCCTCCGGGCGCCGAAACCGAGCGAGCTTCGGGAGAGGCTTCACACCTTAGGGCAAGAGAACCAGGGCTTCGTGCGGATCGTGATCAACACCTTCGTCTTCAACATCGGTGCGTGGCTGGTCAGTCCGCTCTATATGATCTTCTTCGTGAGGCGACTCAACGCCTCGGACGGCTGGGTCGGCCTCAACACAACGGTCGCACAGGTCGGGGTCATCGCCGGGTATCTGCTCTGGCGTCGCGTGATGGAGCGGCGGGGCACGGATTGGACGCTGCGTGCTACGGTGCCGATGGCAGCGAGCTACGCGTTCCTGGTGGCCCTCTTCCCTAACCTGACGCTTATCCTGCTCTGGGGCATCCTCATCAACGTCATCAACGCCGGGGTCAACCTGGCCCACGGCAATATGCTCTACGACCTGTGTCCGCTCGAGCAACGGGCGACCTATATGGCGGTCTACGCCACAATTTCCAACGTGGGCGCTTTTGTGGCGCCGATGGTGGGCGTGGCGCTCTCACAGTGGATCGACATCCGGTGGATCCTCTTGGTCGGCGGCGCGATACGGTTGGCCGGCGCGGGCCTCTTTCACCTCTTCAGAGTCCAGGTCGTTGAAGGCACGGACGACGCATAAAGTCCTTACTGTTGCCCACGGGGTGCGTCTGGGCGGAAACAACAGCCTACGCCTTACTTCCTTCTCCCTACTTCCCTTTGGGCTGAGAGCTGTCCTGTCTGTCCGCAAAGCCGCGTATATCCTACCGGAGGATATTGTTGGAAAGGAGTGAGATATCAATGGAAAACAGAACAAGCACCTATCGCGTCCGTGCCGTGCACTGCGACCACCGTGCTGAGGACGAGGCTGTCTTCGAAGCCCTGAAGAAGGCGACCGGACCGCTCGACCGCACCTGGGCGCGCTTGAAAGCCGCGAACACGATCGCCGTGAAGTTCAATCAGGACTACCGACCCAATCGGGTGGTGATGTTCAAAGGGCAGCGCCAGCAGCTGGTGAGCGACAAGGTCGCGCGCGCCGTGCTGCGGTTGCTGCGAGAGCAGACGACAGCCGACATCTTCTGTGTCGACACGACCGTCTTTCGCAACTACATGGAGCCGGGCCCTCACCCGTCGACGCAACTGGCCCCGGTGCTGGAGGCATTGGACGTGCGGTACATCAACGCCGACCGCCCACCCCACGCAATCTACCAGGTCCCCGACGGCGGTCAGATGTTCCGGCAATATACGCTGCCGCAGCAGGTCATGGAGGCTGATGCTCTGGTGGACGTGCAGAAGATCAAAAACCACGCCTTTATGGGCATCACACTGACGCTGAAGAATCTCTTCGGCCTGATGCCGCAGTTGCCCCACAACAAGCCACGCCATTACTACCACCACCTCGTGCGTATGCCCTACATGCTGGCGGATCTGGGCCAGCTCTATGATCCGGCGCTCAACATCATCGACGGCCTCGTGGGACAGGCCGGGATGGAGTGGGGAGACGGCGAGGGGCTGGGACGCGTCGTCGACGGGCTGATTGCCGGGGACCATCCCGTCGCGACCGACGCCTGTGTTGCGCACCTGATGGGCCACGATCCGATGACGGATTGGCTCGCCGAACCCTTCCACCGCGATCGCAATCCCTTGCTGGTGGCCGCCGAGGGCGGCTACGGCACCGTCGACCTGAATGCTATCGACTTCATATCGGAGATCGATCCCCAGCCTGAGGGCACCTTCTTCGCTGTGATGACCGACTCCCTAGAGACCGTGATCAGCTGGCGGCGGACGATGTGCGAGCAGGCGCTCTACTACCGGGACCACACGCGGGAGTTCGTGGCCAAGTATGCTGGGGAGTACATCCTGCTCCAGGACTATGAAGTCAAGTGGCACGATCCCGACGGTCACATCCGGCAGAGTCGGCGGAAGCTATCCGGGGAGCACCCCGACCACGCGATGTTCTACAAGTACGTCGATCCTGAGGAGACGGAGGGCGAGCATTACGAAGTCTACGAGTCGGCGCTGGCACAGCTCAGGACGCTCGATCGAGTCGCCAAGATCGACCGCCCGCCGGTTCATACGCGTTAGGGGCGCGCCAGACCCAGGGGCCTGGCCATACGTTGAGAAGACCGATTCACTTACACACTATCTACAATGAGAGAGTTAAGCGAAGCTATGACTATACCATCGAAGACTAAACACCAGGTTCGCGCCGTTCAGTGCGACCACCAGGCGGACGACGAGGCCGTTTACGCAGCCCTGCGCCGCGCGACTATGCCGCTGAACCGCGTGTGGGCGAAGCTCAAGGGCGCACAACGCATCGGGATCAAGTTCAACCAGGACTTCCGCTCCGAGCGTGTGCCCTACTTTCACGGGCAGCGCCAACAGCTGGTCAGCGACAAGGTGGCTCGGGCCGTCGTCCGGCTGTTGCAGGAGGAGACGTCGGCCGAGCTTTTCTACACCGACATCACCGCCTTCGACCGAACGGACGATCCCAACCCGCCGCCCACCGCCCAACTTGCGCCCCTGATGTCCGAGCTTGGCGTTCGCTACGTCAACGGCGACCGCCCGCCCCATAAGGTCTATGAGGTGCCCGGCGGCGGCCAGATGTTCCGCCAGTACCTGCTGCCAGAGGAGATCGTCGAGGCCGATGCCCTGGTGAACGTGCAGCGGATGAAGAATCACGCCTTTATGGGTGTCACCCTCACACTGAAGAACCTCTTCGGGCTCGTGCCTCGAGAGCCTCATGGCCGATCGCGGCAGTACTTCCATCACATCATCCGCATGCCCTATATGCTGGCCGACATCGGTCGCATCTTCAATCCCACGCTCAACATCATCGACGCGTTGGTCGGACAGGCCGGTCGCGAGTGGGGAGACGGAGACGGGCTCGGTCGCGTCATAGACACGCTGGTGGCGGGCGATCATCCCGTAGCGACCGACACCGTGGGGATGACGCTGATGGGACACGATCCCTACGCCGACTGGCCCACCCCACCCTGCCATCGCGATCGGAGCGCCGTGCTGGTGGCCGCGCGAGGCGGCTACGGAACCGTGGACCTCGACGCCATCGACCTGGTTTCAGAGGTCGATCCGCAGACGAATGGCGCCTTCTTCTCCGTCGAGACTGACTCTGAGAAGCGTGTCGTCAGCTGGCGCCGGACAACCTGCGAGCAAGCGCTTCACTACCGCGACCATATGCAGGACTTCGTGGGCCGATACGCGACAGAGTACATATTGCTCCAGGAGCGCGAGGTCAAGTGGCACAACACCAGCAGCATCCTCAACGTCAGCCGTAGAAAGCTCTCGGGGGAGGACCCGGATGAGGCGATGTGGCTCAAGTACGTCGACCCTGAGGAGGCCGAGGGCGAGCACTACGAGGTGTACGAGCAGACGCTGGATCGACTGAGCGAGCTGGGATACTGACGACTCGAACCATCCGAGAGACGGGCGCGTCGGGGATCGGGAGTGAGGCAGCCGGGGTGCAATCTCGGCCACGATCGTTGACGCCTTGTTGAGCTGCACGATCGTTGCTTTTGGCCAGCAATAAAAAGGAGAGGCTTAACATGGCAGACAGACCGTGGCGTGGCAGTTTTGCGATTCCGATGACCCCGTATGATGAGAAGGACCGCATCGACGTCAGTGTGTTGGAGACGGAGATCGAGTTCTGCATCGAATCCGGCGTGGGCGGCATCCCAACGCCGTTGATGGTCAGCGAGTTCCGGTCGCTCTCCGAGGACGAGCGAAAGCTAATGATCCGCGTACCGGTGGAGGTCAGCGCCGGTCGCGTGCCCGTCATCGCCAATGTCGCCGCGGTCAACACGCCTTTAGCGGTCGCGTACGCTGAGTACGCGCAGAAGGTCGGGGCAGACGGCGTGATCGCGATGCCCCCCTATATCCACAAGCCGGACTATGAGACCATCCGGGCTTACTACCAGGCCATCTCCAACGTCGTCGAGGTACCCGTCTGGATCCAGAATGCCAGCGTCGCCGCTCTTTCACCGGACCAACTGGTCCAGCTCTGCGAGGAGATTGAGCATGTGAGCTGGGTCAAAGAGGAGGTACCTCCCAGCCACAAGAATATCACGCGCCTACTGGAGAAACAAAGCTCCGCGGTTGAAGGGGTTATGGGCGGTGGCGGCGGACGTCCGATGATGGTGGAGCACGCGCGAGGGGCCGCAGGTAACGTCCACGCCTGCCAGTTCTGCGATCTCGTGCAGCGCGTCTGGGAGCTCCTCGATGAAGGCGAGAGCGACGCTGCCGGCGACCTCTTCGAGCACCTTCTGCCTTCTCTGATGCTCGAAGGTATGATGGGTATGGCATACGCGAAGGAGATCATGATCCGGCGCGGCGTCTTCAAGAACCATAGGGTCCGCTCCAACGCGCGTCCGCTCGACGAGTATGATCTGCAGGAGATCGACCGCACCTGGGAACGGATCCAGCCCCACCTGATCTGGCACAAAGCATAGGTAGACTCAACCAAGGAGGCGTCAAGCATGAGCGAGGAAACGACGGCACAAGACAGCGTAGACAAGGCAGTCAACACCTACTCGAGCCCCTCACAGCTCAAGATCACCGATATCCGTACGGCGACGGTCGCGTCCAACTATGATTATCCTATCCTCCGCATCGACACGAATCAGGACATCTACGGCATCGGCGAGGTCCGCGACGCGGGCCATCGGGAGAACGCCCTCCAGTTCAAGTCGATGTTGCTGGGTCAGAATCCCTGCAACATCGATATGCTCTTCCGGGCGATGAGGCATTTCGGCAACTGGGGGCGCGAAGGAGGCGGTGTCTCGGGCCTCGAGATCGCCCTGTGGGATCTGGTGGGCAAGGTCTACGGCGTTCCCTGCTACCAGCTCCTGGGCGGCAAGTATCGCGACAAGGTACGCATCTATGCGGACACCCCTCAGCCGGAGGAGCCCACGCCGGAGGCGTACGCGGAGCGCGTGCTCGGTCGCAAGGCGATGGGGCTCACTTTCATCAAGTTCGACGTCGGCCCGCATGTCCTTGACGGCTGCGATGACTGTACCATCGGGACGCCGACCCAACACGAGTATGCGCTGGGCCGCCGGTGGCGTGCGCCCGGTACCGGTCGCGGCACGCTGGTGACTGACGCGGGCATCGCCCGCATGGCCGAGGTGGTGGCAGCCGTGCGTGAGGCCGCGGGATGGGACGTCTCACTCTGCATCGATCACTTCGGCCACGGCATGATGACGGCCAAAGAGGTCATCCGCCTCGGACACGCCCTGGAGCCCTACGGCCTTGCGTGGATGGAGGACCCCATGCCCTGGTGGGACTTCGACGGCCACCGCGAGGTCACAGCGGCGATCAATGTCCCCACAGCCGCCGGCGAGGAGCTCTATCTTTGGGAGGGCTTCCGCGATCTCATCGAGATGCACGCCGTCGATATCGTCCACCCCGATCTGCTGACCTCGGGCGGCATGATGGAGACCAAGAAGATCGCCGACTACGCCGAGCGCTACGGTCTGCCGACGGCGCTGCACTTCGCCGGGTCGCCCATCGCGTTTATGGCCAATCTGCATACGGCTGCGGCGATTCCGAGCTTCGTGGCGCTCGAGCACCACGGGCTGGATCTGCCCTTCTGGCCAGAGCTGGTCACCGGGCTCGCCAACCCGCTGCTGGAAGACGGGTATGTACGGGTGCCGGAGCGACCGGGCCTGGGCGTCGACTTGAACCTCGAAGGCATTGAGGCGAATCTGCGACCGCCGAGCGGCCTCTTCGAGGCCACCGATGAATGGGACACCCCCAAACTTGGATTCTGGCAGCCGGATAGGAGATGGGATAGATAGATGAAACTCACGATTCTTGGATCCGCGGCAGCCGAGGCCATCCCCGATCCCTTCTGCCGATGTCGCGTCTGTGAGACGGCACGGCGTGAAGGCGGCCCGGAGATCCGGTCACGTGCCACTGCGCTAATCAACGACGATCTGCTGATTGACCTAGGTCCGGACTTGCTCGCCACGGCGAACCGAGCGAGACGATATCTCGGGAACCTCACGACCCTCTTGATCACACACCGCCACTCGGATCACTGGCACCCGCAGAATCTCTACTGGCGGAAGCCGGGCTTCACGCCGACGCCGACAGCCCGCCTCAACGTCTATGGCCCCGCCGATGCGCTCGGCGATCTCTCGCCCGAGTTGGCGGAGGGCGCGAACTTCACGTGGCGCGTGGTGTCAGCCGGAGAGATGTGGTCCGCGGGAGACTACCGAATCACGGCCATACCAGCCACACATGGTGGGGGCAAACTCGAGCCCTTACTCTACGTGATCGAGCAGGACAAGCGTCGAGTCTTCTATGCCACCGACACGGCGCCGCTCCGCGAGCCCGCCTGGGCACTGCTCGGGGACCTCGGCCCGATGGATCTCATCGTTCTCGATGCCACCAGCGGCGAGCGCGACGGCGGCGAAGCACACCAGGGGTTGGCGCAGTTCCTGGAGACGCGAGCGCGGATGCTGGCCGAGGGTCTCCTCGATCCCGATCGCACCACGCTGATCGCCCACCACTTCTCTCACAACGGTGGCCTGACCCACCGCGAGTTGGTGGAGGTGTATGGTCGCCACGACGTCGTGGCAGCGTACGATGGGCTCGTTTTCACGATATAGGTGGGTAAAGAGCGGGGACAGGGGCCGAGGCCCAATCGGCGGCGACGACGCACCGTTCGGCCGAAGCCCTGTCCCCTCATCCTCTCACGGCAGAGATAACTATGGTTGACCTGCAGACTGATCTGGCACTGACCCGGAAGCAGGCCGAGAGCGTGCTGGCAGCGTGGCTCGGTGAAGCCGTCCGCTGCACTGACATCGAGCGCTTGCACGGCGGCATGATCAACTCGGTCCTGCGGCTGAGATTCGACCACGCCCCACACACCGCGGTGATTAAGCTCAACGCGAAAGGGAACGGATTCGCTGCCGAGGCGCGGGCCCTGCGCTATCTACGCGATCGTGGCTTTCCCTGCCCCCACGTCTACCTGCACGACGCCCGCGCGGAGCTCATTCCGTACGCCTTCCTGCTGCTGGAGGCCTTACCAGGCGTTTCTCTGGACGAGGCTCGCTTGACGGCGTCAGACAGGGATCGCATCGAGCGCGAGCTGGGCGAGGTACTCATTGCCCTTCACGCGCACACGCGTGACACCTTCGGGCCGATCGATGCTGCGGGTGAGACAGAATGGACCGAGGCCTTTATGCCGCGGCTCCACGCGGTGCGGGCCGAGCCTGAGATCGCACTGCGGCTGTCCGATGACATTCTGCGAAACGTCGACCGGGCGATTGGCGCGGCGCCGGATCTACTTCAAGCCCAGGGTGAGCCAACGTTGATCCACGGCGATATCTGGGCCGCCAATGTGATGGTCCATCCTGCGGACGACGGATGGCATCTGTCAGGTCTCGTCGACCCAGGTGCTCAGTACGCCGACGTAGAGATGGAGCTGGCCTATCTCAGGGTCTTCAACACGGCGGGTCAAGCTTTCTTCGACGTCTACACAGAGGCGAACTCGCTGCGACCGGGGTATGAGTTACGCTGGCTCGTCTACTGGCTGCGTACCTATCTCGTGCACGTATGGCTCTTCGGAGATCAACACTATCGCGATATGACGGCGCTGGTCGCGCAGGAGATCGCTGCGCGCACGTAAGCTTACGAGCGTAGAGTGGACCTCAGCGGAAACGCGATTACCCTATAGCTATAGTCTTCAGACAAGCTAACACGACGGAGGACCTTTTATGGCTGATCTCTTGCGCTATGGACGGTGGATGCGGACGTTCCCCTACCGGAAGCCGGTCGACAAGGTGGACTTCATCGGGCCGGATGGCAACAAGGAGACGCGACCGACGTTCCTCCATGAACCTGTCGAGCTGAGCTACGACGATCACGGCTATGAGCACCTCACCGCGAGCGATGAGCCCGTCTACGCGGTGCGTTTCACGCCCACCAAGGAGGGTATGTACCGTTATCGCGCCTTTGCCGGTGAGACGGTCATGGAAGAGGGTGGATTCCGATGTAAACCCTCGGACCACGCTGGCCTAGTCGTCTTCAACGCCAACGAGCCTCGCTATATGGTGACCTCCAATGGCGACTCCTATTGCCCAATCGGCCTATGCATGGCCGGCCCGCCGCGGTACTCTCTGCCCCAAGGCACAGCGCACTTCGAGACCGGGGAGAGGTGGGCGACGCTGGGCGCCGCGGACTACGAGCGTTGGTTCCGGCTGCTCTCGGAAAACGGGGGAAACTTCGCCCGAATCTGGCTCTCCCACCCCTACTTCAACGTCGAGACCGCGGTCGCCGGGGAACTCGATCTGGCGGCCTTCGCTCGGCTCGATGCCGTGATCGAGCACGCCCGGACCTATGGTATCCGCCTCAAGCTATGCTTCGAGCATTTCCGCACTTTTGAGCCTGACTCTCCCTTCTCCAAGGAGCTCCACCACCCCGACCATGGGCGGACCCCGCAGAGTTTCAATGAGTGGCTGGAGGAGCCGGCCTGGCGCGAGCTGTGGCTCAAGAAGGTGCAGGCCTACACCGCGCGGTACGACGGCGATCCTGTCGTGATGGCCTGGGAGCTCTGGAACGAGATGGACTGTGTCGAAGCGGACCTTGAGCTGGTGATCAACTGGACTAAAGATATGATCAAGGCGCTGCGCGAGCTCTCGCCTCACCATATGATCACCAACTCCCTCGGTAGCTTCGACGATGAAGCAAAGATCGAGACCTATGAGAGCTTCCGCCTCTTCGAGCTGGATATCCGACAGGTTCATCGCTACCTCGACCAGGGAGCGCCTTGGGAGATCTGTCAGGAGGATCCTGTAGCCCTGACCGTCGACGCGGTCAATCGTATCCGCCATCCAACCCGTCCGGCACTCCTCGCGGAGACCGGCGCGGTCAACGACCGGCACACCGGCCCCTTCCGCTACTACCGGATGGACGAGCGGGGTATCATCTTCCACGACACGACCTTCCCAGCCTTCTTCGTCGGCGCAGCCGGGCCCGGGCACATCTGGCATTGGGATCAGTACGTCGATCAGAAGAACCTTTGGCGTCACTACAAGCCCTTTTCACAGCTGCTGGAGGGATTGACGCTTGGCTTCGAGACCTTCTTTCCCATCGACCTTTCCAACGACCACGTGTGGTTTCTGGCTTTGAGGGGTCGCGGTCACGTGCTCGCCTGGGTGCGCAACAAGGCCGACAGCTGGCACGCGGTATTGCGCGATGGAAGCACACCTCCGCTGCTCAAGAGCCAGACCTTCGATCTGAGTGAGCTGAAGCTGCAGGAGGGTGAGGTCACCTTATACTGGCCGTGGGCAGAGGAGCCGGACGAGCCCGCCGCCGGTGAGGGAAGGCTGGTCGATGGCGAGCTG
>CAZPJP010000100.1:0-14511 GCA_964586915.1 uncultured Anaerolineales bacterium
TTGGCCTGAACCTACGTCCTCGTCGCGTCTTTGCCGGCTAATCCGCGTCGCCGGCAGGGATGCGACGAGGATTGCTTTCCCGGGATATCCGCCTATCCCTGCGTGCTATGATGCACTTAGGATAGCTGTTGCCCCGATCAGTCTCACGCATCTGTCCATCACGCTTCCTCCCCGCCGCCCTTCAGGTGCTTATCGAGAAACGCGAAGGCCTTGCTCATATTCTCCTCGGTACCAAAGGCGGGGTCCGCGTGATCCGCGCCCTCGAGTATCTCAAAGCGGACGTGCCCGGATCCCAACTGTCGCTCAATCTCCTGGGCGAAGATGGCTGACTGCATCATCGGCACCAGATGGTCGCGGTCGCCGTGCTGCAGATAGATGGGCGGTATGCCTTCGTGAACGTACGTTATGGGATTGGCCCTCTGCACCCATTCAGGATCCAGCTCCGTGATCTTGCCTCCCATATAGCGTGACTCGGGCGATTCTGCTTCATTGTGGTCGCACGGTCCCAGTCCGGCGTCCGCGAGCTGTTCATCCATTTTGAGGAAGTCGGTCGGTCCGAACCAGGCCACACAGGCCTGGACTGCACAGGACTCATGAGCGTACCCGAGCGTGAGGTCGGAAAGCTCGGCGACGTTTTCGGTCACGGCAACCATCTCAGCGAGGTTCGCGCCTGCAGAGGGTCCGACGACCCCGAAGTGTCTTCTGTCAAGCCCGTACTTGTTCGCATTTCCGCGCAAGAACCGTATCGCGGCCTTGCAGTCTATCACGGCGGCGGGGAATATGGCTTCGCCGCTCATGCGGTAGTTGATGCTCGCCAGGGCGTAGCCATGGTCTAGCGCAGCGAGCCACGGTGTGAGCTGGACGTCGCGTTTGTCGCCCATAGCAAACGCCCCACCGTGAATGTGGACGATGACCGGGTACGGCTTGCTGTCGCCCTCCGGTAGATATAGGTCCAGTTTCTGTGAAGGTGGTGCGTCGGCGTATGCAAGATCCAGGCATCTTCGCGCTATCCGCGAGATGTCGGCAGGGGGGAGCTCATCTCCCTGCGTCGACCCGCGGTCGTCCTCAAGGCGAGGAGACTCCTGCAGCCTTCCGCTGCCCGCATAAGAGGTTTTCATACCTGCCTCCCTATGGGTTCGCTGTTCTTCTTTGATCCTTCCCTGTGGACCTGGACAGGTGACCATAGACTTATAGTACGTCGACTGGCGTGAAGATCAAAGGGGCGTCGTGGTGGCGGCGGAGCTGCTGGTTCCGTTTTTATCTTCAAAGTATTGACAATATTTATGCAACGGGCTACAATGGATTGGTGAGCGAAGGCGTACTAGCGCGCAGCGCGAGGCTGACAGTGAATAGAAGGGGGACATAAAGGAGGTAGCTATGCAGAAGGGTAAGCTGTTGGTGTGGATCAACGTCGTGATCACCATTGCGACGATATTCGTCAACGTCTTGGCGAACGCTTTGCCGATCAACGGGCTGAACACGGGCGAAATCTCGGATCGGTTTGATATCTACTTTGTGCCGGCGGGGTATGTCTTCTCGATCTGGGGCCTGATCTATCTGGGCTTGATCGCGTTCGCGGTCTACCAGGCGCTGCCGTCCCAGCGGGAGAACCCGCACGTTCGCCGGATCGGGTGGCTCTACGCGTTGTCCGGGGTGGCAAATATCACGTGGATCTTTTTCTGGCATTACGAGCGCTTCCGCCTGACACTGCCGGCGATGCTCGTTATCCTGGGGTCGCTGATCGCGGTCTTCCTCACGCTTTGGCGCGGTCGCGATAGGCTTGCGACGGCAGATCGCTGGGCGATTCTCGTGCCCTTCAGCATCTATCTCGGCTGGATCAGCGTTGCAACCGTGGCGAACGTCACGCAGCTGCTTTACTTCCTGGACTGGGGCCGATGGGGCCTTAGTCCTGAGCTCTGGGCGGTCGTGATGCTCATTGTGGCTGCCGCGATTGCTGTTGCCATGGCCGTGCGGCACGGGAGCGTCGCCTATACCGCGGTCTTTGTGTGGGCTTACATCGGCATCGCAGTCAAACACTGGGGCACGCCGGTGGTAGGTATCACTGCAGCCGCCTTGACGGGCCTGATCGCAGTTGCTCTTCTCTACGCAGCATTTCACCGCCGCCGTCTATGGTCGGCGGCTTGAACCCCGAAGCATCTGCTCACGTCCGCCTCCGCCCGATGACGGAGGCGGACATCGAGCTTGGCATGCGGCTCAAGGCCGCTGCGGGATGGAACCAGACTCGGGCGGATTGGGAGATGTTGCTGGAGGCCGGGCAGGGCCTGGTCGCCATCCACAAAGAGATCGAGGTTGGCACGGCTACGGTGATCCCCTATGAGGACGCCTTTGGCTGGATCGGTATGGTCTTGGTGGATCCGGACTTTCGCCGCCGCGGCATTGGCACAGCTCTGTTGAGGGCTGCCCTGGCGCTGACAGAGCCTCAGGGTTGCGCGCGTCTGGATGCGACGCCCCAGGGGCAGCACCTGTACGTCCGGCTCGGATTCAGCGCGGAGCACAGGTTGGTTCGTATGCGACGACGCGGGGATGCGGCGAGGCCACCGGCGTCGCCGGGCGGTCGCGATCTGCTTTGCGAGCCCATCACGCCCGAACGGCTTCCCGACGTGGTGCGCTTTGACTCACCGATCTTCGGCGCTAAGCGCGGGTTTGTCCTGACCTCGCTCTGGCAGCGCGCGCCATGCTATGGGTATCTGGCGTGGCGCGATGGGCAGGTCGCGGGGTATTGTCTGGGACGTGCCGGAAGCCAGTGCGAGCAGATCGGGCCGATCGTGGCGCGCGATCTCCCTTTGGCGCGAGCGCTGCTGACGGCGGCGCTGCGTTATACAGACGACCGTGATGTGATCGTGGATGCGATGGACGAACAGAGCGAATGGATGAGATACCTCGCCGGACTGGGGTTCCTCGAGCAGCGGCCCTTCATACGGATGTACCGGGGTCCGATGCGACCGTCGGGTCAGACGGGATACCAATTCGCGATCGCCGGTCCGGAGATAGGCTGAGCGGACCCCTCGCTATGCTAATGCCTCCTGACCCTCGAAGCGACGGTAAGGCGAGAGGTCGGTGAGGATCTGCCGGTCGGGTTCGCTTAGCGACGTCTGTGTGACCATCCGCGCGAGGAGCTCCCCGACGCCCGGGCCCAGCATAAAGCCTTGGCCACACATCCCCCCCGCGATCAGATAGCCTCGAACGCTCCGCGACCATCCGATCAACGGCGATCCATCCGGCGTCATCGGGTAAAGTCCGCGCCACGTCCGCCGGACGCGCAGATAGGTGACGCGCGGCACCAAGTCCACCAGCCGTCGGGCGATCAGCGGCAGGAACGTACTGGTCTCCTTACAATCGAACCCGGGAACCGGCGGATCTGGCGTGAGGCAGAAGACGACCTGACCGCTGGCCAGCTGGAAGAAGTAGCAATTGGCTGACGCGGGGCCGGGACGGATGTCAACGATCAGCGGTCGCAGGAAGTGGGCCACAGGTTCGGTGATGCCGGCTTCGTGCGAGTCAGGCATAATGGGGTGGGTCTCGCCCACCAGCGTGCCGACCTGTTTTCCCCACGCTCCGGCTGCGTTGACGACCACAGGCGCATTGTACGTCTGCCGGTCCGTGGCCACACCGGTGACGGCGTCGCCTTGGCGGGGGATGTCAATGACCTCTTCGTCGAAATGGAAGTCGGCCCCTGCGCGACAGGCTTCCTCGTAGAAGGCGTGGCCGGCCAGCAGCGTGGAGCAGTGGCCGTCCTCCGGTGAGAGCGTTCCTCCCAGAAGCCCATTCTGGTTCAGGCTAGGCACCGCTTCGAGCAGCTCGTTCTTGTCCAGCCAGTCGATATTGAGACCGTAGCGTTGCTGTACCGTGAGGAGCTCCTTCAGGGTCTTCGCTTCGTGCTCACGGTAGGCTACGAAGACGTAGCCCCCCTCGGTCCATTCGATATCCTGGCCGTAGGTCTCCTGCCAGGCACGGAAGATCTCCAGGCTGCGGAGGCAGAGCTGGATCTTAGCCGGCTCCGAGTGGGTGGCCCGCACGCCGCCGATGGCGGCCTTGTGGGACCCCTGGCCCGGACTGGCAGCGCGATCGACGACCAGCACATCGACCCCGGCTTGGGCCATCGCCAGGGCCGTGGGTAGGCCAACGCTCCCCGCCCCGATCACTATCGCGTCGTAGTTAGCGGTCATGGTCTCTCACACCTGCAAGAAAGCCCAGGGGGACTTCCACGTAGAGGGGGCGGGTCGTTCCCTCCGTGATCGCGTCCCCAGGGACACCCACCTCGCGGAAGAGGCGATGAATGAGGTGGGTGCAGGTCTTGCCGCCGCAAGCGCCCATCCCGGCCCGGGTGATCGCCTTCAACTCGTTGATGTCGCGACATCCTTCCCGGATGCACGCACGGATCTCGCCCGCGGTGACGCGCTCGCACCGGCAGATGATGGCATCGTCCTCCAGCCGTTCGACGGACTCGGGCAGCGGGATGTCCACCTGCCAGGGTACAACCCGGAGGCCGGCGACGGCCTTAGCGTGCTCCCGGGGCACGTCGACCCTCACCACCGCCGTATGGTCATTGTGCTGCGTGGTCCGCAGATCGACGACCGGCGCCTCTGCGAGGGTCTCGCCCTCGACGTCCACGACCGTGACGGTATCCCCCACGTGCAGATCGGTCGTGCCTAACTCGTAGGGGAGCGAGACCGTTGGGTGCTCTGGATCCTTTCGATAGTCGACCAACGTGATCGCGAGGCCCGGGCACATAACAACGCATCGTTCGCAGCCCACACAATCCTTACCGTCGGGGCTCCCGGTGAAGACTGGAAGGTGACGGATATCATCCCCCGGTATCTCGATCAGGCCCTGCGGACAGGCTGCTGTGCACGGGTTGCAGGGGATTTCCTGCGTGCAATGAAAGACAGGAAAGACACCGGTCTCCCGCTGCGGCAACGGGCGAGTGATGGTCGCTCCGGGATGCGATCGCAGCACGTCGGCCATCTCCCCCCACTCGTCAGGCACGGTGGCGTCCCGGCCTAGCGCCCGCGCCGTCTTCCGTCCTGCAATCCTGCCGGTGAACATCGCTGCCGAGGCCTCTGCGATCGCCTGAGCATCGCCCGCATCGAAGACTGTGAGCCCATAGGCACGGGCTTTCTTGGTGAATTCGTCGACGGGGTTTAGTCCCACGGCGATCAGGATGGTGTCGCAGGCAAAGGTGCGTTCGGTGCCGGGGCGTGGATTGAAGCGCTCATCGACCGCGGCGATGGTAATGGATTCAACACCGTCCTGTCCGTTGGCACTCACGACGCTATGGGAGGTATAGATCGGCACGCCCAGACGCCTCAGCTTATCGGCGTGGACCTTATAGCCGCCGCAGCTGGGCAGCGCTTCCACGAGGCCGACGACCTCGATGTCCGCCTGTAGGGCGTGGTACCCGGCGATGAGGCCGACGTTGCCGCCGCCCACGATGAAGAGGCACTCGGCGGCCCGGACCAGATCGCGATTGACCAAGGTCTGGAAGGCGCCAGCGCCGTAGACGCCGGGGAGCGTGTTGCCGGGGAAGACGAGGGAACGCTCGCGGGCTCCCGTGGCGACCAGGAGAATCTGGGGGGCGACCAGCACGTAGGTCTCCCCGCGCAGAAGTCCGACCTTCTGGTCGCTGAAGACGGCCAAAGCTGTGGTGTTGAGCCAGACGTCGACCGAGGGCTGCGTCTGCACCTTGTCCGCCAGCTTTCGAGCGATGTTGATACCTCGGGTTCCGGCGTAGACCGCCTCGACGGATCCAAAGAAGCGATGAGTCTGAAGGACCAGCTTGCCTCCCAGGCGGTCTTTGTCGTCCACGAGGATCGTGGACACCCCGGCCTCGCCCAGCTCGATGGCGGCAGACATGCCAGCCGGGCCGCCACCCAGGATCAACACCTCCGTCTCGAGACTCTCGATCTCCTGCGTCTCTGGCGGTAAGGTCCTGGCGGGTAGAGACGGCAGGCCGTCGATCGGCATCACGCACATCCCCGGCTCCACCGGCGTCATGCATGCTTTGACGGGTACCCCGTTGGCCAACACCATACATTGGGCGCACTGTCCGTTGGCGCAGAAGATGCCCTGTGGCGCGCTGTCACGAGGGTGGTGGCCGAAGATACGGACGCCGTGCGCGAAGAGGGCCGAGGCGATCGTTTCGCCCTGCTTGGCCTGTAGCTTCTCGCCGCGCCAGGTGAACGTGATCCGCTCGGCGGGTGCGACGGGAAGGATGGGGTGGTGCTCGATCCGGTGTGATGCCATGCCTTGTCCTCTCTGGTGCTCGGTTGGCGGGGGTAAAACCCGGTTCGACCTAAACGCTTTATCACTATAGCACGCTGCCCGTGACGCTTCAACGGAGAGATAGCCTGAACATTGCCTGATATAGATCAGGAATCGGGGTTGTCGCGTCGGGCTAAGCTCGCTTCGGCGCAGAGACTGCGGCGCGGAGACGACGGCGTTCAAAATGAGCGCTTTGACCTGTGGCACATCCTACCTATACTCTCTGCTATGAAACCAAGATACCGCTGGTACGTTGCTTTCGTCTTTTTCCTCTTCTTATTGCTCCATCAGGCTGACAAGCTGCTTATCGGTCCGTTGACATCGTCCATTATGGAGGACTTCGGGATCAACGAGGCACAGATGGGCGCGGTCTCAAGTTTGGCCATCGTCGTGTCGTCGGTGCTCTATCCGCTGTGGGGCTACCTCTACGATCGGTACGATCGATCGAAGCTGTTGGCCCTGGCCTCGTCGATCTGGGGCAGCACCACGTGGCTCAACGCCCTGGCGCCGACGTTCCCCATCTTTATGGTCACGCGCTCTACCACGGGCATCGACGACTCGAGCTATCCGGGCCTGTACAGCCTGCTGGCGGACTACTTCGCGCCACGGCTGCGGGGAAAGGTGTACGGGTTGATGCAGATGTCCGGGCCCATCGGATTTGCGGTGGGCACGGTGCTAGCGACGCTGCTCGGGCAGTCCCTGGGATGGCGGCGAGTCTTCTACATCACCGGCAGTATGGGAATCGCCATTGCTGCATTGATCTTCTTCACAGTCCGGGAGCGGGCACGGGGCAGCGCCGAGCCGGAGCTTCAGCACATTGACGAGCTGGGGACCTATCGCATCGACT
This sequence comes from uncultured Anaerolineales bacterium, assembly GCA_964586915.1. Classification (GTDB taxonomy): domain Bacteria; phylum Chloroflexota; class Anaerolineae; order B4-G1; family SLSP01; genus PWVB01. The sequence continues at coordinate 7,130 of CAZPJP010000100.1, forward strand.
GGCAGGCCGTGCGAGGCCTCTTGCGCAATCGCTCATTGCTTCTGCTGATGGCGCAGGGATTCTTCGGGGTCTTTGCCTGGAACGTGCTGATCTTCTGGTTCTTCCGCTATCTGGAGGTCGAGCGCGGCTTCGGTCCGGGCCAGACGATGGTGACGATGCTGATCGCGATTGCTGCCCTGTCCCTTGGCTACTTCTTGGGCGGCACGTTGAGTGACTACGCTTTCGAGCGAACGCCGCGGGGGCGCGCGATTGTTGGCGGCCTCGGGGCGCTGGCGGCTGCGCTTCTGCTCTGGGCGACGATGAGCGTCCCCGTGGGCCATGTGCCGCTCTTCACGGGCCTGCTGGCGCTGGCTGGGATGACCCTGTCGACAACGGCTCCCAACGCGATGGCGACGGTTCCAGATATCACGCTGCCTGAAGCTCGCAGCAGCGCACAGGCCGTCCGCAAGCTGGTAGAGGACGGCGGCGCCGCGCTCGCGCCCTGGCTGGCCGGGCTGATCGCCGTGCGCGCTTCGCTGCACCTGGCGATTGTCACGGTTTCCGTGTCCACCCTGGTGATGTGCGCGCTCATCTTCGCCGTGATCGCTTATTACGTGCCTGAGGACGTCGAGGCGTTGCACGAGAAGATGGAGGCTCGCGCGCGGGCGCTGGCCTAGCCTGGATCGAGCCGCCTATGTCATCCTATCAGGGACTGAGCGTTTACTACGGTGATCTCCACAACCACTGCGGTATCTCCTATGGCCATGGATCCCTCGATGACGCGTTCCTCAACGCGCGGGAGCAGCTTGACTTCTGCTCGGTGACGGGCCACGCGCTTTGGCCGGACATGCCGGCGCCCGATAAGACGATTCAGCACATCGTGGACTTTCACCGAGAGGGCTTTGCCCGGTTGCGCAGTCGGTGGGAGGCGGTGCAGCGCACGACCGAGGCCTATCACCGCGATGATGAGTTCGTGACCTTTCTCAGCTTCGAGATGCACAGCTCCGCCGACGGCGATCGCACGGTTCTCTACGGAGGTTCGGAGGGCGAGATCCTTAATGCGACGGGGCTGAGGGACCTCCACGAAAGGGTGCGCGCGTTGAGACGGCAGGGCGTGCGCGTGATGGCGTTTCCACACCATATTGGCTACAAACGGGGTCAGCGCGGCATCAACTGGGCGACCTTCGATCCAGATATCGCCCCGGTGGTCGAGATCATCTCTATGCACGGCTGCAGCGTCGCGGATGAGGTGCCGCGCCCCTTCCTGCATTCGATGGGGCCGTCGGATCACGAGAGCACGATGCAGTATGGGCTCGCTCAAGGCCACACCTTCGGGGTGATCGGATCGACAGATCATCACAGCGCCCATCCCGGGAGCTATGGTCACGGCCGAACGGGGCTTTGGGCCACGGCAAAGACGCGAGAGGCTATCTGGGACGCGCTCTCGGCGCGGCGAACGTACGCGTTGACGGGGGATCGTATTGCGCTTCAGGTCTCGGTCAATGACGCGCCTATGGGCGCTGTCCTAGCTCCCGTGGACCGACGGGCGATCGCGTTTCGCGTGGTCGGCGGTGCACCCCTCGACTACGTTGACGTCCTCAAAGGTGGCAGATTGCTGCGGCGCTGGTCCCAGAGGGACATGTCGCAGGCCGAGGATGGGCCGCTGGTTCACACGAAGGTGACCCTTGAGGTGGGATGGGGCGCACGAGGGCGGCGGGTTGATTGGGACGCGCGCTTCGGCATCTCTGAGGGGCGTATCCTGGATGTCGAGCCCCGTTTCCGGGGTCCTGAGGTTGTGGCGCCGACAGAAGTGGCTGCCGAGACCCGTGGCTACGGCCATTGGTCTCATTGGGAGCCTGAGGGCGATCGCGGCGTGCGGTTCCAGACGGTGACCTTCGGTAATCCCAATAATGTGACACGAGCCACGCAGGGTGTGTGCCTCGACGTCGAGATGCCAGCCAGCGCCCACGTTTGGGCTGAGATCAATGGCCATCGAGACACGATCCCGCTCCAGCGTTTGTTACAGGGCGCTCGTGCCGGGCGACTGGGCAAGATCGATTCACCGGCCTACCGGTTTCATCGAGCTCCGCGCTGGTCGGAGCTCATGTGGTGCGGGAGCTTCGTCGACGCGGCGCCGAGCAGCGGCCCATCTGACGTCTACACGTTCCGCGTGCGGCAACGCAACGACCAGTGGGCCTGGAGTTCCCCGATCTGGGTCCGGGGTGTGTGAAGAAGAGGGGTCATGTGGCGCTAGCCAAATCGCTCTCATTGAGGAGGAAGTGTGACCAAGCGTGACGAGATGTTGCGTCTACTGGATCCGAACGCGCAGCCGAGCTATGTGCCGGCGGCGTTTTTTATGCACTTTGGGGAGACATTTCGCGAGGGACAGGCTACTGTCGAGCGACAGGCTACTGTCGAGCGACACCTGGCGTACTTTCGCTATACTGGCATGGATTTCGTCAAGGTGCAGTACGAGCATACATTCCCGCGCCTTCCCGAGATTCAGATCCCCGAGGACTGGCGCGTGATGCCCTTTTATGACGTGGACTTCTACGCGGCGCCGTTGGCGGTCGTCAAGGGTTTGGTCGAGGCCGCGAAGGATGAAGCGCTGGTCCTGGTCACGCTCTACTCACCGTTTATGTGTGCCGGACACACCACGAGTGACGCGACCATCACACGCCATCTGAAAGAAGATCCTGAGGCTGTGAAGCCCGGCCTGGAGACGATCACCGAGAGCCTACTGACCTTCGCACGCGCGTGCATCGACCTGGGGGTCGATGGCTTCTACGCCTCGACGCAGGGCGGTGAGGCACATCGCTTTGACGATCCGGGGATCTTCGAGACGACCATCAAGCCATATGATCTGAGGCTGATGCGCGAGGTCAACGCAGCCTGTCCCTTCAACATCCTGCACATCTGCGATTATCAAGGCGGGTACGACAATCTGATGCCGTTTCTCGACTATCCTGGCGACGTGGTGAACTGCAGCCTGCAGGTTGGGGATCGGCGCTTGACCCCGGGGGAGGCGTTCAGCTACTTCGATCGGCCCTTTATGGGCGGGTTGGATCGCCACGGGGTGATCGCATCCGGCGATCGCACTGCGATTCACCGTCGTGTCTCGGATATTCTGATGGAAGCACCTCCCCGGTACATCCTGGCAGCAGATTGCACGGTACCTGGCGACACCAGTTGGGATGACCTACGGCTGGCTATCGCGACGGCGCATAGATTTGAGCGTGGAGGTGAGTAGATGAGTGCCCGGGACTTGTCCGCACCAGAGGGGATCGCTATGGTGCCGATCGGCTACGTGAAGCGCGAGGCTGAGGCGCCCAAAGGATCTGAGGCCATCCCGCGCCTGCGGGCCGAGCCCGTGCATATCGTGGTAGATCCGCGGTATGTTGACGCACTTCTGGGCGTCGAGGCGGGAAGCGACCTGGTCATCCTGAGCTTTTTCCATCGCGCGTCACGCGACGTGCTGCAGGTCCATCCCCGCGGCAATCTGGAGCGTCCTCTCCGAGGCGTCTTCGCGACGCGCAGTCCAGCCAGGCCCAATCCTATCGGTCTGACGACCGTGCGGGTCGAGGCCATCGAGGACAACGTTCTGACGGTCCTGGGGCTGGATGCGCTCGACGGGTCTCCTGTTCTGGACATCAAGAGCTACTCCGAGGGCTTTGACAGCCCCTATTCTGGGTCCGAGGAACCTGATTAGCGCGGACGCCGCCGAGAGTTGTAAATTCGGAATTCTCTGGTATCATCATTCGGGTTCGGGGCTAAGCCCGAATCCGGTGATCACGCTATGGCAGAATGCAGCTATGTGAGGCTACCGGGTTTGACTGACGTCCACGTTCACCTCCGGGTCCCCGGCGGGGAACACAAAGAGGACGTCCGCAGCGGCACCGCCGCCGCTGTGGCTGGCGGTTTCACCGGTGTTCTTGCGATGCCCAACACCGATCCCCCCCTCGTGACGCCTGAGGCCCTGGCTGCCGCTCAAGCGCTCGTCCACGACGAGGCACTCTGTGACGTTCGTTACTTTGCCGGCGCGGCTCCCGATCATCTGGATGCGCTTTCACAGCTCGGGGATATGGCGGTGGGACTCAAGATCTATCTGGATCGGACCTATGGACCGCTGCGTGTCGGTGGGCTCCTGACGCTATTGAGGTGTTTCCAGACCTGGCCCTCTGAGAAGCCGATTGCGCTGCATGCTGAGGGAAGGGGCGTCGCCGTCGGTATCGGTTTGGCGGCGGCCTTCGGACAGGCTGTCCACATCTGTCATGTCAGCCGTCGAGAGGAGATCCTTCTGATCGCCCAGGCCAAGCGTCAAGGGCTGCCGGTGACGTGCGAGGTCACCCCACACCATCTCTTTCTGACGATGGAGGACGCACAGCGGCTGGGGCCTCTGGGCGATATGCGTCCGAAGCTGGGTTCTCCGTCGGACGTCGATGCGCTCTGGGCACACTTGGATCTCATCGACTGCGTCGCGACTGACCATGCGCCTCATACGCTGGCAGAGAAGCGCTCTGATGAGCCGCCGCCGGGAGTACCGGGGCTTGAGACCGCCGTGCCCTTGATGCTGACAGCCGTCGTCGACCAGCGTCTGCCGATGGAGCGGTTGGTCGAGTTGATGGCTACGACTCCTCGGCGCATCTATGGGCTTCCCGAGCAGCCGGAAACGTGGACAGAGGTGGCGATCGGCGCCACTAGTGTGATTAGTGATGCGGGACTCCATACCAAATGTGGGTGGAGTCCTTTTTCTGGTGTCCGTGTGAAGGGGCATGTGCATCGCGTACAACTGCGAGGCCATATGGTGTTTGAGAGGGGAGAGGTGCGGCCGTTCAGGCCCACCGTCGTTTAGGTGCAGAGCCCGCTATGGCGGGCTTTTTTTCTGCACCCCCAGCTGAAGCTGGGCCTAGCCAATCTAGGAGGAATGAAACGATGGACTACGTCAAGGACTTGCCGAAGTTGTTCGACCTCGAGGCGATGGAGCCCGACACAGCGCTTCGTAACGGTATGACAGGGGAGGACGTCATCTCCGTGGATCAGTTTGATCGGCGGATGCTGTCGTATATCTTCCATCGTGCGCACGAGATGCGGGAGATGGTCGAGCAGGCGGGAAGCTGTGATCTGCTCAAGGGCCACGTTCTGGCCTGCCTTTTCTATGAGCCGAGCACGCGCACCAGCGCCTCGTTTATCGCTGCGATGGAGCGCCTCGGAGGTGGCGTGATCCCGATCACGCAGGGGGTTCAGTTCAGCAGCGTCAGCAAGGGGGAGAGCTTGCCCGACACGATCCGGACGCTGGAGCAGTATGCGGATGTCATCGTGCTGCGCCATCCGGAAGTGGGATCCTCGCGGATCGCGGCGGACGCCGCGACGGTGCCCGTGATCAACGCCGGGGACGGCATCGGCGAGCACCCGACCCAGGGATTGCTCGACCTTTTCACGATCCGGCAGGAGCTGGGACACATCGATGATCTCAAGATCGCGATGGTAGGTGATCTTCGCTACGGGCGCACCGTTCATTCTCTGACCCGCCTGCTGATGCAGTACGACGTAAGCCTACGCTACGTCTCGCCGGAGATCCTGCGACTGCCGATGGCGCTGATGAACCAGCTGATCGATCATGGGATAGAGGTGCGCGAGACCCATGACGTGGCCGATGTAATCGAGAATGCCGATGTGCTCTACGTCACGCGGGTTCAGAAGGAGCGCTTCAGTGACCCCGCGCAGTATGAGGGGGTCAAGGATTACTACAAGATCACGCCCGAGATCATGAAACGCGCTAAGCCGACGATGGCGTTGCTGCACCCTCTGCCTCGGGTCGGTGAGATCGATCCGGCTCTCGATGACGATCCCCGGGCCGCTTACTTCCGTCAGGTGAGGAACGGTATGTACGTGCGGATGGCGCTGCTGGCTGCCGTCTTGGGGAAGGCTTAGGTTCCGGCTTCGAGGGCGGGGCGCATGAGTGTCCATCGGCGCCCCACCTTGCGATCTGGGAGGTTACCGATTCGGAGGTGACTATGTTGAGGAGCTTTGTTGACAAGCTGAACGAGAGGATCGAGGCTAATGATTCTTTGCTGTGTGTTGGACTGGATCCCGATCCGGCCCGCATCCCGGCCTCCTTCCGTCCGGGCGTGTCTGAACCTGCACGCCTGCGGGATTTCTGTGTGGACGTGATCGAGCAGACGCAGGATCTGGTCTGTTGCTACAAACCGAACTTCGCGTTCTTCGAGCAGGCAGGCCCGGAGGGGCTGGCCATGCTGCGGGAGGTCGTCGATGCCATCCCCACGAGCGTTCCAGTGCTGCTTGATGCCAAGCGGGGGGATATTGGCAATACGGCCAAGGCCTACGCCCGGGCCGCCTTCGAAGTCTGGGGTGCCGATGCCATTACTGTGAATCCTTACCTGGGCCAGGATAGTGTCGCACCCTTCCTGGCCTATGAAGGCAAGGCCGTCTTTTTGCTCTGCCATACCTCGAACCCTTCAGCGGCTGAGATCCAACTGCACGGCGACGTGCCGCTCTACGAGCTCATCGCCCGGCAGGGCCAGGCGTGGGGGGATGCTACAGAGGTGGGATTCGTGGTGGGTGCGACCCAGGTCGAGGCCCTGCAACGCGTGCGCGGCCTGGCGCCAGATCGATGGCTGCTCGCTCCCGGGATCGGCGCGCAGGGCGGCAACTTGGCCTCAGCGCTCGCAGCGGGTCTGGATGGTCGAGGGCGGGGTCTGATCGTGCCGGTCTCACGCGGGGTGCTCTATGCCGACTCGCCCCGGGAGGCCGCACTGAAGATCCGTGCGCAGATCAACGAATATCGAGGCGAGCGCGACCATGAGCTCGCGCTTGCGCTCTTCGACGCGGACTGTATCCGATTTGGTGAGTTCACGCTGGCCTCGGGACAGTCCTCGCCGATCTACGTCGATCTGCGTCGCGTGATCTCCTATCCAGAGCTATTCCAGAGTGTGGTCAACGCCTACAGTGACCTCGTGGCGCCTCTCACCTTCGATCGGTTGGCGGCGGTTCCCTATGCGGCGCTGCCCGCTGCTGCGGCGATCGCGCTGCGCCTGCAACGCCCGATGATTTATCCGCGGAAAGAGGTCAAGAGTCACGGCACGGGACAGGCCGTCGAGGGCTCCTTCGAGCCGGGCCAGGTCGCCGTGGCGATTGAGGATGTGGTCACAAGCGGGGGTAGCTTGTTGGGGGCAATCTCGACGATGGAAGCCGCGGGGCTGGAAATCCGGGACGTCGTGGTCCTCGTTGACCGTGAGCAAGGCGGTCGCGCGCGACTGACCGAGGCGGGCTATCGACTCCACGCTGTCCTCACACTGCGCGGCATCGTCGACACACTAAGGGATGCGGAGAAGATCGATGCCCAGACCTATGCTCGCGTCAAAGCATACCTCTCGGCGTGAGGG
>CAZPJP010000101.1:0-6568 GCA_964586915.1 uncultured Anaerolineales bacterium
CTCGAATGTCCGAGACGCAACAGGCGCTCCCTCCATTGACACACTGATCTCGTAGGTTCCGGACTCCGTGGCCACATACCGCCCTTTGAGCTGATCGCCCACTATCTGGGGCGACTGCTGGTAGATACGGGGATCGTCGATCACAATGGTCAGACTTGCCGGACCGCTCCCTCCCCCGACCGTGACCTCGAAGGGCTCGCCCGCTCTGACATGCTCGGGGTTGAGCGTAACCTCGACGGCGGACCTCTCCTCTGACACGATAGTGACGCGCATGTCATCGAGATAGGCGTCACAGTGCTTGAAGGGCCATAGAACGGAGCTGCGCACGAAGAAAGTAACCCTATTGGCCTCTACCTCGACCTCCACCGTCGGGATCTGAGCAAAAGCGTTATAGATGTGCGCACCCTCCCCCCACACCACCCGCTCACTCCACGGATCCATGCCGCCTGTAGGATCGATCCCTAAGGCAAAGGTGACGTTTCTGATCGCTTCGTCCAGCCTCCCTGGCTCGTAGTCCGAAGCTCGGATCGAGAAAGCCCGCCGTCCCACCCCCTCGCTGGTATGCGGGTCATCCTCCGTGCTCGACCAGGCGTGGGCCCAGCCCGTACCTTGCAGGCGCGTGCCTGGCTGAAGCCCGGCGATCTGTTGATAGACGCCGGCATCGTGAATACGGTAAAAGGTGAAGAACTTGAGGGCCCGCGCCCCCGTTCGCACCCGCGGTGGATCGAGAAAGGGAGGCTCACGGTTGATCACGTGCATCTCCGGGCGTCCGTAGCCGCTCTGATTGCGGGGATCGTGGGGTACGGGGCCGCCCTCGCGCCAGAATGCTACCCACCGGAGAGGAACGAAGATCTCACCAAACTCCTGCCCGGCGTGGGTCTTCCGCCACCAGCTGCCCTCAAATCCCGGATTCTCCAGCAGATTGGTCATCTGATGCTCCCTTCAGGCTTTCCCACGCGCGTTTACACCTAGTGGCGTGGATAAGTGGCCGGCAAGAAAAGATCGGTAACGCCCAATTGTCTGAGTATCTCGCGGCACACAGCTTCAAAGCAGGCGGGGGCTTGGGCCGCGAAATACTAAGCCTCCGGGCCATCAGCCGATTCGAGCTTAGCAAAGACCTCTAGCCGGTGCGCCACCCGTCCATGCACTGAGTCCGGTGGAAACCGTCCCGCCTCATCGTGGACCCCCACCGTCTCACCGGTGAGAAGCGCGAGCCCTTCGTCGACCGAGGCAACCGGGTAGATATGGAAAAGACCTGCTCGGACCGCCTCGATCACGTCTTCCTCCAACATTAGATTCCTGACATTGGATTTAGGGATAATCACGCCCTGTGTTCCCGTCAAGCCCCGTGCTCTGCAGACCGCAAAGAAGCCCTCGATCTTCTCATTGACGCCGCCGATAGCCATCACGTGCCCATATTGATCGACAGCGCCGGTGACCGCGAGCTCCTGGCGCAGCGGAATGTCAGCGACTGCAGAGATAAGCGCGTAAAGCTCGGCACAGGAGGCGCTATCGCCCTCAATATCCTCATAGACCTGCTCGAAGCTCAGACTTGCCTCCATCGAGAGCGCGCGGGAGACTCCGTACTGTCCGCCAAAGTAACCGGTAAGCGTCAGCACCCCTTTTGTGTGAATGGGACCGCCCAAGTCTATCTCCCGGTGAATGTCGATGACACTCCCGCGACCGACGTAGGCGCGCGCGGTGACTCGGCTCGGTATCCCGTAGCTGCAGCTTCCGTAGGTGACCACGGTAAGCGCGTTGACCTGGCCCGCGACCGCCCCCTCCGTCGCGACGATCAGTCGATCCTCAAGGATCGCTTGCAGTGAGAGCTCCTCCAACAGCCCGACTCGGCGCCGCTGTCGCCTCAGCGCCGTGAGCACATCCTCACGCCGCACGACGCTCTGACCCGCCTGAGAAGCCCAATAATGCGCCTCACGGACGAGGTCGGCGATGTGCCCAAACTGCGCGCTGAGCCGGTCCTGATGCTCGACCCACCGCGCGCCGAACTCCACAACCCGCGCCGCTGCCTCCGCCGTGAACGGAAGAAGCCCCTCTCGATGACAGAGCATCCGGATAAAGCGGACGTAAGCGCGCTCCGTCTCTGCGGTGCGATCAACCTCGGTGTGAAAGTCGCCCTGCACCTTGAAGAACTTGCCGAAATCCTCATCGAGCTCGTAGAGTGTGTAGAAGACCTCGGGCAATCCGACCAGCACAACCTTGACTGCCAGAGGAATGGGCTCCGGCGTCGGGGTCACGGTCCGGACCATCCGCTGCCCATCGGGAGACTCAATGCGAACCAGCTGCTCAGACAGCGCCTGCTTGAGACCCGGCCAGGTTTCGTACTCGTCAAGCAGGGCCGTTGCATCGATGATCAGGTAGCCTCCATTGGCTCGATGCAGAGCGCCGGCGCGGATCAGCGTGTGATCGGTGACGCTCACGCCATATCGCACGTCGTACTCCACAGCACCGAAGAGTCGCTGCGTTGAGGGCCGTTCGATGACGACCACCGGCGCCCCCTGGAGCTCACTATTGTCCACAAGCAGATTAACACGATAGCGCTTGCTCAGCGGGACGTCCAGGAGCGACCCGCCTTCTATCCCCCCTTTGGCGATGTCAGGTGAGCGAAAGAGCGCTACGTGTGTCAGAATGTCCTCGCGTACCTCCTCCACAAAGGTCTGCACCTCCGGTTGGTCACCGAAGACCGACCGCAGCTCATCGAGCAGGGGCGATAGGGTGAAGTCCGCCACTTCGCGGTCGAGGCGGTCGATCTCGCCCTGGACCTGGCGCTCGTGGTCCCGCAGGTGCCGCATAGCATCGTCCAGGAGATCATCGAGGTACTCTAGATTCTCCTGAACGCGGGCCTGCTCCTCTGTATCCAGCTGACTGATCGTCTCCGGAGAGAGCAGCTCTCCTCCGCCTACCGGCGCGATGTACAATCCCGAGGGGGAGCGCACGAGGACACAGTCACGCTCCCGACAAGCCGCATCGACGGACGCCAGCGCCTCTCGCTCGAGAGCGCGGTACTTCTGCTCTAGTTTCTCACGCGCTGCGGCGTAACGGTCGGTATCGAAGGCCTGCTGAAGTCGCTCCGGCAATGCCGTGCCAAAGCGCTCCATACTGGCTCGAAATTGCCGCCCACGACCGGCGGGAAGCCGGATCGCGCGCGGACGCCCCGGGTCGGCGAAGCGTGTGACGTAGACCCAGTCGTCGGGAACCCCTTCATAGGCTGCTTTCTCCTCGACGATGCGCCTGATGATCGACCGCCGGCCTGAACCGGTAGGTCCCATAACGAAGACATTGAACCCGGGGCTGCGAATGTCCAGGCCGAAGCGCACGGCTTCGACGGCCCGGTCCTGACCGATGATCCCGGGTTCGAAAGGCAGATCATCTGTGACGCCGAAGGTGAAGCTCGACGCGTCACACGCGCGACGCAGTTGGTCCGCCGAGAGCTCTGTTATAACAGATGGATTCGTTGCTTTTCCCATGATATGAACGCCCCTAGAGAGCAGAGCCGTCGGTATGATACAGAGGACTGGAGACGAGGCGTCATCGTTGTGACGCGCTCGCTCCAGTCCCGTTCACGCCATATTCGTTGCTGAGGCTATCCCAGTCCCCAGACCTACCAGATCAGATCTGATAGACCTGATCGACGACGCGTTCAGGTGGAAGCTCGCGCCGCCCAGGCCGAGCGCATAGACTGCGCGCTTACCGGTTCCCGAGGTGCATGGGCATCACCACGTGGATGAATGCATCGTCTCCCACCGCCCGGACCACGCCGGGGTTCGTCGGTGAATTCAGCTCCAGAGCAATCTGCGGTGTATCCAGAGCCGAGAAGACGTCGATGAGGAAACGCACGTTGAACGCAATTTCGAGGCCCTCCCCGTCGACGCTTGCCATCAGCCTCGTCGACCCCTGACCGGACTCTGACGAGTCCGCAGCCACGGTCAGCTCGCCATCCTCGATCCGCAGACTCACGATGTTGGCCACATCGCGGGCGAAGATCGCGGCGCGCTTGCAAGCTTGCAGAATCTCCTCACGCCCCAACACCACCCGCGTCTTGTGGGAGCGCGGGATGATCCGGCGAACGTCCGGGAAACTCCCGTCAATGAGCTGAGAGTTGAGCACCGTATCGGGCATCTGGAACAGGATCTGGTTGTGGGGACGGGTGGTCGATATATGCACCGGTTCCTCGAGACCACTGGTGATGCGCATGAGCTCCGATAAGGCTCGTGCCGGGATGATCACGTCGAAGGCTGAGGGAACGGGCTCCATCAATGGGATCTCGCGAAGCGAGAGGCGGAAACCGTCCGCAGCAGCCAACGTCATGCTCTCCCCCTCAAACTCCGCCAGCACACCCGTCAGCACCGGATGACTCTCATCGGTGGAAGCAGCAAACGTCACCTGGGTCAGACCGGTGTTCAGATCAGCAGCCTCGATGGAGAAACCGTTGTCGTCATCAGGCTCAGGGACCAAGGGAAACTCGTCCGCTGAGATACCTCGAAAACTGGCATTGACGGAGCCACAACTTAGTTTGAGCGTCAGGGTCGACTCGTCAAGCGTGAGAGCAACCTGTTCAGGCGGCAAGGAGTTCGTCAGATCCACGAAATTGCGGGCAGGCACGGTGATGTCGCCCTCCGTCTCCACGCGGGCGCCCATCCAGTGCACGATGCTCAGCTCCATGTTGGTGGCAGCCAGCTTCAGCTGACCGTGGTCCGTTGCGAGCAGCACGTTGCCCAGGATGGGCATAGTGGTGCGAGACGGCACCGCCCGTCCAGCTATGCTTAACCCCTTAGCGAGGTTTTCCTGAAGACAGGTGAGTTTCATCGAGGGCCTCCTGATAGATCAATGTCATTTAAGTCTAGCTTCCACCAAGTATACTCCAGCCCGCCTAGAGCACAAAGGCATACAACCCTAACCGTCACAAGCCTCCCAGGCGCCGCTCCGCTAGCGCGCGGGATCCGTCCAGTGCAGTATACAGAATGACGCCTGGATCAAGCGTCGGCGGGAGCTGGCTTTGACGTTTGTACCATCAGCTCCGTGGCTGCCGTCGCGAGGCCGACCACCAGCCAGAACAGCGTCACCGAATGATGGAAATCCAAACTGAAGAAGTAATGGTCAAAGATGCCGCTGATGACCCCGCTCAGAATGGCAGTGTGCAGACCATACCAGAGCGCCTCCAACTGCGGGCGGTCACGTCCGTCGTCACGATGTTGCCAGAAACGCCAGAGCACCACGCCGATGATGACGACGAAAGCCAAGAGGCCAACCAGCCCCATCTGGGCCGCGATGATCAAGTAGAGACTTGCCACCGCAATATAGATATCGAGATCCGGCGCCCCAGCAAACCCCACACCGAGAAAGGGATAGCGCTGAATCAGGATAAGGGCATCTTTATACTCCCCCATCCGCATCTGCGTTGAGAGGTCCTGGCGCTCAAAGCCCTCGACGAAGTGCACAAGAAGCCCCTGTGTCCAAGGCAAGACCAGCACCACGATGGCCGCAGCCAGGATCAGGAGCAGCAGCTTCCGGTAGCGCATCAAGCCAATCGCCGTGACCGCCAGCGCGACGCCAACCATCGCGCTCCGGGATACGGTGAGCACTACCCCGATCCCAAGTATGGCTGCCAACAAAAACGCAAGGACCCGCGGGATGACGGGACGCTTAGTCACCAGTTGCGGCGCCACCATCGCGAGCCCGAAGTTCAACAAGCTTCCCAACACGTTCGGATGTACTGCGGTCGCCGTGGCGCGCTTCATAAGCGAGGGATCATCTCGGATGTACCAGATGACGCCGGGCCCGGTAGGATACCCGAAGCGCCCCAGGGCCGACAACACGCGAATGGTCAGCATCTCCGGAAGGACGTACAGCACAATGCCCAGCAGCGCAGCGGCCGAAGCGCCCAGCACGATCCATCGTACGAGGCGCCCCAATCGGTCGACATCCCGGACGGTGTTGATAACCACATAAAAGACCGCGATGCTGAGAAGCACCTCGGCGAAGTGCCGAACTAGATAGGTCGTGAGGGCTCCGTGGGCTAGGCCGGCTACAAAGGCGACAATCGCCAAGAGCGCGAAGGCGAGCACAGGAGCACCCACCGGCGTCGTGATCAGCTGCTGCTCCTCTCCGAAGAGATAAGAGAGAAGCCACGCACCGAAGAGTCCAAGCAACGCCAAATCGAGGAAGGTCGGTGTGAAGCCGATAGAGAACGGCAGTGAGCCAAAAGGGAGAAGCGCTATGATAGCGACAACGCCGACATACGCGACCTCAAGGTTGCCCAGTATCCATCCCGCATACACCAGACCCGCGACGAGCGCCGCTACGGGCAAGGGCCCAACCTCGGCAATAAGCCATCCGCCACCCATCCCGACCAGCGCCAGCGTCAGCGCGACCAGGGCAACAAGCGGCCAGCGCCGGCGGTTGAAGATCAACCAGCCAAGGCGGCTCCCCTCCAACAGATTCTGTATTTGCGTGCGCCATTCCACCATCATAATCTCGCAGCGATTATACCGTTGGCAGGGTCGCGGTCAAGGCACGCGGGCCAGCCGCTCAGCAATCATTGTGGCTCCAC
>CAZPJP010000101.1:6668-14362 GCA_964586915.1 uncultured Anaerolineales bacterium
CAGGGTCGCGGTCAAGGCACGCGGGCCAGCCGCTCAGCAATCATTGTGGCTCCACAGATGTGGCTCCACAGATGTGGCTCCACAGATGTGGCAACGACTTGCAAAGCCCCAAGATGTATGGTAATCTTGTATTGTAAGTAGGGAAGAATCACCTCATCTAACCATCTTACCCGGGAGGGATATCTATGTTCGACAACCTGCTAGCCAAAGGCTTCACGGTCTTTGCCCAGGCGATGGTCAAGATCCAGCCAATCTGGGACAAGTATAAGGCACTTATCTCGTTAGTTGTGGGCCTCCTGATCGGATGGTTCCTGCTCGGTTATTTACTCTTCCCCGTGCAATGGAGCGACGCAACCCCCGGCCATCTTCACGCACAGTATCGTTCGGCGTACTTAGCATACTCGGCCGAGGAGTTCTACCGAACGGGGGACGTTGAGCTGCTCCAGAGTCGCCTTGGTCTGGATTTAGCGACCCGGCCGGGTGTTCGGGTCGCAAACATCCCCTGGCTTGCGGATGAGGGCAAGCTTGAGGAAGATCTCGAGGTCGCCATCCAGGGGGCATCTCAGTACGAGCTCGAGAGCTACCGCTCCGGCCTAACCGGTCTACAGCAGATAGCGGCCCAGGATGAAGGCATCCTGATCCCCGAGGAAGCGCCGGCTGCCGAAGAGGAAACGACAGTCACACCGTTGGCTAGAGTCCTCCGGATCGTTGGGGTCATCGCGGTCATCCTGCTCGTTGTGGGCGCCGCTGGCGTCGTCTGGTATCTCATCGCCGCCCGGCCCAAGGAGCGTGCGGTGGCCGACGTCCCGCTGGAGGCTTCAGGCACAAGGCCTGCGACGACCGTCGCCACCACGACAACAGAGGATCAGCCGGTCAAGTCCTTTAGCACACCCTATGTTTTGGGCGACGACTACTTCGATCCTTCCTTCAGCATTGAGATTGGGGCCGACTTCCTCGGCGAGTGCGGCATCGGGATCTCGGAGACGCTTGGCGCCGGGGATCCTAAGAAGGTCACGGCCTTCGAGGCTTGGCTCTTCGATAAGAGCGACATCCGCACAGTGACCAAAGTGTTGGCCAGTGAGTATGCCTACAACGACCCGGATCTTCGCGCTAAATTGGAGCCCAAAGGTGAGGTCGTGATGTTGAGGCCCGGTGAGGAGATCATCCTCGAGACGACCGCGTTGCGCGTGAAGGCGCGTATCCGGGAACTGGAGTATGCGCAGGGCGCAAACTTGCCGCCGAACAGCTTCGTCCAGAAGCTCAACTTTGAGCTTCAGGCGTGGGTGAAACAGATCGACGCAGCGAGCACCGAAGAGGGCTACGCTTAGGCCTGTTCGTTGCGCGACGAATTCAGAAAATAGCCAGCCTCCCGCGGACCTTGCGGGAGGCTGATTCGTTACAGCCGACCGGAGAACCCATCAGGAAAGGAACAGGTTCGCTGGCGCCCAGGACTGCATCCAGAGTCTGCGCTATGGCTCCGGTGTCGAGATCACCTCTGCCCCAGCGGGGGGTGTATAGCCCGGTCCGTACTTGTAGCGAGCCGGCCACGGTATGAACTCGCTGACGAACTCGTCCTCATAGAGGACATTACCCTCTGCGTCGTAGACAATGCGCCCGAGCACCGCGTCCAGCCCGTTGTGAGCGCTCTCGAGCCGCGTCACACTGCCAGCCGGATGATCGGGATCGTACTCGTAGACTGGAGCACCAGGGGGAATAGACTCGCCCCACTCAGGGCCAATCTGTTCTACGGTGCGCCCGTCCTTGGTGCTGTAAAACAGGAACCTCAATCGCGAGCTCGCGGCATCGACTTCGGTACGAATCAGGATGTGGTAGGGCGTGTCGTTTCGAAAGCGGAAGTCGACGATCGGTGAGTAGATGGTCGCGTCGAAGCCGGGCCCGAAGCCGCCAATCTCGTAGTAGCTCACCCGATAGGCGTGGGGCCAGCGCTCGACGATCGGGTAGCCGCCAAAATAAGCAGCCCGAAACGCGGTCGTAGCCACTTGACAGATGCCGCCACCGACACCAGGAACGGTGCGGTCCCCGATGATGACGAAGGATTCATCGTAGCCCGCTTCGGGGGTCACGTCGCCTAGGTGCTCATTGAATGAGAACACCTCGCCCGGGGCGACGACGACGCCATCAAACTTGGAGGCCCCCAGTCGGATGTTCCTGTCGCGCGCTGAAGATGATCCGGTGAAGTATGACTCGCCCACAGCAACCAGTTCCGTCACCCCGAGATCCTCTGCTGTGAGCGAATCCGAGATTTCCGGGGGTAGCTCATTGATCACGAGCGGCACCCGATGCTCGCCCGCTCGAAGGCTCTCATTGATCCGCGTAACTGAAGCCGCGACATCGAGCTCGCGTCCGGTGACGCTGGGCTCGACCAGCTCTAGCTCGATCGTCGAAGTGTCAAACTCAAAAACGGCATCCACCGGCTCCCGGTAGAGCGCGGTCGCCAGCGGAGCCAGGAACTGCGCCAAGCCAGCGCCCTCCAACCCCACCTGGACCCCATCTCCCTCGAGCTGGATGCGGAGCATCCGCGCGAGGACATCTGGGGATACCTCCCAGGGTCCTGGATCGCCCTCCCGTGGCTCCCGGACCAGCAGGATAAGCGGCATCTCCAAGATCTGCTCGGCCATCGCGAGCGCTCGCTGTGCCTGTTCGTCGGTGATGCCCGGGGCGAGGTCGGTCATAGGCAGGACGACCTCGATAGGCTCCAACGCATAGAGATGCGGACGCAGGATCTCGAGAGTCTGTGAGATCTCGACGCGCCGACCCAACCCGCCTGCCACGAACTCCACCTGAGCCCCGTTCAGCCGGACAGCCGCATCCTGGGGAGCTCGCTCAACCTCTCCCGCCACGGACACCAATGCTTCCTCGGCCTGCTTCGGATCCCACGTCAGGACCGGGGCATACTGGCTACCCTCCAACATGATGCCCACGCGTTGTCGGAAGGCATCGATCCGACCTTCGGCCTGTCCGACCTCGGATGTGCGCGCGAGGGTTGCGTCAGCATCGACCGACAGGCCCAGCCTCGCCGGCGAGAACGACCAGCGCTGGTCCTCCGGCCCCAGCAGTACGATCAACGGTTCCTGCAACGGTAACTCAGCCTCAAGATGATGGGCTGCCTCGTCCGGCGTCATGCCTCCAACCGACACCTCCCAGACCCAGACCCCCGGAACGATACGCCCATCCAACCCCGGTCCCAGCTGCCACCCAATGGCCGCTATGACAACCAACAAGACTGCACTGAGCACAACCAACAGTCGCGACATAATCTTCACCCCACATTATGAGTCGTGCAACTGTCCGAAACTAGATCGCGAACGGCACGTCACGGCCCGCCGCCGTGGCGAGTGACCGCGATCCTCTGACGTCGGCAGACGAAATCAAAAAACCTCCACATTCGGCTCCCCGACCGCGTCGGCCCGATCGCGTCGGCCCGATCGCGCCGGCGAACCCTCTGCGTGCTACTCCTGCGTCCCTCGCCGAGTCACAAGTCTACTCCAAAACACGCAAGCGGCTAGGCTAGCTTGAGTGGCAAAGCGCATCGCCCCTGCTCAAAGCAGGGGCGATGCGCTTTGCTGACATCGTAAGCACCGATAGAAATCGCCGCCATCGACCACGCACGACATATAGACTATGTGGTCTGGGCAATAGAGGCGCTAATGCCCCCCACACGTAGAGCAGGAACTGCTGGCACAGGAGGCGCAGCCTCCGCCACCGCTTGAGAGACCAGCACCGCCGCTTGCAGTCCGGCTCGCGAAAAACATCGAGAGCCCACGCTTGGCGTGATCACCGCCGCAATCAGGGCACGCAATCGGCGCGTCTGCGTCTTTCATCGCACGACGAGCCTCGAATTGTAGACCACAATCTTCACACTGATACTCGTAAATAGCCATATGACACACTCCGGATGAACAGTCAGTCTCGCTGATGATCGCTGCGATAAGCGCTATCCAGCGTCGGCGGCGTCAGACATCCTCACAATTCACCATCTCCGTGAGCTCCTCTGCTCTCACGTAGCCGGCCACCTGGATCTGCTGTCCCTCGACACCTCCTACCGATGCCACGGCCCGTTTGATATCCAAAGCCAGGCTGTGTGCCAAAGGACATAGGGGTGACGACGGTCGAAAACAATAGCGGACCATACCGCTGCTTTCGTCCACATCCAGATCCTCAACGAGGCGCATTCGCAGCACGTCCACGCCGGTCTCCGGATCGATCACGTCGACCAGTCGCATCAATATTCGCTCGCGTAGGGTCATATCTGTACCCATCGGCCACCTCCACAGATATTATACCAGACTCTGCTCACCTGTCAGTGCTTTGGCACCCGGGTTAGCGCAATTTCCTTCCCTCGAACAGCTCCACCAGCCCATACCAGAGCAGTGTGAAAGCGACCCCTTCGTCGAGGTTCCCAACGATGGGGAGGTTGTCAGGTATCAGCTCGATGATGCCCGCAGTGGGGTTCAGAATGTAGACAAACGCCAGCAGAGCCGCAACGTAGATCAACCAAACGGGCACGCCGCGCATCGAGAGGGGCGTCAGCAGAGCCCCCAGTTGATTCTCTACGTCCGATCGCTTGGTGATATCCTCCGGCATGCACATCCTCCCTGGGTCGATGTCAACAATCCCTGCTTAGCGCTCTGCTGACGTCGGAGTCCCTAGACGTCAGGGGTAAGGCCAAGCTCTTCCTTGATTATAGCCCAGGATGCCAGAAGCACCTCCGAAACTGCCCCATCCGCAAACGCCGTAACTGGTGTGCCCTGGACCATCGCTTCGACGACCACGGTGTCATAGGGAATGTGACCCGCCACTCGAACGCCACGACCCGCGCAGAAAGCTTCGATCTCCTCCGTCCTGTTGACACTCAGGTCAGCCTTGTTCACCAGGACCAGAGCGGGCACATCGAAGTGGTCGGTGAGCTCCAGCACCCGCTTGAGATCGTGGACGCCTGAGATCGTAGGTTCCACAACCAATAGCGCCAGGTCCGCGCCTGCAGCCGCAGAGATGACCGGGCAGCCAATCCCCGGCGGCCCATCGACCAGAATCAGGTCAAGCTCATCATCCATCGCTCTGAGGCGTGCGTGCTGCTTGACCAGGGTCACAAGCTTGCCCGAGTTTTCCCCGCCGGCGAAGAGATGCGCGTGGTAGAAAGGCCCATACGGGGTTTCCGACTCATACCAGACCCCACTCGGGGGCGTGGTCATGGTGATGGCATCGACGGGACAGTGATAGCGACAGGCAGCACAGCCTTCACAAGCGGTTGCGTCGATCCTGTATGCGCCACCATCGACCCCGGGCAGAATCGCGTCAAAACGACAAGCCTCATAGCATTGGCCACAGGCGATGCATGTGTCAGCATCGATCGCCGCCAGAAAGCCGCTCGTGAACTCGTGAGAGGCAAGACGCCGCCCCCCCAACACCAGCTCCAGATTCGCTGCGTCGACGTCAGCGTCCGCCAGGCTGATGTCGAGCTCCTGCGACGCCACATCCGCTAAGGCAGCGGTGACGCAGGTCTTGCCGGTGCCGCCTTTTCCACTCAGGATGACCAGCTGCTTGGGATCCGTCACGTCACAGCCTCCCTCTTGGCCCTGAGTTGCATCTCCGAATAGAGATCCACAAACGCCTCTCGATACTCGGGTCGCGCGGTCACCATCGGTGTTCCGTCCGCATATGCCTCCGCAATACGGCGATCCAGAGGAATGCGCATCAGAATCGGGACGTCGGCCTCAGCGCAGAATGTCTCCACGCCGGCATCGCCGATCCCATCGCGGTTGATGACAACGCCCACCGGGATGTGAAGCTCGTCCCTGGCCACCTCCACAGCCACCCGCAGGTCGTGCAGACCGAACGGCGTGGGCTCCGTGACCAATAGCGCAAAATCCGCGCCCCGGAGCGTCTCTACGACGGGACACGCATTCCCTGGCGGGGCATCCAGGACCATCAAGGCGTCCTCGCGTTCCCAGAAGCGCTGCTTCAGCTGCCTAATCACCGGGGTCGCCATCGCCTCACCAACCTTCAACGTCCCCTGACCGAACTCAACCCATGTCCGATCAGCCAGATGCCCCCACGAGATCACCCCGGTCGGGTTGAGCTGCTCGTGGATCGCGCCCTCAGGACAATTGTAGGCACAACTCCCACAGCCGTGACAGAGCTGTGGGAAGACCAACACGCGCTTTCCCATCACCGCAATCGCGTGGAAGGCACAGACCTCCGCACACGTGCCGCAATACGTGCAGCGGTCCAGATCAACTTCGGGCAGGAGAATCCCGACCTCTTGCTCCCCCTCGATCACGGGATTCAGAAAGATCGCAGCATTGGGTTCTTCCACATCGCAGTCGAGGAACTGCAGAATCGCCGGGCGCTCCTCTACCGCTAACGAAGTCAACGACAGGAGAAGGCTCACCGCCACCGTGGTCTTACCCGTTCCACCCTTGCCACTGGCAATCGCTATTCGCATAAGATCTCCGAGCCACTCGGAGCGCCATCCAGCGCGAGCCGCTGCCCTGCCGCACCACGCCGGACCGCGATGTGTTCGAGGGATTGCTGCGCCGCCTCGATAAACGCGTCACCGGAGCAGTGCCCCACCCACAGACGTCGCAGATCCGGCAAGTCTGCCAACACCTCGAGCGTCCGGCGAATGGTCTCGGACGAAGCGTTGACCAGATGGACGCCGCCGGCAACGCCCGTGACGCTGCCTGGCGCCATCTGCTGCACCTGGTGCAGCGTGTTGAGAAGCCCAGCGTGGCAGCATCCGCAGACGAGAAAACGCCGGTCGGCACCCACCGACAGCACGAGAGACAGATCGTCTTCGTACGGATCCTGGACGTAGGATCCCTCGTGGCAAATCACGTGGTGCTGACTGCTCCCCTGAGCTTCTTCTCTCGAGCGTATTTCGCCCGTCGTCCATATGCCGGGCAGGACCTCTGCAGGCTGGTCGAGCAGGCGCAGAGAGACGTGCGCAGCCAACTCGGCCCGTGTCATCGACATGCCCCTGTCGAGGAGCTCGCCCGTCTTGCGCGAGTAACGCGGCCTGAAGATCGTTGGATGCGCATAGACGGGTAGCGCAGGCGGTAGGTGATCCAGAAGCATTCGCAACCCGCCGGTGTGGTCATCGTGCGCGTGGCTCAACACGACGGCGTTCAGTCTGCCCGGATCCAAGCCTAGCGCAGCCAAGTTCTGCATCAGGACCGCACCGGTACCTCCTGTGTCAAAGAGCACCTGTCCCGCATCCGTGGCGATCCACATCGAGAACCCGTGCTCCGACGATAGGTTCCCTTCCGCCGTGTCGTCAACCACCCATGTGAGCGTGATCACGATCCCGGCCTAATGTCCGTGGTCGTGATCGTCACACCCGCCGCCCCCATGCCCGGCGCATGGTTCCGCCACGTCGAGTTGGTCACCCAGAGCCTGCTCGAGCAACCTCCTTATGCTCTCGTCGGCGCCGGTGTAGGCCTCAATGCCGAGTTGCTGAAAGAGCGCGATCGCCCGGCGCCCCATTCCACCAGCAACGATCATGTCAGCACCCTGTTGGTGAACAAAACCGGGAACCGCTCCCGGACGATGATCTTCAAAATGGGGGTTGTCGACGATCTCCACAGATTGAATGACGCCATCGTCCACGTCCACAAACGTGAAATACGGACATCGCCCGAAGTGATAAGACACAGCGCCGTCCAATCCACGAT
>CAZPJP010000102.1:0-359 GCA_964586915.1 uncultured Anaerolineales bacterium
CGCCAAGAGCGAGGTGCTGCCGGTGGGGGTAGAGCTCGGCGACCTGGATGCGGCGCGTCCAGAGGGCCGGGCACGGGACTTGGAGCTGCCGCTCGGTGAGGCACCGCTCATCCTTTGGAATCAACGGTGGGAGTACGACAAGGATCCGGTGACGTTCTTCCGGGCGTTGGACGCGCTGGTTGAGCGTGACTTCCCCTTCCGTGTGGCGCTGGCGGGATCGAACGTGCGACAACAAGCGACGGAGTTCGAGGCCGCGCGCGAGCGCCTGGGCGACCGCGTCGTGCACTATGGGCGGGCGACACGGGCGCGCTACAACCGGCTCCTTTTCTTCCGGCGGCCCGCCCAGTTTGCCGAGAAGA
>CAZPJP010000102.1:369-1867 GCA_964586915.1 uncultured Anaerolineales bacterium
GGTGGAGGCTGTCTATTGCGAGACGTTTGCAGTCCTACCGCGGCGGTTGGTGTATCCCGAGCTGGTGCCTGACCCGTACCAGGATCGCTGCCTCTACGAGGATTTCGATGGGCTGGTGTCCCGTCTGGGGTGGGCACTACGACATCCGGCGGCGGCGCGGGATGTAGCCCAGGCGCTGCGGAGATCCGTGGCGCGGTTTGTGTGGGACGAGGTGGCGCCGCGGTATGATGCGGCTCTTGCGGCTGTGACAGAGGGGTAGAGCGGTCTTCTGTAGGTGTGAGAACCGCGGAATGCTGGCTATTGCCTGAGGGTGCTTGGCGCCTACCTGGGGGTTGTGCTGCTCCATGGTCTCTGGAACGCGGCGCCCGGCGTTCTAGCGGCACTGGTGGGGACCGGATTGGGGATATTCATCGGGCAGCTCGTGATCGGGGCGATTGGCCTTTTCGTCCTGTGGCGTCTCTGGGCGCAGGGCGTCGAGGGACAGGAGGCCTAGCGGGCGCCACAGCTGCGTGACGGGTTATGATCGTCCTTGCGGCTGAGCGTGTCCCTGTCACGATTTCCCCGTGTGTCTTGCGCTCGATGCGGTACAATCTACATCGGAAACAGTCGTAGGGGAATGGCTCTGTTGCTAATCAGAAAGCTGAGGTGAGCATGGTAACGACGAAGGGAAACTGCGTTTTCTGCGGACGTGAGATGACGCGGGGAGGTTTGGTGAGGCATCTCCGGGCCTGCCCGGAGCGCGAGGCAGCCATCGCGAGGGCGGATGCGGGCCCGGGTAAGCGACAGTCTCTTTATCATCTCCAAGTGCAGGATGCGTATGGCGGGGAGTTCTGGCTGCATCTGGAGATGAAGGGCTCGGCGCAGCTCGCAGACCTGGATAGCTATCTCCGCCGCATCTGGCTGGAGTGCTGCGGACATCTGAGCGCCTTCTTCTCCGGCGGCTTTTGGCAGGAGGAGGTCTCGGGATTGAAACGAGCTTCGCAGGTCTTTGAGCCTGGGCTGGAGCTCTATCACATCTACGACTTTGGCACCTCGTCGGAGACCGTGATCCGCGTCGTCGATGTTCGGGAGGGCAAGCCTCTGACGGCGCATCCGATCTTCCTGATGGCCCGCAACAATCAGCCGGAGAGCTTCTGCCATATATGTGACGAGCCCGGCACGTGGCTATGCATAGAGTGTGTGTATGAGGAAGGCGCCGCGTATGTTTTCTGCGACAAACACGTGAAAGCGCACCAACACTGGGAGGATATGACGCTGCCCATTGTGAACTCGCCCAGGACGGGGATGTGTGGCTATACTGGGCCTGCGGAGCCTCCGTATTAATGCACGTTCCAGGGGTGTGACCTCGCCCCGTGCTTGAATTCTGGACCGCGGGCCTCTCCCCTTGAACGGGGATTTTGTTGCCCGCAGTGGCTCAATGGTTCGACGGCGTGTCCTGCAGAGTTTGCCGCTGACGCGGCATGCGGGCAGGATGCCCGCGGTCCATGCTTGCGACCGG
>CAZPJP010000102.1:1967-3141 GCA_964586915.1 uncultured Anaerolineales bacterium
GCTTGCGACCGGTATGCCCGCGGTCCACGCTTGCGACCGGTATGCCCGCGGTCCATGCTTGCGACCGGTATGCCCGCGGTCCATGCTTGCGACCGGTATGCGCTCAGGAGGCTTGGGTCTCCGTGGTGCCGTAGATGGCTTCCTGGAGGCCGCGCAGGTAGCCGATGGCGAAGAGGCGGCCGATGCTGGAGTAGCCGGGGCGTGTGTTGTCGTCGCCCTCCATCGTGGGCACGTGGTCGGGGCGGCAGACGCCGTCGAAGCCGACCTCCTTGTAGGCCTTCATACAGGCCAGCATGTCGGTCTTACCCTCGTCGTGGAAGGTCTCCACAAACTTGTACTTGTCGCCGCGCACGTCGCGGAAGTGGACGAAGAAGATCTTGCCCTGCTCGCCGAACTGGCGGATGGCCCCGGGGAGGTCGTCGGTCATCAACGTGAAGTTGCCCTGGCAGAGCGCGATGCCGTTGACGGGGCTGGGGTAGAGGTCGAGCAGGCGCTGGTAGTTCTCAATGCTGCTCATGATCCGCGGCAGGCCGCGGATGGGCGAGAGGGGCGGATCGTCGGGGTGCATCGCCAGCTTCACGCCGGCCTCCTCCGCCACCGGCACCACGATCTTGAGGAAGGCCTCCAGGTTCTCCCACAGGACGTCCTCCTCGACCTCGCCGTACTCCGTCAGCGGCGCATCCTTGATCAGGTCGTAGTCGAAGCTCGTGGCCAACGCGCCGCCGCGGGCGGGCGTGGTGGTCGAGGTACGCATCCAGTTCATGACCGGCATCCACTCGTAACACCAGACCGGGATGCCGAGCTTGCCCATGTTCGTGATGAGGTCGATGGCGTACTCGATCTCCTGATCCTTGCCGGGCAGGCCCAGCTTGATCTTGTTCATCGGGGGGCGGCTCTCCAGGACATCGAGTGAGAACCCGTAATCCTCGTACATCGTCTTGAGCCGCACGAGCGACATGTAGCTCCAGGGGAGGCGCTCCTTGGGGACGTCGAACCCGTGGCGCATATTCATCCCGCCGACGGCGTGGGTGACGCCGGCCTGCTTCACGATGGTCCACAGGGACGAGGGATGAGGGGGCAGCATTTCAGCGATCTTGAGCATCGGTGTGTCTCCTTGGTTTCTCTCTGGTTAGTGGTGTGAGGGGTATGATAGCACAGTTGCCAGTTTCCGGTT
>CAZPJP010000102.1:3241-6429 GCA_964586915.1 uncultured Anaerolineales bacterium
TGCGCGTCGACGGCGCGGGCGACGGCGAGGACGCCGTCGAGATGGTCGCACTCGTGCTGCAGGAGCTCGGAGAGGTCGCCGTCCAGGCGAACGGTGTGCCGCTGCCAGTCCCTGTCGCGATAGGTGATGGTGCAGGTGGCGTGCCTTTGGACTCGCACGAAGAGCTCGGGGAAGGACATGCAGTCGTCCCAAAGCTCGATCATGCGTGGGCTCAGGTCGGTGAGCACCGGGTTGATCAAGGGCGTGGGGGTCTCGATCTCGTGAGCGATGTCGGGGTCGGCGTTGCTGATGCGTTCCAAGAAGACGATCCGCTTCATCACCCCGATCTGTGGCGCGGCGATGGCGCGGCCCACGCCCCAGCGCGCCCGGAAGGCAAGGAGGGTGTCGCGTAGGTCGCCAAGGGGCGGACCCAGCTCCGGCAGCTCCTCGGGGCGGACCGGCTCGCAGACCTCGTAGAGCTTCGGGTTGCCCAGCAGCAGGATGTCGCGTACCGTCATCGTGTTCTCCCGTCTGACGTCTCTTCCGCATCGTCTGACCAATCCAATTCGCGCATCGCGTCCCAGACCTCGGTCGCCTCGTCCCAGGCGAGCGTCTCGTCGGCGCGCTCCAGCGTGGTCTCCCCGGCCTTCCCGCAGAAGACGACGGTGTCGCCGCATTCGGCAGCGCCCAGCGCCGAGCGGATCGCCTCGCGGCGGTTCGGGATCAGGCGGTAGTTGTCGCGTCCGGCCTCCTCGGCGCCCCGCTTCATCTCATTGAGGATGTCGTAGATGGGGGTGTCGCGGCAGTCCTCCTCTGTGAAGATGGCGACCTCGGCGAGCTGCGCGGCGACGGCGCCCAGCGGCGCGCGCTTGCCGGGATCGCGCGGCCCACCGGCTGAGCCCAGGACGACGATCAGGCGGCGGGCTGTGGTCCTGCGCAGGCTCTGCAGCGCGACCTCCAGGCTCTCGGGCGTGTGCGCGAAGTCGAGTACGATCCGCACCGGGGCGGTCTTGAGCACCTGCATCCGCCCGGGCACGCCGGGGAATGCCGCCAGGCCTTCGCGGATCGCCGAGATCTCGACGCCGAGGTGCGCTGCGACGGCGATAGCCGCCAGCGCGTTGGCGACGTTGTAGGATCCGATAAGGGGCAATGTCGCCGCGAATGTGCCCTGCGGCCCGCGAACCTCGAAGCGCAGCTCGCCCCCCTCCTCGACCACGTCGTGGGCCTCCCAGTCGGCCTCGACGCCCGGGTCATAGGCATAGGTGAGGTGATCCCGGACGGTCAAGCGCATCCCCCAGGGGTCGGCGGCATTGAGCACCGCGAAGGCGCTTTGCTCGAAGAGGATGTGCTTCGCCTGGAAGTAGCCCTCCATATCGCCGTGGAAGTTGAGGTGCTCCGGCGCCAGGTTGGTCCAGACGGCGACGTCGAAGGACGTGCCGTGGAGGCGATGCTGCGCCAGAGCCTCGCTGGAGGCCTCGACGACGGCGTGGGTTCCGCCGCAGGCGAGGATCCGGCGGAGGGCCGCCTGGGCCTGTGGGGCCTCGGGCGTCGTGAAGTGCGCGGGAAACTGGTGCAGCACGTCGTCACAGAGCTTGTAGCCCAGCGTCGAGAGGAGGCCAGTGGAATGACCGGCGAAGACGAGCAGGTGCCGGGCCAGCCAGGCGGTCGTGGTCTTGCCCTTGGTGCCGGTGATGCCGACTGTGGCGAGAGTCCGGCTCGGGTAGCCAGCTAGGCGCGCCGCCAGCGCCGCCAGCGCGCGTCGGGCGTCGGTGACCTGCACGTAGGGCACCGGCAGATGGGTCAGGCTTAGCGGCAGCCGAACCGGATCCTCGCCGATCACGAGAACGGCGCCGTTGGCCAGGGCATCCGGGACGTAGGTATGTCCGTCGTGGCTCTGGCCGGCAATCGCCACGAAGGCGTCGCCCGGCGCAACCCAGGCCGAGTTGTGGGAGACGCCGGCGACGGGCGCAGGGTCCGCTCCGGGCGGGACGAGCACCACAGCGCCGTCTAGGACGCCGGCGACCTCTGACAGCACCAATGGTGAGTCCGCTCGCAGCCTGAGATCGCGGGTCATGTCAGTGCCCCAGGAGGTGCTCGCCGGCGTCGAGCCGGCTGCTGTTGCCGATCCGGCTGGGCGTGAGCAGCAGGCCCAGCACCTCACCGCCACACTCCCAGGCGGCGACGGGCTTGCCGGTGGGCAGCACGGTGGTCGCCTGCTCGTAGTCGTAGAGCCCCTCCTGCTGGGCGACGTGATGGCGCTCGCAGTCGACCCAGCCCAGGGTCGTGTGCGCCACCTGGACGCCGTGGGGAGCCAGGTCCTTGGCAAAGTGGCAGGCGATGCGCTCGACCGCCGACTTGGTTACGGCGTAGCCGAGGAAGCCTGAGTAGGCTTTGTACCAGTGATTGGAGCCGATGAAGACGATCAGGCCGCCGGGTGTGGTGATGCGCTGCCGCTGCCAGAGTGTCTGAGTGAGCGTGAAGGCGCTCCAGGCGTTGATGTGCATCAATTGCTGGATGGCCTCGAGATCGGCGTCGGGCGCCTTCTTGCCCCAGGCCGAGACGCCGGCGACGTGGGCGACGACGTCGAAGCTGAACGTGTCGAGGCCGATGCCCACGGCCTCGACGGCTTGCTCGATGCGATCGATGAAGCCGGGCATCGCCGTAGCGTCGGCGAAGTCCATCTGGAGCTGGAGCACCTGTCGGTCGTGACGTTCGGCCTCCCCGTCCAGCCAGGGATTGCGCGCCGAGCGCCCGCAATGGGCGACGACGTTGAACCCGGCGGCGAGCAGCTCACCGGCGATCCCCGATCCGACGCCGGGGTGGCGGCTGGCGCCGGTGACGAAGGCCCAGAGGGGCCGGTCGCTGAAGCGTTCGTGGAGCTTGCGTTCGAGATAGCCTGACACGATAGGGTCTCCTTAAGGTGGTCCGTTGGCGCGCTTATGCTTATTATCGCAGAAGCGGGTGGGTCGGCAAAATGGGTTTGTTTGGCAGAATGGCCTTCAGCTGTCAGCCGTCAGCTGTTAGGGTTCAGCCGGTGGGGGGGAGTAGGAAGTACGGAAGTAGGAAGTAGGAAGTAGGGAGTAGGCGTCGAGGGCGAGCTTCGGTTCTGCACCTATGGTGGAGCCTCCTGTCATAGATCTTTTGTTCTATTGTATGCGAGGCGGGGAGATCATTCAAGCGGGCAGGTGGGGGAATTTGTGTGCCGGGCC
>CAZPJP010000102.1:6529-14196 GCA_964586915.1 uncultured Anaerolineales bacterium
TGCGAGGCGGGGAGATCATTCAAGCGGGCAGGTGGGGGAATTTGTGTGCCGGGCCTAGGTTCGCCCCGCGTGGAAGCTTGCGCCATGCTGCGCGTGCATCAAAAGAATGTCGTAGGTTGCGCAGCCGTGTTTTTGGATGCAGGGTTCCTGGGGTTGAGGATGTTTGTGTAGGAGCGAGGCATTCCCGCAGTCTACTTTGAGAGCGAGGGGACCTCGAACGCGGGGCCTCGTTACAGGGACAGGTGTGTTGGTGGGAATGCCTCGCCCTGTGCGTGTGTGCGTCGAGGCAGAGGGTGGTTGCGGAAGGTGTGGGGTGACGCGCGCGCCGGGCGACGCATTCCGGCGATGGCCTGACGAGAGTGAAGATTAGGCTGGCGGATGGAGGGTGATTGTCTGCGAGCGACCTTACGCGGAATGCGTCGCCCCTACGGAACGTGTGTGCGGCATGGGTTTGTGAGGCGAGGCAGCCGTCGACGCGCGGAGGTGTAACGCACCTAGCTAGGCGATTGCCCTTGCGGCGGGCTGGGCGGAAGCGCGCGCGAATAGGTCGGAGGCCCGTCGTAGGTGCGTCGCACCGAGCCATTCCGGCGACGACGCGGGGCGGAATGCGCGATTCTTAACGCATCTCCAGGGGGGACGGTCTCGTGAATGGATGGGCTTCAAATGGCGCGATGGGATAGACCTTTGAGCTCTTCCGAGAGCTCAAAGGTCTGCACCGTCACCGACCTTTACCGATCCTGGCGTTTGAGGAGGCGGCCGCCCATGCGGAGCCAGCCTATCGAGCCGTCGGGTCGGCGCAGCACATCGACCGTGCTCTCTTTGGCGGGTCCGTTGAGGATGAGCAGGCGGTCGTCCTCGCAGAGGGCCAATGCGGCAGGCGGCGGCGGCGGTGGGGGCGGTGACTCCTGGCTCGGGAAGCCGCGTTTGTAGATGACCTGACCCACAAGCCTGCCGTTCAGGATGCCGAGTTCGGCGTCGTTGAAGGGATTCGTGTAGCAGCCTGCGTAGGCCGCCAACTCCTCCTCAGAGGCTTCGATCGGCTCGGGTTTGGGAACCTTGATGTCCAGGAGCTGCTCCAGCACCCAGTCGGTGACCTCCCCAGTGATGGCTCCGCCCTCGTCGGCGTTGGTGAAGACGGCGATGGCGAGGTCGTGCTCGGGGATCAGGGTGAGGAGGGAGACCTGCCCCATGGTGCCGCCGCCGTGGGAGATCAGCCGGGTCCCAGCGACGGTCCTCAGGAACCACGAAAGGCCGATGGACTCGTCCTTGCGGATCGTCTCCTGCGGCGTTTGCATCAGCGAGAGGGAATCCTGGGTGAGCACCTGGGTCCCGTCCTCTGCCGCGCCGTCGCCCATATGGAAGCGGGCATAGCGCAGCAGGTCGTGGACGGAGCAGGTGATGCCGCCGGCGGGATAGGCTGCGCGAGGGAGCGGCCAAGGCCGGGCGACCTCGAGGCCGTCCTCACTTTTGCGGTGGCCGACGGCAAACCGGTAGGTCATGATGTCGCCGGGGTCGAAGAAGGCGCGCTCGAGTCCGAGCGGTTCGAGGACCAACTCGTTCAGCGCGGCCTCGTATGGCTTGCCCGTCACCACCTCGATGATGCGCCCCACAAGATGGAAGTTGGCGTTGTTGTAGGACCAGAGGGCGCCCAGGGGCGCCAATTGCTCGAGGTCGGCCATCGCGGCCACGTATTTGAGGATGGCATCGTCACCCGTCCCGGTGTCGTGGAAGAAGTCGCCGAACCACCCACTCATATGGGTGACGAGGTGACGCAACGTGACCTGGGAAGCGGCGGTGTCATCCGCCACTTTGAACTCCGGGACATACGTCCGCACTGTAGCATCGAGGTCGAGCTTGCCCATCTCGACCAGGCGCATCAACGCTGTGGTGGTGAATGTCTTGGTGATGGACCCTATTTGGAAGAGTGTCTCGTCCGTGACAGGTAGTGCGTGGTCCACGTTGGTGACGCCGAAGCCGGCGGTGTGGATCTCACCGTCGTGCAGGATGCCGACGACGACGCCGGGGACATCTTTCTTCTCCATCAGCCGCGGGACGAACTCGTTCAGCTGCTGCCATATTCGCTCAACACTTGCCGTCATGTGAATGTCTCCTCTGCTCCTCGTGGTAAGCGTGTCGCATGGTTTGGATGATCTGTATCGCCAGGCTCCGGAAGGGACGACCTGGGTTGGGCGCCTGGTCATACGTGCCGGCAGCCGGCGGATTTCTGGGTCGCTGCGGTCAAGATGCGGCGGAACGCAGCGCTAGGTACTGCGGAAGTCTAACATGCTAGTGGGCGGAGTGCAATGGCGGGGCAGGCGCTTCGGCCGGCAGCGTGATGGGGAGAGTTTGAATTCGTCGTGGCAGAGGAGCGAAGGCGCGCCGCGGGACCTCGATCTGGTGCGATGGCGTTATAGGCTTTGCGGTTTGTGCGGTAGGCGTGGTATAATCCTGCGAAAGCGGATCCCGGGGACGTTCGACACCCTTCGATCTCGTGCACGGTAGGCCAGCTCGATCGCCCTATATTCGATCCAACACTCTTGATCCAGGCGTCCTTGAGGAGTCATTGCCTATGCGCTATCTTGTCGTATCGGACATACACAGCAACGCCCCGGCGCTCGAGACCGTACTTCAGGATGCACCTGCCTTCGACTCGGTATTGTGCCTCGGCGATCTGGTGGGATATGGTCCCAACCCCAACACCTGCGTGCATCGGATGCGCGACTTCGACGCCGTCTCTATCGCCGGAAACCACGACTGGGGCGCTGTTGGGAAAGCCGATCTGCGGGTGTTCAACCGCGAGGCCCGCGAGGCCTTGCTGTGGACTCGGGAGCGTCTGACGGACCGGAACGCGGCCTTTCTCGACGCGCTTCAACCGAAAGAGCGAATGACTTCGGAGATTCTGCTGGCTCACGGAAGCCCCAGGGATCCCGTCTGGGAGTATCTGGTGGATGCGTCGACGGCAACGGCGATCTTCAGGGGCTATGATTTCGGCATCTGTCTGGTCGGCCACTCGCACCTGCCCTTGTGTCTCGAGTGGCGCGAGGATGGGGACCGCGTTCAGTCTCTGCGACCCGAACCCGCCGTGCAGATCGATCTGGAAGGGCGACGGTTGATCCTCAATCCAGGCAGCGTCGGGCAGCCGCGGGACGGCAATCCGCAGGCCAGCTACGCGCTGTTGGACACCGATGGCATGACGTGGTCCTTTCGCCGGGTGGCTTACCCGGTGCAGATCACGCAGGAGCGCATGCGGGCGCACGGGCTGCCGCGGCGCTTGATCGACCGTCTCGAGATTGGTCGTTAATGTGGAGAGCGTGAAGGAGGCGACGGATGAAACGTAGAGCGGGTGGTTGGCTGTTGGTCCTGCTGCTGGTGACTCTGGCGGCGGGATGTGCCCTGGCGGGGTCCGAGGACCGGGCCGCCAGTCCCGAGGAGCAGGCTGAGGGTGCACCGCCGTTTGAGGCGCCTGCCGCCCAACCCACGGCAGTGGCTCCGCTTCCTCCCGACGCGACCACCGACACGGGCGAAGAGGTCACGCGGATGATCATCTACACGGGCGAGCTCTCCTTGGTCGTCGTCGACACGGAGGCGGCGCAAGCGGAGGTCGTCGAGATCGCGGAGGCGGCTGACGGTTACGTGGCTAGCGCCAGCAGCTACGCGGTTGGCGACGGTCTGCGACGGATCAACATGACGGTGCGCGTTCCGGCGGAGGCGTTCAACCGGGTGATGGACGCGTATCGGGGCCTGGCGTCAGAAGTGAGGCAGGACTCGATCAGCAGCGAGGATGTGACGCAGGAGTATGTCGATCTGGAGTCGCGCCTGAGCGCGCTGGAGGTGAAGGCTGCTCGCCTGGAGGAGTTGATGGACCAGGCCGAGGACACCGAAGCGGTGCTCGCGGTCTACGAGGAGCTTAGCCGGACACAGATTCAGATCGAGGAGACCAAAGGACGCCTGCAGTACCTGGCGCGACGGTCGGCGATGGCCACGATCACGGTATCGTTGACACCGGACGAGGTGTCGCGGCCCATCGAGGTCGCCGGTTGGCGCCCCCAGGGCACAATCAGGCGAGCCATCGAGACCCTAATCGAGATCTTCCAGTTCCTCATCGACGCACTGATCTGGATCGTCCTGGTGGTGCTGCCCGTCCTGCTCTTCTTCGGTCTCTTGATCTACGCTGCGGTGCGTCTGCTGGGCCTCATCTTCGGCTGGGGACGCAAGAAACGGCGCAAGGAGCAGGCCGCGGCGGAGACAACGCCGGAGTCTGAGGCACGCACTCCCGAGGAT
Source organism: uncultured Anaerolineales bacterium (assembly GCA_964586915.1). Lineage (GTDB taxonomy): Bacteria > Chloroflexota > Anaerolineae > B4-G1 > SLSP01 > PWVB01. The sequence continues at coordinate 10,811 of CAZPJP010000102.1, forward strand.
GAAGAGGAGGGTGAGGCCGACTGAGGCTTGCGCGACGGTAGCTGTCACGGTCTGGCGGTGAGCATTGAATTGGTGCCGACGGGAGGGATGGCGTGGTTTCCACACCGTCCCTCCCGCGCATTACCGACGGGCGCGCCAAAGCACCCGGTTGTCCACCATCACGACCTCGGCCTGGCCTGCACCCTGCAGAGAGGTCAGCGCTGCCTGGATGGTGGTCAGGGAGAGCCAGAAGAACTGCGGGGCGGTGAAGGCGACGCCGTAGTGCGCGGCGACCGCTCGGAGAACACCGTAGGGCTCGGCCGGCTCGCCGATGGCGCCGAGGGTCAGGCCGCGGATCTCGCGAAGGCGCGCCGCCGTGGCCTCAGCCAGCGGTGCGACGTCGGTGATCGGCGCCCCGTGTCCTGCCACGAAGCGGGCATAGGGCAGCTCGGGCACGCGGGCCAGGGTGGCCAGCCAAGCGTCCATGTCGGCGCAGAAGAGGATGGGGTGCCGGTCGAGCGTTGACTTGGGAAAGACGACGTCGCCGCAGTAGAGGGTGGGGGCCTCCCCGGGATAGGCAATCCCCACCTGTTCGGGCGCGTGACCCGGGAGCGCGACGATCTCGACCGGGACGCCGGCGAGGGTTACGCGGCCTGGGCTCAAAGGCTTCGTCCGCTCCGTGCCCCGCTCGGCGAGCGTGAACTTGCTCCGGAGCTCCTCGATAGGCGCGGCGCCGCCGTAGAGAAAGAGCGGCTCCAAGATGGGGTGCTCCGCGAAGGCGCCCTCCAGCGGAGACGCGAAGACGGGCGTTTCATAACGCTCGGCGGCCCAAGCGGCGCCCCCGAAGTGATCGGCGTGGCCGTGCGTCAGCGCGATCGCGACCAGGTCGGCGTCCAGGCCCTCGAGCTCGCGCAGCGCCTTGCGGGCGGTGTCCGGGTCGAGGCCGGCATCGACCATCAGCGCGGAACGCTCGTGCACGATCATGCCGATATTGGAGCCACCGGTCAGGGCGTAGGTGCGGTTGCCAAAGTCGTGCCATTTGCTTGACGGCATAGGACGTCCTCCTTGGGTGTCGCGGTTGTCCGTATGGTGTAGGCTGCTAAGCGCCACGGTTCACGCTATCTATGGTAGTCGGGCTGGCCTGTGCTGCAAGTGCCGTGGTGGTTCGTCGTGCGTGGCGGTGGTTCGCAGGCGAGCGGGGTGTGGACGCCCCGAAATGCGGCGCCATCGCGTCTCTAAGAGGGTGGGGGGGACCAGTGGCGGGCGATCTCGGATTGTTCATCGGTGAGGCGGAGACGGTAGCCATCGGGCATCGTCAGGGCGGACCAGAAGGCGTAGCCGATCGTCGGGTCAAAGTGGTGCAGGATCAGGGCGAGCAGGTTGCCGTGAGTGCCGAGAACGATGTGGCGGCCGATATGGGTACGGGCGAGGTGCAGCACCACGTCGACGCCGCGTAACAGGGCTGCGCGATTGGTCTCCCCGCCCGGATGAGCAAACTCGAAGTCCATCCACGTGGCACGGACGGCCGCTTCGAACTGACCCGACGGCAGCGGGCGATCGGTTAGCGTCCGCTCTCGCAGGCCCGGCTCGATCTTGACCGTGAGCCCCAGCCGGTCGGCGAGGGGGCGGACGGTCTCGACGGCCCGTCGGTAGGGGCTGCTGACGATGACGGCGATGGGCTCGGGCGCTAGGCGATCGGCGAGGCGCCGAGCATCGGCGGTTCCCACGGCCGAGAGGGGACGCATCTCGTCGGGCGTCCAGTGGGCGTGTGCGTGTCGAACCAGGTAGAAGGTCGTGGTCGTCATAGCGCGACTATACCACGGTTCGCCGCGTGCCGCGACGGTCGTCCAGAGGGTACGCCGCAGGGTGTATACTAGTGGTCAGTCAGGTTTGCTCGTAGTAAGTGCCCCACGCAGTGGACGCCCACGGTGGGGGGCGCCCACCGTGCGGGGGTGATCGGTTCTGTCACCGCCTTTTAGGGCACCGGAACGACTGAAGTCGTTACTACGAACCCGAACATCAGCTTAACTGAGTACTTGGGCTCGTGCGGGCCCGGCGGAGACAGCCTGAGCGGGCACTGTATGACCTGATACGATTTGGCGAGGGAGGGGTTGTGAAGGGATCGCGGCGTGTGAGGGCTAGGCAAGAGCTAGAATTAAACAACTTCGTGCTCATTACAGGCGCGAGCCAGGGGCTGGGTCGGGCGTTCGCGGAGCTTTGGACATCTAGGGGTGCCGATCTGATCCTCACAGCCCTGCCGGCATCGGGATTGGAGCAGGTGGCTGCGGAGCTGGCGTCGAGGCACGGCGTGCGTGTGGAGGCGTTCGCCACTGACCTCACGAGCCCGCACGGGCCGGAGGCGCTGGCGGCGTGGGTCTCCGAGCGCCGCCTGCCGGTCTCGGTGCTGATCAACAACGCCGGTGTAAGCTACAACTCCCGGTTTGAGGACTCAACGCTCCGGGAGAATGAAAGCTGTATCCTTCTCAACGACCTGGCGCTGGTCAAGGTGACGCGATTGCTGTTGCCGGAGCTGCGACGCCGGGAGCGGGCTTACGTGCTCAATGTGGCCAGCCTGGCTGCCTTCTTCCCGATGCCCTACCAGTCGGTCTACGGTCCCTCGAAGACCTTCATTCTGAACTTCAGCTTGGCGCTACGCGAGGAGCTGCGCGCGAGCAGGATCAGCGTCAGCGTGCTTTGCCCCGCCGGCATACCCACGACGGCGGCGTCCGTGCGGAAGATCGCCGTTGGTGGATTGATGGCGCGGGCGACGTCGGCGAGTGCTGAGCGCGTTGCGCAGGTCGGGACGCGGCAGATGTTGGCGGGCAAGGCGGTCATCATACCGGGGTTCTTGAATCAGATCATCGCGAAGGTGAGTCGGGTGGCGCCGTTGGCCGTGGTCTACGCGGTGATGAATCGGATCTATGCGAAGACCGCACGGCATGGGGGCTCTGGTGGGGACGGCGTTGAGGGCGAGACGAGCGTCCGCGGAATCTGAACCTCCTGGCTCAAGGTGAGATTCCGCCGCTGGGGGCTGGCACGCTAAGCGCAGGGAGTGTGTCCGACTGCCAGGACACAAGCAAGCTTATGGGAATCTCAACCCATGCCAACCTAACCCAAACTAAGCCCTAACGCACACCAGCCGGTGGGCCACTTCCCATGTACTATGGTCTATGAGAGCGAGACGAAATCTAGAGTGGAGCGACGCCGCGTGCCGACGGAGCTGGCGTGATCACAGGATCGGCATCGGGACGATGATCTTCGAGGGAGGTGGTGAGGTAGGGCTGACAGCGGAGCGGCTTCAGGGGAGCGATCCGCCAGCGAGCGCTTACCCGTGGAGAGATGCAGACGTTGGCAATGAGTCTTTCGCGGCATTTGACTCGCACCCGTAAAGCCGATGGGACCAAGAG
>CAZPJP010000103.1:0-14131 GCA_964586915.1 uncultured Anaerolineales bacterium
TCGCCGTAGGCCTCCTCGGGGAGGGGCGTGGGCCTGGTCTCGGCGTAGTGGGCCCCTCGGCGGCGCTCCATGTCCTCAACGTGGGTCTCCGCCAGGCCGCGGCGGTCGAGGTAGGCCATGTACGCGTCGTGAGGCTCGCCATCCCAGCTGTTCACTGCGTCCCATTTGCCCTTGCTGTCGATCCCGTCGGAGAAGCCCCACTGCCGGATCAAGGCCTTGCCGTCGAGGCTGTGGTTGGCGGAGGCCTTCTGCAGGTCGAACTTGCCGACCCCGGCTACATGATACCCGCTCTGCCGCAGGATCCCGTAGAACGTCGGCCGGGTGAGGGGATAGTCCTCCTGGTTGTTGGCCACGCCGCATCGGGGATACGCCAGGCCGGCTGCCAGGCTAGCCCGCGAGGGGGCGCAGAGGGGCGAAGGACAGAGCGCGTTGGTGAAGAGGGTGCCGCGCTGCGCCAGTCGATCCAGATTCGGGGTGCGGATCGGCAGATCTTGCTTGAAGCCCGGCACGAGGTGGCTGGCACCGACGAAGTCCGGCCGGTGCTGGTCGGGCAGGAAGAAGAGGATGTTGGGTCGGCGATCTCCTACGGCCATACGATCTCCTTTCGGAACGTTGGAAGGTTTGAACGTTCAAACGTTGGAACGTTATCTCGCCTCCGGTGGCTGCTCGATCTGGATTGGAGCCGCTTCCTCGAAGGAGAGGGGCTCCTCGCCCGTGGGCATCGGGGGGTAGTCGGGCATGCCGATATTCTGGACCAGATCGTCGATGTAGACCATCTCGTTGGTGGCCATCGAGCGGTTAGCGGCGACGCCGGTCAAAATCGAGTACGCGCCGGCGCGCTGGTCCGCGGCGCGCATGTACCGGTCGGCGGGAGGGTCGGCGCTGAGCAGGTCCTCCAGGATGCGGCGGTCCCCGCCACCGTGACCGCCCCGGGCGGTCCAGACCTCGACGTCGTAGGACGGGCCGAAGTGCGGGATCACGGTGATATGCGTGCCGCGTTCGACGGTCTGGCCGGGCACCGTTCCGTCGGCGCTGATGTAGGAGGACTCGATGGTCTTGTGCTCGATCCGACCCTTGGTGCCGTTCACGCTGACGACGTAGCCCTCCCAGGGCATAAAGGCGTTGAGCGAATAGCTCATCTTGACGCCGTTCTGGTAGTTCACCAGGACGTTCATCGTGTCCTCGATGTCGATGAGGCCGCTGAAGACACAACGGTCGCGGAAGTAGCCGTCGTAGACCTCGTTGTCGAGGTAGAGCGCCTTCAGCTTCGGATTGCCCGCGAGATCCAGGCGGAAGCGGCATTCCTCTTCCGGGCAGGTGTGGCAGCGCTCGGTGCGATTGTGCAAGCCGTAGCGGTCGGCTATCTCTGGGGTGTAGAAGCGGCGTTGGCCCTGGGCGAAGACGGCCTCGGGCATGGTGGAGAGCCACCAGTTGATGAGGTCGAAGTGGTGGGTGGCCTTGTGGACCATCAGGCCGCCGGAGTTTGCCTTGTTGCGGTGCCAGCGGCGGAAGTAGTCAGCGCCGTGGCGGATGTTGAGGAGCCAGTGGAAGTCGACGGAGTGGATGTCGCCGATGACGCCGGACATCAGGAGCGCCTTCATCTGCGTGCGCGGCGGTGAGTAGCGATAGTTGAAGGTCACCCGGCAGCGCCTCCCGGTCTCGCGCTGCGTGTCGATGATGCGCTGGCATTTCTCCGCGTCGGTGGTCATCGGCTTTTCGGTGATGACGTCGCAGCCGAGTTCCATAGCGCGGACGATGTATTTGTCGTGGAAACAATCCTTGGTGGTGACGATGACGGTGTCCGGCTGCGTTTCGCTTATCATGCGGTCGAACTGGTGGGCGGCGTAGCCCTTCGGGCTCGCCCCCAGCGCTGCAGCCTCGTCGAGCGCCAATTGCAGGCGGCCCTCGTTGATGTCGCAGACCGCCACCATCTCGGAGGAATCCGGATATCCCTCGATCACCCCACGGAAGTACATACGTGAACGGCCTCCAAGGCCGACTTGGGCGTAGCGTGTTTTGGTCATTGTGTCCTCTCTGGGATAGCTTTCAGCTGTCAGCTTTCAGCATTCAGCATAAAAAGGAGTAAGGAGTAGGAAGTAAGAAGTATATGTGCAGGCATCCGCACTCCGATACTCCCGACTCCCGTACTTCCTACTTCTGCTTGCTGATAGCTGACCGCTGCCTCCTAATCCATTCCTTTCTTAATCTCGTCCAGCCGCTCCTTCTCCGGTCGCTGCTTGTAGAAGTCGTCGAGCGGGTAGCAGCCAGAGACCATGCCCTTGCGGGGGGCGGTGGTGCAGTCGCTAAAGGTGCGACAGATGCGGCGACGGTCGAGGGGCTCCCCTGCCAGGATGTCGGCGGGCATATCGGGGTAGGGGAGGACCATCCGGCCCAGCCCGACGAAGTCGGTCTGTCCTGTGCGGACGACGTGCTGGGCGACGTTGGGCAGCCATTCCTGCAGGTAGGAGTAGGCCGACCCGATATAGATGAGCTCCGGTCGGTGGGCCTTGAGCTGCGCCGTCACCGCCACCTGGCGTGCGACGCCCACGAGCGGATCCTCCGGCGGCTGGTAGCCGTCAGAGGGCGGGAAGAGCGCCGGGCGCTGAATGTGCGGCACGTAGTAGGGGCTGCCGCCGGTGACGTTCACGAGCTCGATCTCCAGGTCGGCTAGCAGGTCGAGGAAGACAAAGGGCTCGGTCAGATCGATGCCGACCCCGGTGCCGTCGCCGCCGAAGGCATAATCATAGGTCTTGCCCTCAAAGGGCACGGGCTCGCCGATCCCGTCCTCGCCGGGCTGGAAGGGCACGAAGTCAAAGGCGCTGAGGCGGACGCCAATCCCCAGCCCCGGGGCCTCAGCGCGGATGCCCGCGACGATCTCACGCAGGAAGCGGGTGCGGTTCTCAAAGCTACCGCCGTAGGGCCCCGAGCGCGTCTTCGCGGTCAGGAACTCGTGACCCAGGTAGCCGTGGCAATGCTTGATGTCGACAAAGCCAAAGCCGGCCTGCTGCGCCAGCCTGGCGGCGGCGACGAAGCGCTCGATCAGGCGCCGGATGTATACGTCGCTGACGACCGGCATATCGGGCTCGATGCCAAACTTGGCGTCGAGCAAGGGGTGGTGGTAGACGATCTCCGGTTCGAGCTCGCCCTTTTCGTGGGGCCGGGCGAAGCGACCGGAGTGGGTGAGTTGCAGGCCGATCAGCAGATCGTCGGTGGTGCCGACGTGCTCCTCATGGGCGGTCTTGAGGATCGTTCTCAGCCGCGCCAGGTCGCCGACGGTGTCGGCGTTGATCATCAGCTGGTTGGGGTTGGCGCGACCGTCGGGTTGAACGGCAACGGCCTCCCCTCCCCAGATCAATTTGGCGCCGCTGAGGCCGAACCGGCGCCAGCGCCGCTCCGTCAGCTCGCTGGGCCGGCCATCCCGGGTTCCATCCCAGCCCTCCATCGGCAGCACACACAAGCGATTGCCGAGGGTGAACCCGGTGCTGAGCGTGAGCGGCTGCGCCAGCGGAGCCTCAGGGCCGGTCTCCATCTCGGCGTCGAAGCCGAGGTCGAGATCGAGCGCCGCCAGCCGCTCGGCGAGGGCCTCCGGTGTGCGCAGGGATGCGATGCGTGGATAGGTGGGCATAAGCGTTATATCTCCTATGGTACTCTTGATGTCACAGCGTTGCCGCGACGCCTTTGACCGTATTGATCATGGCGTCGAGATCCTCGCGCGGGCGCTGGGGGTCCGTGTAGAGGAACGCCGTGCGGGAGAGCACGTCGAGGGTGCGAGGACACATATCCTTGCTGTACTCGACGGGCGCCTCGGCCAGATTGTAGGCGTCGAGCGCCGGCTGGTGGGATCCGCGCTTGTTGAGCACGGGCTCCCAGTTGGTGTAGACGTGGCGACCGCTGTCAATGGGCGTGTCGGCCCGCACACCGGCCTCCCGGCATCCGCCCACGAACCGGCGCATGGTGGGCTCGTCCTCGAACATCAGCGCGAGCGTCGTGCCGCAGTCACCCTCGACGTCGTGGATCGGGTTGAAGGTGAAGGGGCCAGCACCCTGCAGGGCGTCGATCACGGTGCGCTTCTCGGTGAGCATCGCGTCGAGCATCGGATCGAGCCGCGTCAACTGCACGCGCAGGATTGCGCTGAGGATCTCGTTGATGCGGAAGTTCCACCCGGCGAAGAAGGGCGCCTGGATGTCCGGGGCATGGTCGCGGAAGGAGCACCCGCCGTCGTGGAAGATCAGCGCGCGTTCGTAGATCTCGCGATCGTCGGTGACCAAGGCGCCGCCCTCGCCGCAGGTGATGATCTTGAAATGATTGAAGGAGAAGGCGCCGGCGTCGCCGATGGCGCCCAGGCGCTTGCCGCCATACGAGCCGCCGTCGGCCTGGCAGGCATCCTCGAGGACCCTAAGGTCGTGCTTGGCCGCGATCTTCATGATCGCGTCCATATTGCTGGGCAACCCGACCATATGGACCGGAATGATGACCTTGGTGCGGGACGTGATCTTGCGCTCGACGTCGGCCGGATCGAGGGTGAGGGAGGCGTCGACCTCGGCGAGGATGGGTACCGCGCCGACGGCCAATGGCGCCAGAGCGGTCGCCATAAAGGTATAGGCCGGGACGATGACCTCATCGCCGGGCCCGACGTCCATCCCGACGAGACCCGAGATCAGGGCCGCCGTCCCGCTGGTGACGGCTACGGTATGTTGCACCCCGATCTTCTCGGACCATTCCTTCTCAAAGCTGTCGGACTCGCCGCCCTCGCCGCCGCGATAGCGGAAGAGCTGCTGCGACTCGATGACGCGCTGGACCGCGTCGGCCTCTTCTTTGCCGATGATGTACATGGATGGCTCCTTGGGAACGGTACTGCGAACTCGCGTGAATGCGCTATCGGAGTAAGGCGTAAGCACGAATACAACCCTGCGCGGTTTCCTACTTCCATATTCCCTTACTTCCTACTTCTGTCTTTTCCGATTCTAGCCTCTGCGTGCGCCATGACAAGCATACTGCGGGCTGGGGTGGGCGCAACTGCTTGATGGTGCGATTGCGATGCGACGTGCAAGATCCCGGACGCTGACAAGCAGGCGATCACGCTGGAGCACCGGCTGCTGATAACGTCGGGGCTTCGCAAGATTGGGCGGGCACAAGACCCGCCCCTACGGGCTGGTCTACCGAGAGCCGCCGATCCCCCCGGAGCGCCATTCGCCCAGGGCTCTCAAGAGGTCTGCACCCGGTCAAGACTCATTTGGCAGCAGAAAGATATCCGCTATAATAGGGTGTGACCGCGGGGAGCAGTCATTTGACATCACTTCCCCGCGACAAAAGCACCTTGACAGCCCCACTTTAGGATGCTACAATGCTATCAATCGATGGTATGGATGTTATGATCGAACAATCCTCAGTTCGTTGTGTCCGACCGAGTCTGTTTACACTGGCTGACCGAGGAGGTTTATCCCCATTAGGAAGTAGGGTCCCTGCACACGCGTTCGGGGATCTTTGTCTACCGTGAGCTATCCTATCATCGGATAGTTCGTGTAGCGTTCCCAAAGTTCACATTATCAGAGGAGGCAGAGTATGTCCGGGAAGAAACTTAAGTTAAGTCGTCGGAAGTTCCTGTACACCTCGGCGATGGCTGTGGCGGGGCTTGCGCTCCACGCATGCGCCCCAGAGACGCCCGAGGAGCCGGTTGGCGAGGAGCCGACTGAAGAACCGGTAGAAAAGGTGGTGGAAGATACGCCGACACCCAGGCCTGAATTAGAGGCCACCGCAACCCCTCGGCCCACCTCGGCGCCGGAGACGGTGTACAACGAAGCGCCTGCATTAGCCGACATGGTGGCAAGCGGCCAATTGGAGCCAGTGGACGAGCGGCTCCCGGCGAACCCGTTGGTCCTCGATCCGCTTACCGCGATCGGGACGTACGGCGGCACCGTGCAGACGTTCTACAGCTGGGAAGGTCACTTGCTGGAGTGCCAGTACGGCCACTCGGCGGTGCGATGGATCGAGGACGGCCTCGACATCGCCCCTGGCATGTGTGAGTCCTGGAGCACCAACGAGGACAACAGCGAATGGACGTTGGTCTTCCGCCGCGGCCTGAAGTGGTCCGATGGCGAGCCGGTGACGGTGGACGATGTGATGTTCTGGTGGAACGATATGGTTCTGGACGACGATCACTCCGACGCGCCGCCCGACTTCGGCACCTCCGCCGCAGGCACCTTGGTGGAGTTCATCCCCGAGGATGACTACACCCTCACGCTGCGGTACGACACGCCATCACCGCTCACGCTGAAGCGCCTGGCGATGTGGGTAAACGCGGGGATCGGCCCCCGCTGGATCGTCCCCGCGCACTATGTGGAACAGTTCCACCCCAAGTACAACGATGAGTACTCGGACTACGAGGACTTCGACACAAATATCAATAATCAGACGAACCCCGATATGCCGGTGCTCAACCCCTGGATGGTGACCCGGTACGAGCCCTCCCTGCGACAGGTCTTCGAGCGCAACCCCTACTACTACGCGGTGGACCCCGAAGGCAACCAGCTCCCGTACATGGACGGTATCGATGCCGAGTACATCGAGGACTCCGAGGTTCAGAAGCTGAGGATTATGCAGGGCGACATCGACTGGAATCACTTCCACGGCATCACGCTGGCCGACGTCGGCACCCTCAGGGAGAGTGAGGAAAGTGGTAACTACGAGGTCCGGTTCTGGGACAGCGGTTCCGGCACCGGGATGATGTACTTCTGGAACCACGATCATCCGGACGACGCTTTGCGCGAGCTCTACCGCACGCCGGAGTTCAAGCAGGCGATGTCCCTGGCGCTGGACCGCGGCCGCATCAAGACGGTTGTCTACTACGAGACCGGTATGCGGACCACGGGCACGATGAGCCCCAAGGCCATCGAGTTCAACTTCAACGCCGAGGCGCAGGCCGTCTACCAGGAGGCGCGCGAGGCCTACGTCGATTACGATCCCGAGGCGGCGATGGCCCTGCTGGATGAGATCGGCGTCGTCGACGCCACCGGCGATGGTTTCCGCGACTTCCCCGATGGGAGCCCGCTGGAAGTAGTCGTCGATGTGCAAGCCGATGCGGGCAACGAGACCCTGCGCACCCTGGAGATCGCCACCGAGAACTGGGAAGACATCGGCCTCAACCTTGTCGTCAACCAGATTCCTCCCGCCGAGTTCGGCGTCAACTGGGAGGCCGGGCAGCTCAGCATCCACACCAACTGGGAGGTCGGCGACGGGCCCGATCACCTGCTCTACCCGAGCTGGGTCGTCCCGAACGAGCCAGGCCGCTGGGCGCCGCTCTGCGGCAACCGCCTGCTGTATAAGGGGACGGAGCGAGAGGATACCGAGGGCGACGTGGATCCGTGGGATCGCCAGCCACCGCGCTTCAACTCGGATGAGATGGATCTGATCGGTGAGCCGGTCTGGACGCTGCAGGAAGAGCTTTACCCGCCGGCCATCGTCGAGCCCGACGATCTCACGCGCCATAGCTTGGTGTGGGATATGATCAGAATCCACATCGACAACACCTTCTACATCGGCACCGTCGCGAACTACCCGCGCATCATCTTCGTCAGCAACGACCTGATCAACGTCCCGTACACAGAGGATCTGAGGCTGGGCGGCTTCGTGAACCCGTGGATCATCCCCTATCCGGCGGTGGTCAACCCCGAGACCTGGTCCTTCGCATAGGCCGCGGGACTGTCGCATCGCAGAGGTAGTCAAACTGGCCGAGGGGTAAGGCGTCGTATGCCTTCCCCTCTGCCTTTTCTAATTCGCACGCTAGGTGTGAGGAGGTACCAGGATGACTGGATATATCATACGGCGTCTTGGATATATGGTGGTCACGTTGATCTTCGTGATCATCGTGGGTTTTATCCTCATCGAGCTGCCCCCCGGATCGTACCTCGAGTTTCATATTCAGAGTCTCCGGGAGCAGGGTGGGAACATCACTCGGGATCAGATTGAGTCGATCGAGCGACGTTATGGCCTCGGCGACCCCGTCTACGTCAAGTTTTGGAAGTGGATCTCGGGGTGGCCGCAAGGGGATTTTGGCGAGTCCTTCCAGCATAATCGCCCGGTTAGCGAGTTGATTGGGAGCCGGATAATTTACACCCTCCTGATCTCTGTCCTGACCTTGGTCGTCAGTTGGAGCATCGCGATCGTGGTGGGCGTCTATTCTGCGACCCATCGCTATACGATCCCCGACTATATGATCACGGCGCTCCAGTTCGCGGCGTTGGCGATCCCCAACTTCCTGTTGGCGCTGGTGTTGATGATCTTCCTGCAGCAGACCTTTGGGATGCACGTCGGCGCTCTTTTCTCATCAGGGTATCGGGATGCCGCATGGTCGTTGGCCAAAGTCTGGGATTTGCTCTCCCATCTGTGGGTGCCTGTTGTGATCCTGGGCGTCGCGGGGACGGCGTGGACGAGCCGCGTGATGCGCGCCAACCTGTTGGATGTGCTGAGCATGCAGTACGTCCAGACCGCGCGAGCGAAAGGCGTGAGGGAGTCGACGGTGATCTGGAAGCACGCCGTGCGCAATGCGCTGCACCCCCTGGTGATGACGTTGGGCATGAGTCTCCCCGGCATCATCGGAGGCGAGCTGGTGGTGGCTACCGTGTTGAACCTGCCCACCAGTGGCCCCCTGTACTTCAACGCATTGATGCAACAAGATATGTATCTGGCGGGCACTTTCTTGGTCTTCCTCTCGATCGCGTTATTGATCGGCAACTTGCTCGCCGATCTCCTGTTGGCGTGGCTCGATCCGAGAATTCAGTATCAGTAAAGGATAATACCGATGGCTGAGACAACTAGGGAAGCAGTAGCCGCAGGTGTGGATGCGCAAGAGGTCAGCGATGTCGGGGAACTCTCCCAGACCCAACTGATCTGGATGCGGTTTAGACGCAATAAGCTGGCGGTCATTGGCGGCATCGGGCTGATTATCATGTACATATTCGTGGCGCTGGGCCCGTTCCTGGCGAGCAACGGCTACCGCTACCAGAATAAGGACTATCTTTTCGGGCCGCCTACCCCTATATCCTTTGTCGGACCGGACGGCAATCTCGGGCTGCGACCCTACACCTATGAGATCGTCACCCGGCTGGATCAGGAATCGTTCAAGTTCGTCTTCGATCTCGATCGCGACAATAAGATTCCGCTCCGGTTCTTCGTCCGTGGCGATGATTACAAGCTGTTGGGGATCTTGGAGAGTAACATCCACTTTGTGGGGGCAGAGGGTCAACGTCTCTATCCCCTCGGCGCAGACGCGTTGGGTCGGGACGTCTTTGCCCGTGTAGTCATGGGTGGGCAGGTCTCCCTGACCGTCGGTCTACTTGGCGTGGCGCTGACCATCATCCTCGGTTCTGTGATGGGGACCGTCTCGGGGTACTTCGGCGGTCTGGCGGACGATGCTATCCAGCGGGTCATCGAGCTGATCTTGTCGTTTCCGACCGTCCCGCTATGGGCTGCGTTGGCCGCAGCGTTGCCGCCCATTTCGCAGGATTTCACGGTTGTACACCGCTATTTCCTGATCACCGTGGTTCTATCGCTGGTGAACTGGACGGGCCTGGCGCGCCAGTTGCGCGCGAAGGTGATGTCGTACCGGGAGTCCGATTTCGTCATGGCAGCGTTGGCGGCGGGCGCGAAGGATACGCGTATTATCTTCAATCATATGATGCCTAATGCGTCCAGTCACATCATCGTCGTCGCTGCGCTGTCGATCCCGGGTATGATCCTGGCCGAGACGGCGCTGAGTTTCCTCGGCCTGGGAATTCTACCCCCAGCCGTGAGCTGGGGCTCGCTGTTGAGTGACGCCCAGAACGTGTCGGTGGTCATCCAGCAGCCGTGGTTGATGACGCCGGGTATCGCGGTGGTCCTGTCGGTGCTCTTCTACAGTTTCCTGGGAGATGCACTGCGCGATGCCGCCGATCCCTACTCGATCTAGTCCCGCACTCGGTTTAGCAGCGAAAGGTACGCGACCTATGTCTGAACAAGTTAGCGTGAAAGCGGCGGGCTCTGAGCAAGCGCAACAGTCCACGCCAGAGGATATGATTCTCGATGTCCGGGACCTTCATACATACTTCTACACCTCCCTCGGTGTGGCGCGCGCGCTGAACGGCGTGACGTATAGCATTCCGCGGGAGAAGGTTCTGGGGATCGTCGGTGAAAGTGGGTGCGGGAAGAGCGTCACAGCACGGTCGATTATGCGGTTGATTCAGCCTCCCGGGCGAATCATGCAGGGCGAGATCGTCCTCCATCGACAGGTTGGCACGGACGTCGAGGACGTGATACTGACAAGCCTGGGCAAGCACAGCTCCGAGATGCGGCACATCCGCGGCGGAGAGATCGCGATGATCTTTCAGGAGCCGATGACGTCGCTAAATCCCGTCTATACCATCGGTGACCAGATTTCAGAAGCGATTCTGTTGCACCAAGGTTTGGACAAGGAGGAAGCCCATAACAACGCCGTCGAGATTCTGCAGCGGGTAGGTATGCCCTCCCCCGAGCGGATTGCGGATCAGTATCCGCACCAACTCAGCGGCGGCATGCGCCAGCGCGCGATGATCGCGGTCGCGCTTTCGTGCACGCCGTCGCTCCTAATCGCCGATGAGCCGACGACCGCGCTGGACGTCACGACGGAGGCCCAGATTTTGGACCTGATGCGGGGCCTCCAGTACGACATCGGGACGAGCATTATGTTTATCACCCACGACCTCGGCGTGATTGCGCAGATGGCAGACGAGGTCGCGGTGATGTATCTGGGGCGTATCGCGGAGCAATCGCCGGTGGAAGAGCTGTTTTACGACCCGCTTCATCCGTATACTCGCGCGCTTCTGTCCTCCATTCCCCAGATCGGTCGCAAGGAGAAGGCGAGACTGGAGCCCATCCGCGGAGTCGTGCCGAATCCGTATTCGCAGATCTCCGGGTGTCCCTTCCATCCGCGCTGCCCGTCCTTTATGCAGGGCACATGTGAAAAGGCCGTGCCGGGGATGACCTATACCGACGATGGGCGGGCCGTGCGCTGTTTCCTGTACTCCGACAAGGTGGAAGAGAATGAGTAATCCAACCAATCCCACTGATCAGAAAGAGAACAATCTGCTACTCGACGTCCAAGGACTGAAGAAATACTTCCCCATCCGCCGTGGGCTATTCAAGAAGGTGGTGGGTCATGTGAAAGCCGTGGATGACATCAATCTCTTCATCCGTGACGGCGAGACTCTGGGGCTGGTGGGGGAGAGCGGCTGTGGTAAGACCACGGCAGGTCGCACGATTTTGCACTTATACGAGCCCACCGCAGGAACGGTCAGGTTCAAGGATCCTGGCTTGGGGTGGGTGGACCTGGCGTCCATGTCTCGCGAGGAGTTGCAGCCCGTCCGTCCCAATATGCAGATCATCTTTCAGGACCCCTTTATGTCGTTGAATCCTCGGATGACGGTGAAGCGGATTGTCGCCGAGCCCGCGATCATCAACAACGTGGCCCAGGGGCAGGCGTTGACAGATCTTGTGGCCGATATGCTCGAGGTGGTGGGCCTGCGGCCAGAATATATGAGCCGCTATCCCCACGCGTTCAGCGGTGGCCAACGCCAGCGTATCGGTCTCGCACGCTCACTCATCCTAAATCCTAAGCTCATTATCTGCGATGAGCCGGTCTCGGCGCTGGACGTCTCCATTCAGGCTCAGGTGCTCAACCTGCTGGAAGATCTTCAGGAGCAGTTCGACCTGACCTACTTGTTCATCGCTCACGATCTCTCCGTTGTGGAGCATATCTGCGACCGGGTAGCCGTGATGTATGTCGGCAAACTCGCCGAGATGGCGTCTACAGAGGAGCTTTACTACAATCCCAAGCATCCCTATACGGAGGCCTTGATGGCCGCGGTGCCCAAGCCAGATCCACGGCAGCGCGACCGCCCCATCCGCCTGCCCGGTGAGGTGGCCAGCCCGTCCGATCCACCCTCTGGGTGCTATTTCCATCCCCGCTGCCGCTATGCCGAATCCATATGCTCTGAGGATGAACCGCCACTCAGGGAAATTGAACCGGACCACTTCGCGGCCTGCCACTTTGCTGAGAAGCTCAGCCTACGTGGGGTCATGGGTCCGACAGAGTAAGCATGGTCCGGGAAGACGAAGGACGGGAGCGGCTGGAGGCGCCGCGCACTGCAGCTTACCTGGTGGCGTGGCTAGCCTCCGTCGTTCTGATCCTCCTGGATGTCGCGCTGGTACGGGCGGCGTTCCTGGCGCTGGCGGCGTGGTGGGCGGACAGAACGATCACGACAACCGCCGCGCGGATCGACTTCAACTTCCTGATTAGCTTTGTGGATCGCGCGCTGCTGGTGATAATGGTGATCGCCGGCCTGGTCGGTGTCGTCGTCCTGGAGCGCCGCTTCCGGCAGCTTGCCGAGGAGCACACGCTGCTGCGCGAGGGGTGGAAGCCCCTGGCGATCCTGGCAGGCGTCGGTATCGTCTCCCTGCTAGTCCGCGTCCTGGTCTAGGCTTCCAGCTCTTCGGGCTGGACGTAGAGGGTATTGACGAGGGCCAGACTCTGCTCCAGCTCCTGGAGTCGTGCGTTCCGGCGCGCGAGCGCGCGCTTGAGCTGAGAACGACGTAGGCGCCAGTGGGGATGGCGAAAGAGCCGCGTCAACAGCGTTTGGCGCGGCTTCTGCAATCTGGCCTCGAGGGCCTCATACTCCCGTCGGGCCGTCTGGCAGACCATCAGCTGGACCCAGTACCTGGCTTCGAGCGCAGAGATCATCTGATGACGCTGGAGGATGCGGGTGGTCTCTGCCATGATCTCAATGGCGCTCTCCCGTTGGTCCGCAGGGAGCGGGGCCTGGAGGGCGAGCTGGATGCCGGTGTAGGATCTCTGATAGCTGCGCAGGGCATCCTTGGACTGCGGTGAGAGCTCGTTCGGGCGGTTCTTCACGTCCAGCAGCTCGGGCGTCGTCAGTTCTTGGGCGAAGTCGAAGTTCATCTCCGCCCGCAACAGGGCACGCTGTGATGCCAGGTTGAGCACTTCCCCGCACTGGCGGCACGTCACCCACGTCCTGTTAGGATCATCAGGCGCGCGCTTGATCTCAACGCCACAGCGGGGACACTCAAACTGACTCTTGTCTCTCTCGGCCATCATCGGGTCCTTTATCCTCAGTCGAGTGGCTTAGGTGATCTCGACCGTCATCATCGTGTTGAAGAACATCCCTTCGTAGTAGGCGAACTCCTCCTCTGTGGCACCTTGGGCAATGAGAAGGAGGTGCCCCTCGCCCCAGTAAACGGAGCGAATCCAGCGCTTGCGCCGGATGCCATCCTCCAGGAAGGTGTAGCGGGCCTCGAAGAACTTGAGGGTCGACGTGAGTCTCTCGTCTTGGGATTCGATTTCCACGCCCGGGAGCGATTCCAACCCGGCGATGAACCCCTCTCGTAGCACGGGGATGTCATCCTCGGAGATCTTGAAGGGCAGGGTGAGCTTCTCGGCGATAAAGCTGGTATCCATCCGGTCGGGATGGGGCGTGAAGATAACGCCGTCACGTCCCTCGACCATCGGAATCTCACGCCAGTCAGAAGGGAGCCAGAGTGCATACCCGGCTTCCTCGTCCACGTACTTGTGCATACCTGTGTAGCTGGGACGTCCTTTGGTCAAATTGGCCTCCTGAGGCACAGCGGAAAACTTGCGTTAGCGTGGAATAAGTGCAGAGATCGTGGCTAGTTAAAGATTGAGCCCCCATCACACCCGCATTCTAACACCGGCTGGGGCTTCGTCAAGGTTGGGACCCGCCTCGGGGAGAGCTCAGTCTGCCCTTTCGCTGACGCGCTCCCACGTCTCGACGATCTCGCGATCATCTCTGAGCTTTCGTTCTTTTCACGGTCTCCTAACGGTGGGGTGCCTGTTACTTTCCCGCCGGCCACTCGCCGCACGTGACGCGGTAGGGCTCGTTGGGCAGGTACTGGGCCCACTCGGTTTGCGTCAGGTTGCGCCCGGCGATGGTGCAGGCGCGGTCGCGCCACCAGGTGGGGTCGATGTGCCAGAGCTGGATCTCTTCAATATGCCCGAGTAGCGACCGAATGCCAAAGTGCAACGCACTTCCGACGGATCGCCGGGTCCGCGGCGTCTGTGCAGGTGCCGGTGTCCTCAAGAGCAGGC
>CAZPJP010000104.1:0-5514 GCA_964586915.1 uncultured Anaerolineales bacterium
CCCTCGTCATCGGCGGCGTCACACTGCGCGCCCTCGCCAGCGCCGGCGTCGGTCCGCGCCATCCGGACCCGGCCTCGGCGTCACCGAGAGAGCGCAGAGTCTCACGCAAAGGCGCAAAGCGCGCCAAGGTTTCCTAGGTTCCCCGTGGGCGTATTGACAGCAGTGGTGCTGTAAGGAGGACATTATGAAGCCGAACCTGATCGTCATCTGTCTGGACACCTTCCGCGCAGATCTGATCGACCCCGCCACGCCCGCCGACGGCAGCGCCGCGATGGCAGGGGCAATGGGCGCCGTGGCGACGCCGAACCTCGACGCGCTGGTCCGCGAGTCCGTCTCGTTTTCCTCCGCCTTTGGCGAGGGTCAGCCGACGCTGCAGATGCGCCGGGCCTTCTTCACCGGGCGGCGCTCCTTCCCCTGGCGCTACAACTTCGACCGCCGCGGCCACTGGCACCACGCGCCCGGCTGGCACAAGATCCCACCGGAGCAGGACACCCTCGCCGAGGTGCTCCTCAGCCACGGCTACTTCACCGGGCTGGTCGCCGACACCTACCATATGTTCAAGCCCACGATGAACTACACGCGCGGCTTCGTCACCTACGACTTCATCCGGGGTCAGGAGACCGACAACTGGCGCGGCGGCACGCTGGCGAGCATCGCCGACGAGCTCCGCACCTACACCCGAGAGCCCCTCGACTCGCCCACCCTCGCCCACCTGGCCCAGTACCTCTACAACCAGCGTGGGCGCGAGCGCGAGGAGGACTACCAGTGCGCGCGGGTCTTTCGTTCGGCCTCCCGGTGGCTCCACGACAACGCCGCCAACGCGCCCTTCTTCCTGTGGATAGATTCCTTCGATCCCCACGAGCCCTGGGACCCGCCGCGGGCCTACGCCGACCGCTACCATGCGTGGGAGGACGAGCCCGGCATCGAGTACATCTACCCCGACAACGACGCCTCCACCGACGAGGAGAAGGCGCGCATCAAGGCCCTCTACTGCGGCGAGGTCACCTTCGTCGACACCTGGGTCGGGGCGTTGCTGGAGACCGTGGACGCGCTGCGCCTGTGGGATGACACCATCGTCGTCTTCACCAGCGACCACGGCACGCAGTTGATGGATCACGGCAGGTTCGGCAAGGGCGCCGCCGAGATGCACCCCTTCAACACGCAGATTCCGCTGGCGATTCGCCATCCCGACGGGCCGCGCGGCGAGACCGTCGCGCCTTTCGTGCAGAGCCACGACCTGATGCCGACGCTGCTGCGCTTGCTGGAGGTCCCCTACGCCAACGTCGACGGGCAGGACGCCTGGGCGCTGGTCACGGGCGAAAAGGAGGCCCTGCGCGACCACATCGTGACCGGATGGGCGGGCTTCGTCGAAGGCAACGCCGGCGGACGGGCTGCCGTCCGCGACGACGCGTGGAACTACGTCGTCACCGTCCACGAGGAGGATCCCGAGCCGGAGCTCTACGACCTGCGCGCCGATCCCGACGAGGTCACCAACGTCCACGACGCCCACCCCGACGTCGTCCCCCGCCAGCGCGCCCGGCTGGAGGCCGTCCTAGGCCAACCCCTCCCCGCACGCCTCAACGAGGTCTGCGACCCCTCAGCCGCGCCGCTGGCGCGGTATCTGCGCGCCCGCACCCGACCGGCGTAGCGCGCGAACGTCCGCGTACATATGGACCCACACTGGTTGCGCACTTGATTGCGCGCGCAATCCCGGGTATGCTTATATCGAGAATCTCGACAGCAGGCAGCGACGGAGGGCTAGCGATGACAGCTCAGGAGTTCTGGCGATGGTTCGAGGCGGAGATGACCCGCCGCGGCTTTCGGTCGGTGCGCCAGGTCGAGCGCGCCGGCGACGTCGGCAATGACACCATTAGCGGGCGACAGCGACATGGGTTGCCCCCAACCGACACGGTGATCCGGGCGATTGCCACCGCTTTTGGGATGACCTTCGAGGCGGTCGACCGCATCGCTGCAGGCGAGCGCCGCATCGCTGCAGGCGAGTCGCCGGGCGACGTGTCGCGCACCGGCTCAGCGCCCGAGCCGCGCGACAGCCTCACCCTCCGAGAACTATGGGAGAGTGTGAGCGAGATGCCCGTAGAAGATCAGCGCGCCGTGCTCGACTATGCTCTGTTTCGACAATCCAGAAGCGACGAGCGGGAGGCAACGTCACAGCCGCGCGGGCGCGCAGCCAGTCAGGAAAGCCCCGCGGCCAGCGAGTCCGGTGGCTGACCAGCATCGCGACAGTGTAGATCGCGTAGATCTTCGTCCATAGCCTCCCCCACATCCCGCCTAAATCGCTCTTCATGCCACATCACCTCCACCCTCAGTATAGATCAATCCCTGGCCCGCTGGCAATCGGAAAACGGTTAGAACTAACGTTCTATCCCGGGTTGTAACGATTCTGTAACATACTTTATGGGCAACCCTTGTGGTTGCCCCCCGGCGTGGTCACGCCCCGGCGTGGTTGCCCCACCTGGGCAGGGACAAGCCCTGCCCCTACGGTACCGCATCGACGTGCGGTTGTGCTACAATAGGGCTTATACTGGAGACAAAGGCAAGGAGCAGGAAAATGAAGCAAGCACCCGCCGTAGCACCGCGTCCTTATCGGATGCACAACCAGATCCAGCACTATGCCTGGGGCAAACGAGATGGCGACGCGCTCATTCCAGAGCTCCTGGGCATCGATCCCGAGCCCGGCACACCGTACGCGGAACTGTGGATGGGCGCCCACCCCAAGGCGCCCTCGGAGATAGAGCTGCCCGACGGCACCACCGTGGCGCTGAACGAATGGATCGCGGAGCATCCTGAGGCGACCCTCGGCCCGGAGGTGATGGAGACATACGGGCAGCTGCCCTTCCTCTTCAAGATCCTCTCTGCGGCGCAATCCCTCTCCATCCAGGCGCATCCCACGAAATCCGAGGCAGTGCGCCTGCACGCCCAGGACCCGGAGCACTATCCCGACACCAATCACAAGCCCGAGCTGGCGATCGCCCTCGATGGACTGACGGCGCTCACCGGATTCAAGCCCTTCTCCGAGCTGAGCGAGACGCTCACACGCTATCCGGAGATTGCCGAGTTCGTCGGCGCGCCGGTCGCCAACCGCATCATCGAGGCGGAGGAGCCCTCCACTGAGGAGCAGCAGGCGCTGGCCCGCGAGCTCTTCACGGCGATGATCGAGCGCGCCGAGGCGGACCCCGACGCGCTGATGGAAGCGGTGGACAGGCTCGCCAATCGGCTCTCCACCTGGTTCGAGGGATTGCGCGAGGTCGAGGTGCGTTTTCTGGAGCTGCGGCAGCGCTATGGAAGCCGGGACATCGGTCTCTTCGCGCTCTTCCTGCTCAATCTGATCGACCTAACCCCGGGAGAGGGCCTCTTCACGGACGCCGGGGTGCCGCACGCCTATCTCAATGGCAACATCATCGAGTGTATGGCCAACTCCGACAACGTCGTCCGCGTCGGCCTTACGCCGAAGTTTCGGGACCCGAAAGCGCTGCTCGAGATCGTGGACGTCACGCCCCAAAGGCCGGACATCCTCTCAGGCCATCCTCACGTGGATAGAGGAGGGATGATCCGCGCGGTCTACGAGACGCCGACGGAGGAGTTCGAGGTGCATCGGTGGCGGCTCGCGCCGGGCACGGAGCGCAGAATGGAAAAGGGCGCCGGGCCGGCGATCCTGCTGATCGTCGAGGGGGCCCTCGACATCAGCTGGGCGGACGGACACGAGACCTTCCGGCAGGGCGAGGCGGTCTTCCTGCCCGCCTGTCTGCCGGATTACAGCGTGCACGCCCGCGAGGGCGTCGAGATCTTCCAAGCGGAGGTCCCGATCACATAACGCAGCGTTCCGGCATCGCCGGCAATTTGTCTGCCAGCATCAAGCTAAGGTCGCCGTGTACGTTGGCCCTCGACGTGGAGCGCAGCTAAGACGCCCGCGGTCCACACACGCGCAGCTTACGCTATACTCTCAGCTTAGTGGCTGGGGGCGAGACGTCTCCGGTCCACGCTTTGGGTATCCACCTTCCGGAGCGATGTCCGGCCTGCGTGGGGCAGAGACGCGCCAGGCCCTCAGGTCGCGGACGGGGCCGGCGTCGCGTCAGGGGATCAGTCCTCCTCACCTGCTTCATCAGAAGTTGCGGTCTCCGACTCGACCGGGGCGCCCTCCTGCAGTCGGACACCGGCATCAGCGAGGACGCCCAAAAGGATCATCGTCGCCCGCTCGACCAGGACATCGCACGAGCCCAAGCCGCCCTCTGACTCCACCACGTCCTCAACCAGGCGAACGCACTGCGTCGTCCCAAAGGTCTCGAAGAAGCGCTCGCGCATCTTCTCGGTAAGGCGCTGCGCCAGCGTGTCGTCCTCCAGCGTCGTGCGTCCAAAGATCGCGCCGATCACCATGATGGCGCCCGCCAACGCGCCACACAGCTCCTGTTGCGTGCCGCCAACGCCCCCGGCGAACCCGGTGGCCATCCGCGTGCAGGCCGGGCACCAGTCGCGGATGACGCTCGGTCCCACGGCCTTGACGACGGCCTCCGAGCAATGATATCCTTCGCGGAGCAACGTCCCAGCTCGGGCCGCGATCTTCCTGCGAAGCTCGATCTGCTTGCCCTTCGTCATCGTCATCTCCCCTCCCTTGGGTTCACGCCAAACTTTGCGTAGGATACAGCGACGAGTGCGAGGGTCAAGCATGACTGCGGCGTGGCGGAGCGAGTCGCAATCCCATCGGCGAGACTCAGACGGCTG
The DNA here is from genome assembly GCA_964586915.1 of uncultured Anaerolineales bacterium. Lineage (GTDB taxonomy): Bacteria > Chloroflexota > Anaerolineae > B4-G1 > SLSP01 > PWVB01. The sequence goes on from CAZPJP010000104.1 coordinate 4,738, forward strand.
ACGACGGACGATTGACGATAGACGACTGGGGACTGATGACTGGGGACTGATGACTGCTTCGGAGCTTGCGAATCCCGCTCCAACACGTATACTCGGCACATCGGTCAATCATCCCTGGGAGCAGAGGCCCCGTATGGCCATAGACGCCTTCCACGACCTCGAGGTTCACATCGGCGCACACCGAGTTGGGCAGGGCTATCCTGTCCAGCTGATCCTCGATCGTGTCCGGATCTTCCCGTCGGGCGCACTAGACGCCGACGTTGCCGCGTGGCGTCCAACGGGAGATCCGGCAGCGGATGGACGACGCCTGCTGGCGCAGCTCCTGGCCGACGACCGGATCAGGGACAGTTGGCAGCAGGCTAAGGGCGCCGCGCCGCAGCGGCGCGTGCGGATCAGGATCGACGCCGATGCCGCCGAGCTCCAGGCGCTGCCCTGGGAGTTGCTCCAGGACGACGGTCGGGCGCTCGCAGCGGACGCCCAAACGCCCTTCTCGCGCTTCTTTCCCTCCGACCGCCCGGTGCGTATGCTTCCCGTGGAGCGCCCGGTGCGGCTCCTCATCGCCATCGCCAATCCCCGGGGCCTCAGCGAGCGCGGCCTGGTGGACCTGGATTTCGAGGAGCAGTCCGCTGCGATCCTGAATGCGCTCCATGACTTCCCTCACGTGCAGGCGGAGATTCTGTCGCCCCCGACCACGCTCTCGGCAATCGAATCCACCCTGCGCGAAGCGGCACCGCTGGAAGCGCCTCCGCTGAAAGCGGCAGGCTCCTCACCCTGCAC
>CAZPJP010000104.1:5614-8076 GCA_964586915.1 uncultured Anaerolineales bacterium
AAGCGGCACCGCTGGAAGCGCCTCCGCTGAAAGCGGCAGGCTCCTCACCCTGCACCATCCTTCACATCGTCGCCCACGGTGAGATCCGGCGAGCCGGAGGCGTCGCGGGCCTGCTATTGGAGACTCAAGAGGGTGGCCTCGACTGGGTGTCGGACGACCGCCTCGCGGATATGCTGATGGGGCTGCACACACCGCCGGACTGCATCGTCCTGATGGCCTGTCACACAGCTGCCTGTCAGGCGGGCGGACAGCTCGCCGGCGGAGCCCTGCGGGGCGTCGCCCCTCGGGTGCTCGCGACCGGCGTCCCTGCCGTCGTCGCGATGCAAGGCCAGGTCACGACGGCGTCAGCCGGGATCTTTGCCGCCAGCTTCTATCGACAGCTTGCCAGCCACGGCGTGCTGGATCTCGCCGTAAACGAGGCGCGGCACGCCCTGCAGACGGGCCAGCGCCCCGACGCGGCGGTGCCCGTCCTCACCAGCCGGCTGCTCACCGGGCAGCTCTGGGATTTTCCACCGCGGAGGGACTTCTACCGCCACGTGCCGCTGCCCGCCCCGGAGCATTACGTCGCCCGGACCGAGGCCCTGAGCGCCATTCGCGCCAAGCTGCGGCCCGACGAGGGCGCGCTGGGCCTTGCACTTCACGGCATGGCCGGAGCAGGCAAGTCGGTGCTGGCCCGCGTCCTATGCGACGACCCAGCGGTCCGCACAGCCTTCCCCGACGGTATTCTGTGGGCAACGTTGGGGCGCGAGAGCGACGTGACGGCCCGTCTCCGTGAATGGCTCACGGCCCTCGGTGCTGCGACGGACCTGGATGGTGGGTCCCCGAGCCTGGCGCAGCTCCAGAACGCGCTCGCCGATCAGCTTCGCAGTCGGACCTGTCTGCTGGTGCTCGATGACCTCTGGCGTCGCTCAGACGCGACCCCCTTTGTGACTGCCGTTGCCGCTGCTGCGCAAGCGGGTGCCGCTGCTGCGCAAGCGGGTGCCGCTGCTGCGCAAGCGGATGACGCATCCCGGCCTGCGTCACGGCTCCTGATCACGACCCGCGACGCCGCTCTAGCTCGCGAGCTCGCGCTGGACACCTACACCGTCACGCCGATGTCCCCAACGGAAGCGCAAAGCCTGTTGACCCGCTGGGGCGGCGAAACAGTGACAGCAGCATCGCCAGACCTTCGGGCGCGCGTGGTAGAGCGGCTGGGCCGGCTCCCGCTGGCGTTGCGACTGGCCGGCGCCCAACTACGCCGAACCCGAATGGACCTCGCCGACTGGCTGAAGGGCTTCGACGCCCAGAAACTGCACAGCCAGCGCCCCGAATCGGACCAGGACAACCTCTTCGACACGCTGTCGCTGAGCCTCGCGGATCTCTCCGATGCCGACCGCCAGGCTTTCAGGAGCCTCGCCGTCTTCCGCGAGGGCGAGGCCATTCCCACCTCTGTCGTGAAGACGCTCTGGCAAGCGCAGGCGGCGATCGATCGCGAGCCTATGAGCGACTTGACGTGGCGGGAGCGCCTGCAGGACCTCCGCGACCGCGCCCTCGTTGAGCCGGGGGCGCACGGGGATGAGATCAGACTCCACGACCTGGTGCGCGACTTCGCGATGACCCCGCTAGGCAGAGAGGGACTGCGAAGCGTCCATCGTCTGCTCCTCAGTACGTATGCCCAGCCCTCGAACGGCGTTCGGTGGTCCGAAATCCCCGACGACGGTTACCTGCACGCGCACCTTGCCTATCACCTCGATCATGGTGGGAGGCGGGACGCCGTGGCCCAGCTCTTTGACGACGACGCGTGGCTCCACACCCGGGTCGCCACCAGCGGCGGGCGCTATGATGGCTATCTCGACGACCTGGAGCTCGCGTGGACGCGGGCTGACGAACAGCTTAAAGCCCAGTTCGACGCCTCGGCCTCCCCAACGGCGTTGGCCGACGGCCTGCGCTACGCCCTGATCCGAGCCAGCATTAACACCCTGGCGACGCGAACGCCACCGCCGCTGATCGCCGAGGCTGTGGCTCACCGGCTCTGGTCTGTGGAGAGGGCCTTGAGCGTCGCGCGCCGGATGCCACCCTCGCTGCGCGTGCGCGCGCTTCACCGCTTGCTGATGGCGCTGGGGCCCGGCGCAGCGGGTCAAGATGCGGTCGCGCAGGCTGTCCTCGAAGCGATCCGTGGGCTGGACGATGACCCGTTTGAGGGCGCGCCGCAACGCGCGGAAGCGCTAGCATCTGTCTCGGCCTATCTGGGGCAAACGCCGCTGCACGAGGCCCTCGATCTCGCACAGTTGCTGCCGACGCTCCAGCTCCGCGCCCAGGCGCTGGCGGGCGTGATTCCACACCTCGAGGCCAATCTCCAGGCGCGCGTACAGGCCACCGCGCTGGCCGAGATCGCCGAGGCCATTGATTCTGATACAGCGAAAGCCCCGCCCGCGGCACAATGTGCGCCATACGCTGGTGGCCATGGCTCCATCGCGTCAGCG
>CAZPJP010000104.1:8176-13942 GCA_964586915.1 uncultured Anaerolineales bacterium
CATGGCTCCATCGCGTCAGCGCATAGCTCGGACCCCTCAGGGCCGAACAAACCGGCGTACACGCCGGGAGCGGTGGCATACGCGGTGGCCGCGCTCGCTCCGGGGCTGACGCCCGCCTATCTATGCCAAGCCCTTGCCATCGCCTGTACGCTCCCTGATGACTGGCAGAGGGGTGAAGCGGTCCGCCAGCTGATTCCCCTGCTGTCCAGCGCCTATGACACGCCCGATGCATTACTGCGCGCCCTCGATACCACGTGCCTGATCGAGGAGAGCTACAACCGGGCACGGGTGCTGACAGAGTTGATCGCCTACGTCACCACCAGGGCCGATGCGCCGAAATACCTGACGCGCATCCTGGCGAAGGCCGTCCGGTTGGCAGTGGAGCGCGATCGCGCCGCCGTCCTGGAGGCCCTGGCCCCCCACCTGGAAGCCGACCAGGTCGAGCAGGCGCTGGAGGCTGCGCGGGGCCTCCTGGATGCGCCAGCACGGGTGAAGGCATTGGCGGCGCTGGCGCCCCGGCTACCTGACGACCGGCGCCGAGCGCTGCTCAAACAGCTCTTCGACACCGTGAGGCGCCTTTCGTGGGAGATCGACCGCTTGCAGGCCCTCGCGGATCTAGCGCCAGCCCTCCCTCCCGACACGGCGGAGCGCCTGGTGCAGGAACCCGCGTTGATTGGCGCTAACTCAGCCCAGCCAACACTGTGGGCCCAGCTGGCCCCGCACCTGCCGGCTAGCGCGCTCCCAGCCGCGCTTGAGCACGCCGCAAGCGCCGACCGACTGGATCTCCAGGTTCAGTTGCTCAATGGGCTCGTGCCGAGGCTTCCCGAGCAGCTCCTGCCGCAGGCCGCCGCTGTGATCCGTGCCATCGGCGATCCCGCAGCACGTGCGACGGCGCTCGGCACGCTGGCAACACGCTACGATGCCGCAGAGCGCACCGCGACGCTGGGAGAGGCGCTCCGGGCCGTTGCCGCGATTCCCTACGAGTTGGACCGCGCCGCTGCGCTGATCGGGCTCGCACCACAGCTCAGCGGCCCCCTCATCCAGCAGGCGATGCCGTTGGCCCTAGGGCTCAGCCAGGCGGAGGCGCGATCCAGGGCCGTTGGCATGCTGGCCTCGCGGCTCCCGACGCTGCCTGATGCGCCCGGCTACCTCGCACGTCTCCTCGAACCGGAGGAGATCCCCGATCAGGCGGCTCGCGCGGCTGCGCTCCTCGCCCTCTTGCCGGAGGCTGGCCCGGGCGCCCGGGCAACCATCGTTGAGACGTTGCTGAGTCTCCTCAGCGGCGCGAGTGCCGGGACGACCTTCGACGACGCAGCCCACATCGAACTCCTCTGTTGGCTGGCGCCCTATTGCCCCGCGAGCCTCTCCGGCCCTGTGGCCGACGCGCTGCGGCGGCTGCCCAACGACATAGACCGGTGCACGGTGCTTGCTGCACTCCCGCCAGACATAAAGGGTGACGTGCTGCCGCTCCAGGAGGCCGTCGTTGAACGGCTGATCGACGAGCCCGACGCCATCAACCGGCTGCTGACGCTGGGGCACCGGCTCCCTGCCGGGACTCACCGCCGCGTCCTGAAGGCGGCGACCGCGAACGCCCGGCGTGTCGACACGCCTTACGACGCTGCGATGGCATGGGCCGCGATCGCGAGCCATGCGGGCTGGCGCGCCCGCAGGCGAGCGATCACCGCGGCGAACACCGCGTTGGAGGCGATTGAGGACCCCTACCTGCGAATCCTCGCGACCACGGCGCTGCTCCCCGAGCTCTCAGGCAAGCACCAGGCGGCGTTGCGAGAAGCTGCGCTGGTGGGCGCGCGGGATCTGGATGTGGACGATCCTCGGCTCCGAGCAGACGCCTTCACCGAGCTTCTTCCCTTTCTGGAAGCCGAGGCCTACCAGGAAACCGCCGCGGCGGCGCTCCAGGCCGCAGGGGAAATCGATGTGATCGACGACGATTTGCCGGAGGACGCGCTGGTCACGCTGGCGCCCCAGCTCGGTCCCCAGCATCTGACCCAGGCGCTGGACATCGTGCGGGGCTTCGAGACCGAGCGCGCCCGATCACGCGCCCTCGCCGCCTTAGCTCCCTTGCTGCGGGCAGCCCCGGATCTCATTGAGGAAACCTTCGAGCTCGCTCGGGCGCTCGAGGATCCAGCCCATCGCCTCCGGGCCGCCGTCGCACTCATTCCCTACGCTCCTGACCGAGCAGCGCACCTGACCAAGATCCGCGCGCAGCTCTTCCAGGCCCTCCGCGACGCCGCGGACGCCCAGCGCGCTGGTGTGCTCTACCTGATCGCCGACAGCGACGCCTTCACGCCCGACATCCTCGGCATCACGCCATCGGTCTTTGATGCGATGGCGCTGACCGTCATTGAGATCAGCGGTCGCTGGACGTGGATGTAGCCTCGATGTATCTCCTAGCCACACCGGGATCATAAGGAGCCGTACGTGAAGACGCGAACGCACCACGGCTTCACCGTCTCTGAGATCGGGCTCGGCTGCTACGGCTTGAGCGGCGCCTACGGCCCGCCCGACGTGGCCTCCTATACGAAGGCGCTGCGGCGCGGCCACGAGCTAGGTGTGACTTTCTACGACACCGCCCGCGCCTACGCCTCTGGGGAGGTGGACGGAGAACGCGTCCTCGGTGAGGCCGTCGCCCCCTTTCGCGACGAAATCGCGATCGCCACGAAGATCGGGGTCAAAGACGGCGCCGTGGCCGACCTGAGCCGCGAGACCATCGTCGCGTCCTGCGAGGAGAGCCTGCGCCGCCTCGAGACGGACCGCATTGATCTCTACCAGATCCACTACGACGATCCCGAGACCCCGGTGCCGGCGGTTATTGACGCGCTGGAGGACCTCAAACAAGCCGGCAAGATCCGGCATTACGGCCTCGGTCATCTATCGCCGGAGCGGGCAGCGGAGTTCCTGGCGTCGAGCGACGTGCTCTCGATCCTGATGGAGCTCAGCGCCGTCGCCCGCCACGCACAACGCACGCTGATACCCCTCTGCGAGCGCTACGACGCTGCGGCCATCGCGTTCAGCACCACCGGGCGCGGCCTGCTCACCGGCGCCTTCGGTCCGGGCCGGGGCGGTCCACCTCAGTTTGCGCCTGGCGACATCCGGCGCCTCGACCCGCTCTTCCAGCGTGAACGGTTCGACTCAGGCCTCCGCGTCGCCGCCTACCTCGCGGCGCTCGGTGAGCAGCTCAACAGAACGCCCGCGCAGGTCGCCATCGCTTGGGTCCTGGCCCAGCCTCACGTGCTCTGCGCCCTGACCGGACCGTCGACGGTGGCCCACGTGGAGGAGAACGTAGGTGCCAGCGGATGGACGGTCCCTGGGGAGACGCTTGCGGCCCTCGACGCCTTTCTGGCGGAGGAGGAAGCGCGGCTGGCGAGCGCCCAGCAGGCGTCTGTCATCCGCATCCTCAGCCAGCCCCTGCCCGAGCGCCCCGAGGAAGCCTTTGTCGACCTGGTTTACGCCATCGAGACCGCGATTCTGCTGGGTCACGTCGACGAGCAGGCTGTCCTGCCCATCTTCCAGGAGCTCTTCGCGCTCCGCGAGCGCCTCGGCGACGACGTCGCCCCTGACCTCGTCGCGGTCCAGCGGCAGCTCCGCGCCCTCATCCCTCACGGCCCCGACGAGGCGCAAGCGCCATGATCAGCAACCCACGCCCACGGCGCGCCCCCCTTGTATTCCCCCCGGAGGGGGGAAGGCAGAAGCGCGCCTGCTTGGTGTTCCCTCCGAAGGGGCGAAAGGAGAAGGGCGCCCGCTCTCTGTTCCCTCGGAGTGTGAAAACCAGAAGCGCGTCCCTTTTGTGTACCGCCCGGAGGGGACAAAGAAGCGATCCAGCGTCCAGTAAGGAGCTCCCATGACCGACATTGAACCTATCCTCACCAAGATGGTCGAGGGGTACCGGCGCAAAGTGCGGCGGGGGCTTGCGATGACCGTCAACCTCGAGATCAGCGACGAATCAGACGCATCGCGCACGTGGCACGTCGCCATCGCGCCCGGCGGCGAGGTCACACTCCACCCGGGCCGCGCGGCGGAGACGCACTTCGATCTGCAGACGTCGCCCGCGATGCTGCGTCGGATCGACGCCGGCGAGCTGACGGCGCTGACCGCCGCCGGTCGCGAGCACGTGACCCAGTCCGCCCCCCTGGATATACGCCCCGCCGAGGGGGTCGCGATGACGCGCGAGCTCCTGACCGAGATGTATGCGTTCCTGCAACACTTCTTCAATCCCAGCGTGCCGGAGCGCGTCCCGCTAGGCGAGGCGCATGCTCGGCTCGTCCACGGAGCTCACGCCATTCCCCTCTACTACTGCCCGGGCTTTCGCAGCGCCTGGTACCGGCTGAACCCCGGCGAGCGCCTCAACGAGCCGGGCGACACCAACCCCTTCCCCCAGGCCTTCGTCTTCATCGAGGGCGCAGGGTTCGCAAAGATCGGCGACAAGACCGTGCCGGTGAAAGCCAACGAGGCCTACTATATCCCGCCGGGCGCCGACCACGTGGTCTGGACGGAGGGGGAGGAGACGCTCGAGCTCATCTTCCTCGCGTGGGGCGAGGAGGCGTGAGCCAGGAAGGTGGGGATTTGATAGGGTAGCCAGCGCAGCACGCGGTCACAAAGGAGACACGCCCCCATGCCCATCGAGTTCCTCAGCGAGACCCTTCTGCCCAGCCTCATCGCAGGGCTGGTGACCGCCCTGTGGCCCAAGCGATGGAGCGCGCGACCGGGCTATCCCTCGGAGGACGAGGCGCCGGCCCAGGCACGGACGGCGGTCCTCGTCGCCATCGCCATTCTCGGCCTGGTCTTCACCCTGCTCGCCAGTATGCCGACGGTCTACGCCGCGCCGACGGACTCACGGAGCTACGAGCTCATCGATGTCGTGGGACAGGCCCTCGCGTGGGCGCTCGTGCTGATCCCGATGTACCTCGGTGCCGCTCAACACCGGCTCAGTTTGGCCGATCTGCAGCTCCACGGGCGGCGTTGGCTGAGTGCCATTGCGCTGTCCGTCGTGATCGGCGCCCTCTTCCTCGTGGCTCAGGACAAGGTCGATGCACTACCACGGCTCTGGGCGTGGTGGGGCCTCTACGCCAGCCTGCAGTATCTGGTGGTAGGACTGGCGGAGGAAGTGCTCTCCAGGGGCTACCTGCAAGTGCGCTGGGTCGCCGCCGGCGGCTGGTGGATCGGCTGGTTGGGCGCCTCGTTCGTGATGAGCGGCCTTCACGTCCCACAGCTCCTGATCATGAATCAGATGGAGTGGATCCCCGCGATCTTCGACGCGCTGCAGACGCTGCCCCTGAGCCTGCTCCTCGGCTACGTGCTGCACAAGAACGGTAACCTCCTCGCGCCCATCCTCGTGCACCTCTGGCTGAACCTGATCACAGCCCTCTAGGCGCCTGCGCCAAGACGACCCACCGCGCCTCCCGTCGCCCTCGTAGAGCCGCTGCGGTGCCGCGGATCGCGCGCGCAGGTCACGGTCCATACCTGCTCCGCCGCAACATCCCTCAAACCCCAGATGGCAAACCGAGACGTCTTCACAACAACCCGTCACACCACTGGCGCCGTGTCCACGCGATCCGGTGGAACAAACTGCCGGCCCTCGGCGTCGTATATATGAAAGACAAAAACAAACCTGGGCCGCTGAGGCGAGCCGCTGAGGCGGAGCGCAGAATCCTAAGAGAGAAGGGAATAGTGTGATGAACAGGAAGCTTTGGCTAACGTTACTGTTGGCGGTGGCGGTGTTGGTCGTGGGGTGTGCACCCGGTGCACTTG
>CAZPJP010000105.1:0-7985 GCA_964586915.1 uncultured Anaerolineales bacterium
CCTTGAGGATGTCCAGCAACTTAGCTCGCCATCTCGTGGGGACGCGGAGGCTGGTGGGTCTGATAGCGAGCGCTGTATTGAGGCCTCGGCCTCCATAGGTTCATCGACCACCGAAGTTCAACTATGTCCCCTGGGCGCTAGTGCACCGCTTGATGGCGCTTGGACTCCGGGGATGCGCGGGCCAAACCGCCGGCCTGCGGAGGGCGTCGTATCGGTTGATCTTCTCTTGATTGCGGAGGACGCGCGCGTCTTCGGACTAGAGCGAGCGCGTGTTTCATCTGTAAGTTCTGATTCAGCTATGATTGCAGAGTATTTTGATGAACTGCGCGCCGTAGGGTTGCCGACACCCTCCTATGAGGTGCTCAGGCTGGCCGTCAACGGCACGGGGTGGGGCACGGTCGCTCTTGAGGGACCCCCTTCGGTCGCGATGCTGAGCGCCGCTGGCCTGGCCTCCGACAGTGTCATCGTCTCCCCGGTCGCATCGGAGAGTCGGATGTCCGATGCCCCCGGTCTCGCTCGCGGGTACGCCACTGCAGTGCTGACCGCTGATTCGCCCTATGGATCGTCGACGTTCGTGGACGATGAAGAAGCTGGAGCGTTGAGCGAGCAAATGGGGCGACCGCACGAAGACGCTCTCGCGCTCATCGATGCCCTAGCGACCCGTACGGTGACCCCGTCGGGGGTTCTCGATCCTGAGGTGTGGGGGCGTTTCCTTGCCATCACAGCCTTCTGGCGCGGCGTGCTCTCACCTGACTGGGGGGCGCTCACCTTTGCCTATGTGCCGGCGACGCGATCTCTGATCCCAGTCGGCACCGCAACCGATCTGGGAGAGGGCGGCTCGGTTCTCAGCGATCTGATGGGCGATCCGGTGATGCAACGAGCGTACGTGACCGCTCTGGCCTCCTATGTGGACTCAGTTGCTACCATTCAGAACGCTGACGCCGATATGACGGAGCTCGAGGCGCTCTACCTTACGCTGGGAGCGGTCCCTGGCGCGCCTGGGACTTTGAGGGATGCGTTGGAGATCAACCAGGCTCGCATCCGGCGGCTGATTCATCCGGACCGCACCGTCGAGATCCAGGTCGAAACCGCTACCGATACGATGATCCTGAGGCTTGACGCCCGGTTGCCGCTAGCGGTTGAGATCCTGGCCTTGGATTTTGGAGCGCGCGGCGGTCTTGAGCTGGACCCGAGGTGGGTCGTTGCTGAGGCACCTGATGGATTCACGGAGGGTCCAGAGAGCATTGTCATGCCGCCTCGCGTCGATGTCACTCCGCCGACCCTCAACTTGCACGTTCCACTCACGGAAATCCCCGGCGCACTACAGAACGTGCCGGGGGAGCTTCGCGTAGTGACGCGAATCTTAGGTCTATCGGCGCATATGTCAGTGCCCATAGAGTCCGGGAGAGACCGAGCGTGGTGGGTGGTGGGGCCATGACTCCACCGGTGAGCGGGTCGGATCAGGGCTTCATTGTGACGCCGCTGCGCAGTGAGATCAAGATCCCGGTCCCAGCGTTGAGATTGGCGGAGGTGAAAGCGTGGATTCGGCTCCACCCAGCGCACTGGCGTCGTGCCTATCCCCCGCGACAGGTGAACAATGTCTACTTCGAGTCCCACGATTTCGACGGTTTGCGAGCCAACCTGTGGGGATTGGTAGACCGGGCCAAGCTTCGGTTGCGGTGGTATGGCACGGACTTGAGTCGGCCGGACGCGGCGCAACTCGAGTTGAAATCCAAGCGCGGTGCGGTGGGTTGGAAGGAGCTGATTGTGCTGGACGGGCAGTTCGACCTCGCGACCCAATCGTGGGATGATGTTCACGCCGGCGTCATCGAGAGTGGCAACTCACGGGCTGCTCTGTGGTTGGGGCAAGCACCTGTACCTGTGTTGGTTAACTGCTACCAGCGTAGCTACTATGAGACGCCCGATGGTGAGGTGCGCCTCACGGTCGACACCGATCTGCGCGCGTTTAGTCAACTCGCTCGTGCGTACCCGAACCTCAATGATGAGGCGCCGCTGCAGTCTCAGGTTGTGATCGAGCTGAAGGCCCTCACCGATGCCGAGCACACCCGTCGGCTGGCGTCCGCTCTGTCCCAATTTCCGGTTCGAGTCGACCGTTTTTCGAAGTACGTGCAGGCCTTACTCGCGATGCCTTATGCCTGACCGAATGCCCAGTGCCATATCTGCCCGAGAAGAGGACCAGGAGGCCATAACTGCGATGTCGCCCCGACCGCGACGTGATACCGGACGTTTCCTTGGCGGCGTTGCGCTGCTCGTATTGGCGTTCTTGGCAGGGGGCCTTGCGGCCCGGATCTGGTTGCCTGCTTCTGCATCGAGTGACGCGGCCATCAGGCTGCCAGCGACACCCGTTCCCCCCACACCATTGCCGCCGACAGCCGTGGTCTCGCCAAGCCCAACGCCGACGTCGCAAGAGAATGGCGATGATCTGCCGACGCTCTACATCGAGATCGCACCTGATGACCTGGCGGACATCGAGGCGAAACGAGCCGAAGCCCTCGAAACCTGGATCCTGCAGGCCAGTAGCGACGATTTTGTGAACGCGGTTGTCCGGTTAGGTGATGACGATCCTATGCCGGTAGATCTGCGTCTCAAGGGGGACTGGGGCGACCACTTCTCAGGCGATAAGTGGTCCTACCGTATCGAGATTGATGGAGAAGGCGGGCTGTTTGGGATGCGGGTCCTGTCGATTCAGGATCCCTCGACCCGAAGCTATCTGAATGAGTGGCTCTTCCTACAGAACGTACGGGATGAGGACGTGCTCGCTGTTGGATACCACTTCGCTCACGTCGTGCAGAATGGGCGCTACATGGGCATTTACGCGGTGGAGGAGGGGTTCTCGAAGGAGCTGCTGGAGTTTCAGGGGCGGCGCGAGAGTGTGATTATCCGCTATGATGAGGATCTTCTCTGGGCGTACTGGTCGGACTTCACCGAGGATGCGGCGACGCCTCCCGGTGTGCAGCAATTCTATCTCATTGATGAGTTCAACTCGCGCAAGGTGAACGCCGATCCTGTGCTCGCGGCCCAGCGTGATGTTGCTGTCGGCAGACTGCGGGCTTGGTGGCAGGGGGAGCTACCAGCCTCGGACGTGTTTGATGTCGAGCGAACCGCGCGGTTCTGGGCGCTGGCGGATGTGTGGGGGGCGCTGCACGCCGTGCGCTGGCACAATCTGCGTTTCTACTACAACCCCATCACCACGCTGCTGGAGCCGATCGCTTTCGACACTCAACCCCTCGAGGAGGGCATCACCGTTGATGCAGCGTTACTACCCGGTCGGGCCCAGATGTTGGCCTATGACGATCCCTACCTCCAGAGGGCGTATCTCCGGTACCTCCAGACGTACACCGATCCGGTATATCTGGACCGTCTTCGGGAGCGCTACGAGCAGGACCACAGCCATCTGCAAGCGGTTCTGGTCCCGGAGTTCGGCGGCCAACAGACGGTTGACGGACGGGATGTGCTGGCCGCACCGTGGGAGGCGCTGGCACAGCGTCAGGCCGCGCTCCGGGATCTTCTCGCACCCGTGCAAGTGACCTACGCTTACCGGCCATCGGAAGTGCCCACCGAGACGCTGACCCTCGAGGTTGGCAATCTGATGGGATTCCCGGTGGAGGTCGTGGGCCTGCTGGTCGGTGAAACTCGCGTTTCCGTCGATAGAAGCTGGGCGTCGCCGGAACACGAGCCCGCGCTGGTTGAGGCTGGGGCTGCAGGCGACGATCTGGTGTTGAAGCCCTTGGCGCCAGATGCCTCTCACTTGGACTATGCGCGCCTTCAGGCGCCGAGTGTCGGGGCGTCAGATGGCCTGTCTTGGGATTCTGACGCGGCCCCAGTGCGGTTGGTGACCCGCTTGTGGGGCTTGACCCGCACGATCACGCAGACGGTCTTGCCTGCATATCCTCCTTCGCTTAGCGATGGCCTATTGCCTCAGGCGCCGGCGGTTGGGCGAGCGCTGGCTCTGCATCCGTATCTGACGGAGAGTGACGAGTTTGACGACACGCTGGCAATCCGCGGTGGAACACACGTGGTGAGCGGAAACCTGATCCTGCCGGCGGGCTACGGTTTGCATCTGCATCCCGGCACGGTGTTGCGCTTTGGTCCGGACAACTACTTGCTGGCGCGTGGCCCTCTGATCTTCTCCGGTGATGAGCGCGCGTCCGTCGTTCTAGAGCCAAGGGAGGATTGGTGGCGCGGCGTCCTCGTGTTGAATGCCGGCGCGCGTTCGTCCTGGGACTACGTGACGATTCGCAATACGGACGTGATCACGTTGCCGGGCCTGGGCCTCACCGGTGGGGTGACGTTCTATGAGAGCCCGCTGCGGCTTGCTCATTCGCAGATCCACGGCACGCGAGCGGAGGACGCGCTGAACACGATACGCACGCGGTTTGAGTTCACGGATTCACACTTTGCTGATACAGCCTCGGATGCTTTCGACGCCGACTTCTGTCAGGGTGATATCCGACGCGTGAGCTTCACCGATATCGCAGCCGATGGCATCGATGTAAGCGGCTCGCACATCACGGTTCATGACGTCCGCATGGTGCGGATCGGGGACAAGGGGTTGTCCATCGGGGAATCGAGCCACGCGACGGCGCGGGGGGTGAGTATCTCCGAGGCCGACTTCGCCGCTGCAAGCAAAGACCTCTCGCACGTCACGGTGAGCGACATCACCGCGAGTGGCATTCGGGTAGCCGCGTTCGCCGCGTATATCAAGAAGCCGGTTTACGGGCCGGCGACCCTCGTTGCGGATCGGGTCACCCTGATCGACGTTCCTAATGAGAAGGTCGCGCTTGTCCAGACCGATAGCTGGATCGATCTGGATGGCACCCGCATCTGGGGCCGCGACGTAGATGTCGATGCGCTCTATGAGAAGTGGCGGGATTGACACTGTTTTGAGATCGGTCAAATCGTTCGAGCGTGGAGGTCTCTCCGATCTGTTGATCTAGGGCCGTGCTGACGGTACAATGCTGCTGATGTGGGTAATGCAGGAGCGGATCAAAGGATTTTGTATGTACAGAGACGATATCTGGTACCGGAAGCTGGAAGCTGCGGTCGAGGAGCATCGCGACGGCCTTTCGAAGAAGCAATGGAGAAAGTACCGCATCGGTCACTTGCTGCGCGTGGCTGACCGTGTGCGCGAGTTCTCGGAGACCTGCGAGACGTGTCAGGGCTACCAGCACACGTTGACGCGGCTGGAGGAAGAGCTTCAGGAGCTTTCGGACTCGAAAGCTCAGCGGCAGTATCAGAGCGAGCAGTTAACGGAGATGGGAAGACATTTTGTAGCCGACCACGGCCTCGCGCCTCCCTACTTCTTCCTGCGCAGGTGGCTGAGGTACGGTCTGATCGGCGGTTCCATCCTGGGCCTTGTGCTCGCCGTTGGCCTTGCCAACGGATTGCTCTTGCCCCTCTTGGGTATCGTCGGGACGGTCTTGGGCGCGATCTACGGGTTCTCCCAGGACCAGAGATTCGAACGGGAGCATCGCAGGATATAGGGAGCGCTTGCTCATCAATGAACGCCACCGCCAAGATGGGAGTGCCGGTATGAGGGAGTGGTTTTGCCGGTCTCTATGTGCCGGATTGGTCCTGTCCGCGGCTCTGCTGGGCCCAGGTCAGACGTCAGCTGAGCCAGTATGGGCGTTGGATCCGACGCCCGCGGATACGACAGCTTCGGTCGTCTTGTCGACGCCGGTAGAGTGGTTGCGCTGTTGGCATGATCGCGGTGGACTCGCGCCCGACCACGTTGAGGCAGCACTGGAGCTGTTTGGTGCCGCGAATCTCGTCGTCGATCTCTCCTATCGTTCCTCCACACGGCGTGCAGGTGTCACTTCCTCTGGACCAAGCCGTGGCGGCGTTCTTGTCGAGGTCCTCGTTGAGGCACAGATTCCGATCTGGCGCGCGCAGACCTTGGAGACCCGGCTCGAGACCGGGCGTCCGCTTTCCCTGACCCATGGGGTCAACGCGTGTCTCCCTTATCCAATCAAGTCGCTCGCGGTCTCCGCGCAGCCGCTCGTGCGCGGTCGGACGGCAGTGCTCAGGATCGAGACGGATCGCCAGGTCTCCTGTCACGCCCGGTATCTCGGTCGGACCGAGAGCTGTTATGCAGATGGACACACAGTGTCCTACGTGCCCTTGGGTATCTCACCTCTCGTCGTCCCGGGCAGGTATCCGGTGGAGGTCGAGTTGATCTCAGACAATAGACAGCTTGCCTTCACGGTGCCATTGGATATCGCAGCCGGTGGTTACGGGCTTCAGGTCATCACGCCTCCGGCTCAGCTCCGTGGCCTGATATCGTCCGAGGTGGCGGAGGCGGAGGAGCAATATCTGGCGCACTGGCGTGCGCTTCGGTCGCCAGAGCGCCTCTGGAGCCTTCCGCTCGCGCCGCCGCTGAACCCGCCGATCTCGATCACGGCTGGTTTCGGTGATCGTCGGTCGTATGGAGGGCTACTGAGCGGATACCATAGTGGGGTCGATTTCCGTGCGGGGACCGGTGTGCCTGTCTTGGCCCCGTCAGAGGGTGTGGTCGTGATGGCCGAAGCCCTAACTTGGCGGGGAAACGCCGTGTTGCTCGATCACGGGTGGGGCCTGATCACAGGATATTGGCACCTCTCGCAGATCGATGTCCAGGTTGGAGATCGCGTCAACCAGGGGGAGCGCTTTGCCCTGGTGGGCAACTCCGGACTCTCCACAGGGTCGCATCTTCACTTCGAGGTCTGGGTCAATGGCATCTCGGTCGATGGTCGGCAGTGGCTCTCCGGTGAGGGTCTCGAGCTCCTGACCTCGCCGGTCATTCATCAAGAGGGCTAGGCGCCGCCCCCGCCGAGAGGGCGTGAGCGGCCCCGAAACGTAGCTGCCGGTGGTCTCTGATAGGAGGATCGCGTGGCCTGGATGATTGGTATTTGTCGTCCCGGCCCGCGCGGTCTCGTGTAAGGAAAGGAGACGGTTCTAGGTGTGGGCGATTTACGCTGTGGTTGCAGTTCGCGGATTTGATCAAGGCCTTTCCCGATCTCGAGTTTCCGGAGGAGATGCCGTCTCGGTACAATATCGCGCCGACGCAACAGATCGCGGTCGTGCCAAACGACGGGAACAGGCAGGTCCGGTTCTTTCACTGGGGCCTGGTGCCTTTCTGGGCCAAGGACCCCGGCATTGGCAACCGCATGATCAATGCCAGGTCGGAGACCGCTGCCGAGAAACCGGCTTTTCGTGCTGCCTATCGCCGTCGTCGTTGTCTGATTCTTGCCGATGGGTTCTATGAATGGCGCAAGGAGCCGGGGCAGACCGGCAAGACGCCGATGTACGTTCGCATGGCATCGGGCGAGCCCTTTGCATTCGCGGGCCTATGGGAGCTCTGGAATCCGGATGAAACGCCGCTCTACTCGTGCACGATCCTCACCACGCGCCCGAACGCCCTCGTGGCGCCGATTCATAACCGAATGCCTGTGATTCTGCCGCGCAGCGCGTATGATCGCTGGTTGGACCCAGCTGAACAGCGCTCGGGGGCCCTCGACGACCTGCTTGGGCCCTATCCGGCGGAGGAGATGACGGCGTATCCTGTCTCGCGGGTGGTCAACAATCCAAGCAACGACGTCCCCGCCTGCATCGAGCCGGCTGGACCCCAAGTGCAGCCCGCGGCCTAGGACGTTGCTTGCTGGCATCGGCGATGTTATAGATTGGGGACGTGATTCTCCATCGCGAGATCGAGATAACGATCCGGCTGAGGAAGTTTTGGGGTGAAGTGACTGTTCTCCGAGTGAGCTTGTAGCGGGCGCGTGGCGTTGATCGGGCGTTTCCGCATCCGATCGCCCGATCAATGCGACGGCACGATCAACATGATCGCTCGATCAACGGGTCGCTCCATCAACGTGGTCGCTCGATCAATATGATCGCTCGATCAATATGATCGCTCGATCTGGTCGCGTGATCCGATGTAGCCGATGAGGAGTGGCATGAGACGCTTGTGGTGCTTGCTGGCTTTG
>CAZPJP010000105.1:8085-11075 GCA_964586915.1 uncultured Anaerolineales bacterium
TCCGATGTAGCCGATGAGGAGTGGCATGAGACGCTTGTGGTGCTTGCTGGCTTTGTTGTGCGTTGGATGTGGGGTTCCTACTCCTGTCGGAATCCCAACTGACGCGGCCCCGCCCGTTGCGCCCCACACTGCCACAGTGACGGTGCAGGCCACCCCGACCCAGCCAGCGACGGCATCACCGGTTTCGACGTTCACCCCGACCCCATTAGCGACGCCCTCCCCGACCCCGGCTCCGGATCCCCGGATAGACCCGGCCGACGTGTTGTTGCTTCCGAAGCCGCTCTACGCTGGCGATCATCTCTCGGTCGATGTCGATGTGGCCGGCGTCGACGTCGGCGGCGCGAACGGGATCGCGCCGGGCGAGCTGGAGAGTCTGAAGGTGAGGCTGGACGTCCCTGGATCGGAGCGCTTCACCGAGCCCGTCCGGCTGATGGGGTTGGACGGTCAGCCTCAAGCTCGGTTCTACTGGATCACTGAGCTGCCTGAGAGCCAGGCGTCGTCACGATTCACGGTGACACTAGAGCTCCCGTCGGGGGTTGAGGATGCCGATCCGCACAACAACACCGCTGTGTTCTCGGCGCTGCTCCATCCCCGCATTGCGCTACCGCCACCCGAGCCGAGCGCGGGTTGGGCTGTTACCGAGACCGGGGCCTTCGAGATCCACTATCTCACCGGTACGGCTGCCGAGCGCGATCTCGTGGATGTGATGGCCGAAGCGACCGCTGCCTACGACCATATCACGGCCCGCTTGGAGGACAGCGACGAGCGTGTCGCGTTGTACTTACTGGGCCGGATGGTGGGGCAGGGAGGCTACGCTTCAGATGACTGGGTGGCGATCTCCTATACCGACCGTGGATATTCGGCGGTGACGCTGGGTTCGGTGCTGCGTCACGAGCTGGTGCATCGTCTGGATGGGGCGATTGGCTGCGGTGCGGCCCCTGCGATGGTGCGCGAAGGTCTGGCCGTCTATCTTGCTGGCGGGCACTACCGCGCTGAACCGCTTCGCGCTAAGGCCGCCGCGCTTCTTCAGACGACGCACTTCATCCCGCTTGATGAACTCGTGGAGGGTTTTTACAGCCATCAACACGAGGTGGGCTACCTGGAGGCCGGCAGCGTCCTTCAGTATCTCGCGGAGGAACACGGTTGGGAGGCTGTCGAGGCCCTCTGTAGGACCGCGTCGGACGCGGATGGGGATGAGGGCGAGCGATGGGAGACAGCGCTTCGAGACCTGGGTTTCGAGGAGCCCGCTGCTTTGGCGAATGCCTGGCGATCTTGGCTTGAGGAGGTCGGGGCGACGTCCTATGATGAGCACCTGCTGGAGATGGAGCTACGATTGATGGACGCGATGCGGGCGTATCAGGCTGCGTATGATCCGGCAGCTCACTTCCTGAAAGGCATCCTCTTCAGCCCGGCTGAGGCAGCGCGGCTGGGGATCGTCGCGGACTTCGTGCGTCGTCCTCGAGAGCCGGACGCGATCGCGTTTGAGCTTGTTCTGACTATGGCGCAGGAGGCTCTGGAGCAGCGAGACGCCGTGACGCTGGGGTTGTTGGTTGACGATCTGGACGTTGCCCTCTCTGTCGGTATAGGGTCCTCGCAGTTTGTCCGCGACGCCTTCCAGATCACGCATCGAGCCCTTGAGCTGGGCTGGGAGCCCTACCGCCTGCTGCTGGAGGGCGATGGACGCTATGCTCTCTTTGTTATCGATCGGCAGGATTGGCCTGCGCGCGCCAGCCTGGTGGCTCAGCGAGCCGATGGCGTATGGGATATCCTGGAACGGCGGTTGTCTGATTGACCTCTCTTGGTGCATCTCTGTGCTATGGATAGGTCGCTTGCTGGGGTGCGGTGAGCTCGACGGGAGAATGGCACATGGCTGACTCAAATATCATGTTCGCGGAAACGCCGTTGGGCCTGACGTGGATCTGGGCGACGTCCGAGGGACTCTGCGGGTTGGGCTTCGGGGACAGTGTCGGGGACGCCACTGTCTCCCGCTTGGCCCGTTACGGCATTGGGACGCCCCGCCCCATCAGAACCTCGCTTCTCTCCCGGGCGCGGGATCAGTTGCTTGACTACTTTGCCTGGAAGCGCGATACGTTCGACATACCTCTAGATCTGAGGGGTACTGACTTCCAGCTCTCCGTATGGGAGCGTCTTTTAAGCGTGCGCTACGGAGAGCGGACTACCTATGGAGGCATCGCGATGGTCCTGGGCAATCCAGACGCGTCACGGGCCGTCGGCCAGGCGGTTGGGGCGAATCCAGTTGCCATCATCGTGCCCTGCCATCGGGTGGTGGGCTCCGACGGCAGCTTGACGGGCTACGGCGGTGGGTTGGAGAGGAAAGCAGCGCTGCTCGAGCTGGAGCAGACAGGGCTGCAGCTACGCCTGCAGTTGCGTCTGCCCTTCGAACGCTGAGGTTCGCCGGATGTTCCTCTTTCCGAGATCGGTCAGCGGTTGATCTCGAGGCGCGTCACGATTCCGTCGGCCTCGGGTGTCTCCGCGACCGGCCATCGCGCCATCGAGTCCAGCCAGTAGGCGCCTGTCAGCAGCCATGCTTCGTCTCCGCCCGGAGCATCAAATCGATGCGTTTGGATGATGATGTCCCCTTGCTCGAGGACTACGGGCGCGACGCCCAAGCCATCGTCCACGGCCAAGGTCGCGCCGTCTGCTGAGAGAAGATGACCCATAATGGAGAAGGGGCGATCGGTGATTGTGTTGACGCGCCACCACGTCTCGATCTCCAGTTCGGTATCGATCTCGTAGGCACGGGCGCCCTGGAACGCGAGAGGTCCCTCTAGGGCGACCGGTGGTTTGCTCTCCGTCGGTGACAGCGAGCTGGGCGGTGGATCCTCCGGTGTCACCAGCCAGACCGCCGTTGATGCCGGCGTCTGGGCTGCTTCAGCGGCCCGGTAGAGAGCAAACGATGGCTCGCTCCGGTATGCGCGCTGCCGGTAGACGATGTTGGCGTTCTCAAGATGCCGCGCGATAAAAGGGAC
>CAZPJP010000105.1:11175-13695 GCA_964586915.1 uncultured Anaerolineales bacterium
CGTCTCTGACGCTGAGACGCTGTAGTAGAAAAGCGCGTCGGCGATCTGTGCATCCGGCTCCCGCCACCTGAACCAGTCGTACATCTCCTCGTCTGAAGTAGGAATGCCGTCGAGCGGCGTCGCGCTGATCACGTAGTCGCCGGGCGGCGGGGCAAACCGCGAGGGGAGGATCGCCGGTGTGTCTCCGCGCATCGGCGGCAGGGCCTCGTACCTCACCCCGTAGATGGCTGGATCGTAGAAGATGAAGGCTGCCAGCTTGACCGGTCCCACGTTGTGCTCCTCCTGGAAGCGCGCGAGGGCCTTGTATCCCTGCCCCCAGTCCGTGTTGGAGTCCGCTAGGTATCGCCAGCCCTCGTTGGCCCCTCCTACGAGGTGATTGAAGAAGCTGAGAAGATAAGGCGTCTCTCCCAAAGTGGTCGCAGCCTGCCCGACGAGCAGAAGTGCCACAACCGCTCGTCCAACCGCGAAGGGACGATCCCCTCCGGGTGACCAGAGGCGCCAGAGGAGAGCGCCGCTCGCGATGTAGAAGAGCGGAAGCAAGGGCAACAGATGTCGATAGCCAATGTTGAGGCTGCTCAAGATGGAGGTCAGCCCGTAGACCGCGATAAAGAACACAGCCGGGTGTGTGACTCGACGCAGGACATCCCGCCGCCTCTTTGCCGTCACGATCCGAGCGGTCGCTACCGTGATGCCTCCGAGCATGGTGATGAGCGCCGTGATCGGTGTTTTGAGCAAGAACGCCAGTGGGAAATAGAGTAGCCAACCGTGGGTGCTGTTGTTCCCTAATAGATAGGCCTGGTGGCCTTCCTGGCTGTGCGATTGCAGCCTCCAGAGGGGAACAGCGTGAGCTGCGGCAGGTACCTGCCAGGAACGCCCGGGCAGTGGCCCGATCTGGAAGCCATACGTCGCCCAGAAGACCAGCGCGGCGGTGATGAGCAGCAGAACGCCGGTGGACAGCAGCCGTTGGCGCCCCGCTTTGCGCCCTCCGAGGAAGGTCACGAGACCGGCGAGCCCGAGAGCCGGGAGCAGGAGCAGCGCCGTTAGCTTCGTGGCGAGAGCGAGCCCCAGGAGGATGCCTGTGATCGTTGCGGAGCGACGGTTGGGCCGTCTGAAAAAGTGGGTAGCGCGCCAGAGGAGCAGCACGATAAGGGTCGTCGCGCCGATGTCCGTGGTGGCGACGGCGCTATGGGCGATCAGGTTAGGGTCGAAGGCCGCGAGGACCGCTATCGCTGCCCCAACCGTGCCCGTGGTGGTCTCTGCTGCCCACCGATAGATGGTGGCAAGCAGGACGACGCCGATTAGCGACACCATCGCGCGCGCCGGAAAGACCCAGCGCTCCAGCGGCTGGTAAGGGTAGAGCAGCTGCTGCGCCATTCTGAGCAGCGGAAGGCTCTCGCTCGTGGCCATTGCGGCCTCCTCCCACGCGGGCAGCTCAACCGGATCCGGAAGGTCCGGTATCGGCAGGAGCGGGAGCGCGAGCCACAGCTTGATCAGCGGCGGATGCTCCTCGATTAGGCGGTAATCTCCTGTGCGCCATATCGTGTAGCCGCTGGCGACGTGGAGTCCCTCATCGATCGTCATCGAGGTCGCACGGACGACCCCGAGTGTGTGAGCGAGAAAGACCCACAGCGCGATGGCGATCAGCCCACGCGAGATTGCGCGCGACCGCGCGTTCGCTCCAGTGCGACGGGTCACGCTAAGCCCTGGGATCTACTGAGACGCGGCAAGTGTGTATGCTTTCTCTGTGCCGTCCGGATCGAGGTGATGCAGGCTCAGGCCATTGGCGCCGATCATGACCTGCTTCGGGCCACTGGTCTCCGTGCGGCAGCTGGTATCATACACACGGCGCGAGAGTGCGACAAAATCGACGACATCCCCCTTGCGCAAACCCGGGATCGTGACCCTATGGTGCAAGACGGGATTCGTGTCCAACTGCGGCAGCTGCTCGCCCGCCGATACGATTGGAAGGTAGGCTGTGTGGCTTATGGGCGTTGTTGATGTGATGGGCTTCCGTTCGACAGAGTAGAGAACCTGGGTGGAGGCGGGCGTCGCCGTTTCCCACGTGATCACAAGCTCGCCATTCTCGAAGGTAGTGTCGAGGCTCTCAATGTAGCCCGAGGGATGCGGCGACACCGGGTCTGGTAGGCGGTTACCGGGGAAAGGGACCTGCACCACACTGCCATAATCCCAGTAGGTCGACTGTGGCCCGGGTTTGCTCAGCACCGGCGCTGCATAGGTCCACACAGAGATGCTCGTGGCGACGGCCTCCACGGTCAAGCCAATTGGCCGCCAGGTGTACGCGGGGTGGTTCGACTCAGGGGACCAGATCATCGTGTCAGGGAAGCCATAGCCATCGCCCACATGGGGATGGGGACAGACCGAGACGCCATCAGGCGGGCAGTTATTCGGCGGACTGGTGCCAAGGCGTGTGATGATCCAGCCTGTTGGGTCGATGCCCACGCGGGCCCGGTAGTGATCGCCGTCGTTGCGATTGTAGATCTCAAAGTTGTATAGCGTGCA
>CAZPJP010000106.1:0-2749 GCA_964586915.1 uncultured Anaerolineales bacterium
ATGTCCTGAGCGAGCCTGTGAAGTCCACAGGCGCCGAAGGATGTCTTGTTCGCCCCCGCGCACTGACCACCGGAAACAGAGTCATCTAAGGAGGCACCAAAATGGATAACGACTTCCTGTTCCTGCCCGTCCCTCGCCACATAAGCTGGCTGGACGGAAGCTTCACCGTGGCCGATGAGGTCACCGTCCTACTGGATCCCAAAGATCCCCAGGCCCTGCTTTTCACCGGTCGAGAGGCGTGCGAGGCGCTCCAAGCCTCACACGACACGACCTGCAGCCTCATCGCCACCTCAGCGGCGCCGGGCGACGACATTGCCCTCACGCTGCTAATCGCGCCTGAAGCCGTGGGGCAGCCCGAGGGCTACCGGCTGCGCATCACGCCTGAGGGCATCACAGTCCACGGGCACGATGCCGCCGGCGTCTTCTACGGCGTCTGCACCCTGAGACAGCTTCTCCAGCAGACCGCGGGCGCGGATCTGCCTGCCGTCGAGATCCACGACGCTCCCGACTTCCCGGCCCGTGGCATCATGCTCGACGTCAGCCGCAACAAGGTCCCTGAGATGGAGACGGTCTACGATCTCGTCGATCGCTTGGCAAGCTGGAAGTTCAACCAGCTGCAGCTCTACACCGAGCACACCTTTGCCTACCGCAACCATCCTGAGGTCTGGGCCGAGGCCTCTCCCTTCACCGGCGAGGAGATCCTGGCGCTGGACGCCTATTGTCGCGAGCGCTTCGTTGAGCTGGTGCCCAACCAGAACTCCTTCGGGCACATGGAGAATTGGTTGATCCACGAGCGGTACGCGCCGCTGGCGGAGACCCACGAGGCGTTCGAGACGCCTTGGGGCAACACGATGCAGGGGCCCTTCGGCCTCGCGCCGGAGCACCCCGGCAGCATCGAGCTCATCCGCAGCCTCTACGATGAACTGCTGCCCCACTTCTCCAGCAAGCAGGTCAACGTCGGCCTCGACGAGACCATCGATCTGGGGAAGGGCGCGAGCAAGGAGATCTGCGAGGAGCGCGGTGTGGGCCGCGTCTATCTAGACTTCTTCAACAAGATCTATGCCGACGTGACCCGTCGCGGGTATACGATGCAGTATTGGGGCGACATCATCATCCACTACCCCGACCTCATACCGGAGCTGCCCAAGGATGCCATCGCCCTCGAATGGGGCTACGAGTTCGACCATCCCTTTGGCGAGCACGGCGCGATGTTCGCTGGAGCTGGCGTGCCCTACTACGTCTGCCCCGGCACCGCGACCTGGAACAGCATCGCCGGGCGTACCGACAACGCTTTGGGCAACCTGACGAACGCCGCTGAGAACGGGCTCGAGCATGGCGCGACCGGGTATCTGCTGACGGACTGGGGCGACCGCGGCCACTGGCAATACCTGCCGATGAGCTATCTGGGCTTTGGCATGGGCGCGGCCTACGCCTGGGCTATGGAGGCTAATCGCGACATCGACGTCGCCGAGGCCATCAGCCTCTTTGCCTTCGACGACCCCACCGGCACGATGGGACGCATCGCCTACGATCTCGGCAACGTCTACCAAGTCCCCGGCGTGCCGCGCATCCACAACTCCAGCATCCTCTTCTGGCTCCTGCAGAACACCCGGCAGGTCGAGGAGCGCGTGGACGAGGTCTCCGCCGAGAGCTTCGAGAGCACCTTGGCAAAAATCGACGACATTATGAGCGCGCTCGACGAAGCGCAGATGGAGCGGCCCGACGCCGAGCTCGTCAAGCGCGAGTACGCCAACGCCGCGCGCCTCCTGCGCCACGCCTGCCGCCGCGCCCTCCAACTTCTGGCGGAGGACGAGGATCCCGAGCTCAAAGCCGAGCTACGTGCGGATCTCGAGGAGGCCATCGAGGAGCACAAGGCCCTCTGGCTCGCCCGCAACCGCCCCGGTGGCCTCGAGGACAGCCTCTCCCGCTTCGACAGCCTCCTGGCAGCCTACGAATCCTGACCCGGCATCACCAACCGCGGGGCGAACAGAACCGTTCGCCCCGCGCCTCACACCACTACTACCCGTAGGGCGAACTGTCTTGTTCGCCCCCGCGCCTCACACTGCTACCCCTCGTAGGGCGAACTGTCTTGTTCGCCCCCGCGCCTCACGTCGCTACCCTCGTAGGGCGAACTGTCTTGTTCGCCCCCGCGCGACAACCCGGTCCGCCTAAACTCAGAGGCCCGCCCTGCAAACTCCCCCATTCCTGAGCAATCCGGCAGAAACCCGCGACTTGTCATACCCGTTGATATCCCTATAGTTAGACGCACTCGCTGAAGCCAGAGGGCGAACAAGACATCCTTCGACTTCGCTCAGGACATGGTTCGCCCTACGGACTCTACCCGCCGCTGATCCTGGGGAATGGCGGATGGTCAAACGAGCATATCGATGAGCCCGACAGAATACGAGCGCTACTACGTTCGTCATCTGCCTCACGTGCAGCCGGAAGGTGCGACGTTCTTTGTTACCTGCCGGCTTGCCGGCTCGATCCCGCAGCGCGTTAGGTCGGCATTGCTTGAGGAAGCAAAACGCGAAGGAGAGCACCTCGACAAGCTTGAGAATTCGGTCAAGCGTCGACAGCAAGCCTATCTATTTCATCGAAGAGCCTTCGGTCGATGGGATACGGTGCTGGACGGCTCGGCTCAAGGCCCTACTTGGTTGAGCGAGGAACGGATCGCTCGGATGGTCGCGGAGTGCCTACACTACAGGCAGGACAAGGTCTGGGACCTGCTGGCCTACTGCATGATGCC
>CAZPJP010000106.1:2849-10320 GCA_964586915.1 uncultured Anaerolineales bacterium
GCCTACACTACAGGCAGGACAAGGTCTGGGACCTGCTGGCCTACTGCATGATGCCTAACCATCTGCATATAGTCTTCACACCCCTCGTCGACTCAGACGGCCGTTGTCCAACCGCTACCACCATTATGCAGTCCTTCAAGGGCTACACGGCGCACAAAGCTAACCGTCTTCTCTGCCGTAAAGAAGCGTTCTGGCAGCACGAGAGCTACGATCACTGGGTCCGCGATGAGAATGAGCTCGCTAGGATCGTCAAGTATATCATCAACAATCCTGTGAAAGCTGGTCTCGTTGAGCACTGGGAAGACTGGCCCTGGACCTACAGCCAGTACGCGTCGTAAGGTGGACTTCTTGCCTTCCCCGCCTCAACTGCGAGCAGTCGTAGGGCGAACTGTCTTGTTCGCCCCGCGGCTCGCCGCGCAACGACTCGTAGGGCAAACCATATCCTGAGCGACCATGTGAGGTCCACAGGCGCCGAAGGATGTCTTGTTCGCCCCACCTCACTTTCGCAGCCAAAATGGCAGCCCAAGGTTTGTCTTACCCTTTCTTATCTTTATACTTGTCTCATACGAGTTGAAGCTAGGGGCGAACAAGACAGTTCGCCCTACGTCAAACCTATGATTCAGTTAGACGTTGACGCTTTACAAACTGTTCTCCAGCACGCCGCGGGCATGCTGGCCCCGGCGATTCAGCTTGCCGTTCGGCGTCATGGCCAGCTTATCTTCAGCGAGGCCTACGGCTGGCTCGATCCTGAGACCCGTGAGCACCCCACGACCCGCGCCACCCGCTTCGACATGGCCTCCGTCACCAAACTCTTCGCCGTCACCGCCCTCATGACGCTGGTCGAGGCCGGCGAGCTCGCCCTGGACCAACCCGTCAGCGAGGTGCTGCCTGAGCTTCACGAGACCCGCCCCATCCGTCCCTACGAGGATCCGCTGGGCTCGGACGCGTGGGTGACCGTTGTCGAGGGGCCCGGAACTGTCGACGCGACCCAGGTCACCTTCCGGCATCTGCTCACCCACACGTCGGGACTCCCGGCCTGGCGCCCCCTCTATCGACAACCCAGCGAGGAGGCTGCCCGCCACATGGCGTTGACGACCTTCTTCTCCTATCCGCTCGGTTCCCGCGTCGTCTACAGCGACATCGGCCTGATCCTGCTGGGCATCGCTCTCGAGCGCACCACTGGACAACGGCTCGACGCTGTAGTTCGCGATCGCGTTACTGCCCCACTGGGCCTGCGCCACACGCGCTATCTGCCCCTGGACGCGCCGCCCTCCGACGACGAACTGCGTTCGATCGCGCCCACCGAGTTCTGCCACTGGCGCAACCGGCGCATCCGGGGCGCCGTCCATGATGAGAATGCCTACCGGCTGGGCGGCGTCGCGGCCCACGCCGGCCTCTTCTCCACGGCGGAGGGGATCGCGGCCTTCGGGCAGCTCTACCTGGACGATGGTGGTGCTCTCCTCTCTGCCTCGACGGTCCGGGAGATGCGTCGGCTCCAGACCGCCGGCTTGGGCTCTCGTCGTGGGCTGGGCTTTCTCCTCTGGAGCGACGATCCTGAGGCGAGCAGCAACCCGTTTAGCCCCAGCGCCTTCGGTCACACCGGCTTCACGGGCACCTCGCTCTGGATGGACCCGGAGCGAGACCTCGTCGTTGCGCTGTTGACCAACGAGGTCTACAACGGTCGCGAGGACCGCAGGATTGGCGAGCTGCGGGTGCGCGTCCATCGCGCGGTGGTGGAGGTCGTCGACCGCCTATGATCGTCATCGGGTTGATGTCGGGCACGTCGGCGGATGGGACCGATGCCGCCGTGGTGCGGCTGGAGGGCGCGCCGCCCACGCTGCAGTGGGAGGTCGTGAGCCACACCCACGTACCCCATCCTGCCGACCTGCGCGATGAGATCTTCCTGTCGTTCCGCCCAGAGACCGGTACGGTCGACCGCCTCTGCCGGCTCAACTTCGCCCTGGGTAGGGCCTTCGGCGCAGCCGCGCTGCAGGCCATCGCCGATGCTGGATTGGCGTCCGAGGATGTCGACCTGATCGGTAGCCACGGACAGACCCTCTGGCATATCCCCGAGGGCCCGGCGGCTTCGACGCTCCAACTTGGGGAGCCGGCGATCATCGCCGAGATGACCGGCGTTCCCATCGTGAGCAATTTCCGCACGCGCGACATGGCTGCCGGTGGGCAGGGCGCGCCGCTGGTCGCCTATGTCGACGTGCTGCTCCTCACGCATCCCACCCGGACGCGCGCGGCGCAGAATATCGGCGGCATTGCCAACGTGACGTATCTGCCCCCCAGGGAGCCGACCGACGACGCCCCCTTCGCGTTTGACACCGGCCCCGGCAACATGCTCATCGACGAAGCGACCCGTCGGGCCTCTGAGGGTGCGCTGACCTTTGACCGCGATGGTGCGCTGGCGGCACGCGGTCAGGTCGACGACCGGCTGCTGGCGGACCTTCTGACCAACGCCTACTTTGCTCAGGCGCCCCCCAAGACCACCGGACGCGAGCGCTTCGGCACGCAGCTCGCCGCCCGGATCTGGGAGCGGGCCCTTGCCCGTGGCCTATCGCCCGAGGACGTCGTCGCGACGCTCACCGCCCTGACAGCCGTCTCTATTGCCCGGGCCTACCGCGACTTCCTTCCACAGATACCCGATGAGGTGATCGTCAGTGGCGGGGGCGCCCGCAATCGGACCTTGATGGCCCTGCTCCGGGAGCAACTGCCTGAGTCTGACGTGATTTCGTCAGAGCGTATCGGCCTCGGCGTCGAGGCTAAAGAGGCAGTGGCCTTTGCCGTATTGGCCTACGAGACCTGGCATCGGCGCCCCAGCAACCTACCGGCTGCGACCGGGGCATGCCGCCCCGTCGTGTTAGGCACCATCACCCCAGGTAAGTGAGGAGATCAATGGAGAAACCACGCGCCCGGCACGTCACGACCACCGAGACTCGAAATCCGGCGACGACCGAGATCGATACCGCTTCGACGCTGGAGATGGTGCGGATGATGAACGCGGAGGACGCCAAGGTTGCGGCGGCGGTTGCCACCGCGTTGCCGCAGATAGCCGACGCCATTGACAGGATCGCCGCCCGGATGCAGGACGGCGGGCGACTCATCTATATGGGTTCGGGGACGTCGGGTAGGCTGGGAATCCTTGACGCGGCTGAGTGTCCCCCGACCTTTAACACCCCACTTGGTCTCGTCGTTGGCCTCATCGCCGGTGGCCCCCCGGCGATTATGCAGGCGCAGGAGGACGCAGAGGACGATCGCCAATCTGGCGCACAGGACGTCGCGGATTTGGACGTGACCCATCGCGACAGCATCGTCGGGATCACCGCCAGTGGCGGCACCCCCTACGTGCTGGGCGGGATGGCCGAGGCGCGCCGGCGCGGCGCCCTGGTCATCGGCCTGACGTGCAACCACCCCGCGCCGATCGACGATTTCGGGGACGTCACCATCGCCGTCGTCGTTGGTCCTGAGGTGATCGCCGGATCGACCCGGCTGAAGGCTGCCACCGCCCAGAAGATGGTCCTCAATATGCTCTCCACCGGTGCGATGGTCCGCCTGGGCAAGACCTATGGCAACCTGATGGTCGACCTCCGGGCTACCAATGCCAAACTTCGTGACCGCGCCCGCCGCATCGTCGCGCAGGCGTGTGATGTCACCGAGGAGGAAGCTGCAGAGGCCCTCGCCGCCTGCGACCAGGAGGTGAAGACCGCGATCGTCGCGATCCTCAACAACGTCACGCCGGACGTGGCGCGTCGTCAGCTGGCCGCCAGCCGCGGCGTCGTTCGCAGGGCCCTCGCAGAGCGCCATGCGTAAGGCGCGGGGCGCACAGGACCGGGACCTCGTCGTTGGGGTGGATGGCGGCGGGAGCAAGACCCTCGCCCTCGTTGCCGATGCACGTGGCCACGTCCTGGGACGGGGCATCGCCGGACCCTCCAACTACCAGGTAGTGGGTCGGGAGGTCGCGTGCGCGGCGATCGGTGCCGCCATTCGCACCGCCTGCGCGGAGATCCCCGGGACACTGCGGGCGCTGTGTCTGGGCGTGGCCGGTGCCGGGCGCCCTGATGATCGTGAGATGTTCTTTGCCTGGGCACGGGCGCGGTACGCTGGCCTCCCGGTGGTCGTGGTCCACGACGGCCAGCTGGCTCTCGCCGCGGGGACGCCTGAAGGCTGGGGGGTTGCCGTGCTCTGCGGCACCGGCTCGCTCGTGTATGGCGAGGATCAAAAGGGCCGCGCCGCGCGCGCCGGTGGATGGGGCTACCTCCTCGGCGACGAGGGCAGCGGCTACGCCATCGGCCTCGCGGCGTTGCGGGCCGGGGTCCGTGCCGCCGACGGTCGCGGACCGGAGACCGAGCTCACCCACGCGATCCTCACCTACTGGTCCCTCGAGAGACCCGAGGATCTGATCGCCCGCGTCTATCGACCGCCGGTGGCGCGCGGAGAGATCGCTGCTTTAGCAAAGGTGGTGTCCGACGTTGCCGCGCGCGGTGATGCCGTTGCCGAGAGTCTTCTGCGGACAGCGGGAGAGGAACTGGCCCTGGCGGCACATGCCGTTGCAACTCAGCTAGCGCTGCCCCAACCCATCCCCTGCGCGCTGGCAGGTAGCGTCATCCTGAATATCGACGATGTGCGTGAGAGCTTTCAGCGGTCAGCTACGGCAAGGGCGACCTCTCTCGGGCCGGTAACTGCAGTATCGGAACCGGCCCGAGGTGCGGTGCGCTTGGCCAAAGGCTTACTGACACCCAACGCAGAGGCTTAGGCTTCCTTTTGCTTTTTCTTCTTGAGCAGCAGCACCACGAGCACGACCGTGAGACCTGCAACGACCGCCGGGAGCCACGGCGGCACCATGGGTAGCTCCTCCGGCAGCTGTTCCGGCGGGACCTTGGCCTGGGACCAGTCGACGCCGCCTGCGCGGGCGCCCGTCGTGTCTACGTCCGTGAAGTCCGCCCCCGTCACGTCCATGCGCCTCATCGTCGCCGCTGTGAGATCGGCGTTGGTGAAATCCGCATTCTGCACGTTGCTCCCGACGATCTTGGCGGCGGTGAGGTTGGCGTTCTTCACCGTGCTGTCTGCTAGGTTTGTGCCCATCAACCTCGCGTCGGTCAGGTCGGTGTTGGAGAGATCGGCGCCTCCTAGGTTGACGCCCAGGATTTTCGCAGCTGCCATCTGGGCATTCTTCAGGATCGCGTTGCCCAGGTTGGCGCCCATAAAGCGGCTGCCGCTGAGGTTCGCGTTGGAGAGGTCGACCTCTCCTGCGTCGGCACCCGCAAAGACACTGCCGCTGAGGTCGGCGTTGGCCAGGTTCGCTTTCGCCATCTTCAGGCCGGTGAACTTCATCCCGGTCAGGTCCATGCCGCTCATATCGGCGTTGGAGAGATCGCGGTCGGCGGCCAGCTTCCGCTCGACAGCGCTCCTCGTCGCCAGCTTAACCTCTGTCGGCGCTTCCTCGACGTCGCCCTCAGGGGACACTTCCACCTTCGTGACTTCCTCGTTCATCTTCCATCTCCTCTCGTTATCTAGGTCCATCCTGTGCAGACCCCTTGGTCGGGTGAGATCATTTGCAGTGGCACAGCGACAGACTGGGATGCTGTCCCACCTATGAGGTAATACGCAGTGCGAGGCGCAGAGTTGCAGCCCGCGAGCGTCAATCCGCAGACTTCGCGCCTCTCCCTCGCATCTCTGCTCACCATACGTGCGGCGGGCCGGGCCAAGCTTCTACGAACGCCTCATCCTCACCCACAATACGGTAGCGTCGCATAGGGTGGACTGTGAGACGGTGACCCTCGTCAGCAGCCCAGCGGGCGAGCGCCCGGAGCTGTCTTAGGCCGGCCTCCATCGCGACGCCCATCTTGCTGCCGAACCGATAGGTGAAGAAGCCGGGGTTGTCGCGCTCCACATAGCGGAGGATCTCGCCTACGGCACTGGCGAGGGCGGCGGCGGGTGGGTGTTCGGGTAGTTGCTGCAGAGCGTCGACCGGAAACCCCAGATCCTTCTTGAAGATCCGCAGGATCCAGGGGCGGTAGAAGAGCATGCAGAGTGCGTCGCTGTGGGTGATCTCGAGCTCGGACGGGAGGGCGATCTCCTGTCCCTCTGCATTGTGCACGGTCAGCTCGAGCCTAAAGTGTTCCTCGGCGATCTCCGGCCGGCGGTCCCGGTAGGCTTGGGGAATCAGCGCGTCAATGGCGTTAAGCACGTCGTTGGCGGCGACTTGGAGCGCCTCGCGGCGCGCTTGACCGTGCGGTATCGTCACCGGCGGCATCAGTGTGCCGACATTCATGACGAGGCGTGGGCGCTTCAGTTTGAATGTGGCGTCCAGCGCGCCCTCGACACCCCCAAACCCGATGGGCAGGATCGGTGACCCTGTATGGTAGCTCAGCCAGGCGACACCGCGCTTAGCCTCCATCGCACCCGGATCCCAGACGCCGCCCTCGGGGAAGATGCCAAGGATGCCGCCCTGTTCTAGGACGCTCATCGCCTTGCGGAGCGCAGGGCGGTCGAAGTTCCCGCGGTTGACAGGGATGAAGCCGTAAAGCTGTGTGATCGCATCCATCCACGGCGGCGGCGCGATATCCCCGGCGCCCAGCATCTCCATCTGCCACGGAGCGTAAACGACCATCAGCACCGCCTCCATCGTGCCGATGTGGTTTCCGACCACGATGAGGGGGCCGCGGTCGGGGAAGCGCTCGGAGCCCGAGATCTTGGTGCGCGTCAACAGCGGCACGAGGATGCGCCCCAGACCGCGCAGGATGCTGCGCACGAAGCGCCGCCGGGGGGTCTGTATCGTGGTGGGGTGATTGGCCATAGTGTTCGCCTATAATGGTTGCCTATAGAATCTGTCTGTGTAACACGCCTGCGGAGCAAACCCTCAGGTTGAGCTGTTCTCATCGTGTGCTATGATGGCTGCGTTCAGAACCATCTACCGCGTCTAGGGTGTCTGACGCGAAGGGACGGGCTCGGTCCTAGCTATTCGCTTTGCCTAACGCTGCGATATCGTCGCTGGCGGCCCCGTCTAGGCCGATGCCCAGGAAGCGGTCTCCCGAACCTAGCATATCTTGTGTGGAGGTCAATCTGCTTATGTATGAGAGCCTCAACCCTGATCCTCCGGGGCGCTTCCGGTGAGCCGACCGATACGCTGGCACGATTACATCACGGTCAACATCTACTGGTTTGCCCTGACGACCCGCGCGCAAGTGCTGACACCTCTGATTGTCCCGGTGCTCGTCCAGCGATTTGTGGGCGAGGCGGCCAAAGGGGCTTACGTTGGACGTATGCGCCTGTGGGCGTTGATGGTCGCGCTCCTGATGCAGGCGTTGATGGGGTTGCTCTCCGACCATAGCAAGCTGCGATGGGGACGACGGCGTCCCTTCATTGCCATAGGCACCTTGGGCGAACTGGTCATCTTCGCGCTGATCGGTGTTGCCAGTGCCCTGGAGGGGATGAACGGCTACTGGATCTTGTTTGCTCTCTACAC
>CAZPJP010000106.1:10420-13340 GCA_964586915.1 uncultured Anaerolineales bacterium
TTACGATGGCGGTGCCCGAGCAGCCCGCGCAAGGCCCGGCCGAGCCCCTGGACTGGCAGCCTCTGATCCGCTTGACCCTGATGACCGGCGCCTTCACCCTCGTGATCCTTGGGACCGGTGCGGGCGTCAACGCCGCGATGGCGTGGCTGGGTGCGCGATCCGGGGCGCTTGGTGCGCCGCTGCGTGTCTTCGTTGGGGTGGTGGGCATGGCGCTGGCCGTCCTGATTGGTGTCGGGGTGAGCGTCACGCTCAGCCTGGGTCGGGAGAGCCAGCACCGGCGCTCCTTCACCTGGTGGGTCGCCAATCGCCTGGCTTTTATGGTGGGCTCGACCAATCTCGCCGGCTTTATGCTCTACTATCTCCAGGAGCGCTTCGTTGGCCTCTCCGGCGAGGAAGCCGCAGGCCCCGCCGCCCGAGTGACGATGTTTGTGGGCATCTTTATTATGGTGACGGCGGTGCCCAGCGGTTGGCTTGCGGACCGGCTGGGTAAGCGGATGCTCGTCGCCGCTAGCAGCATCATAGCTGCCGCCGGCACCGCGCTTGTCCTGCTGGTGCCCACGATGTCGGCCCTGTACGCTGGAGGCTGTCTGATCGGCGCGGCGATTGGGCTTTTCTACTCGGCGAATTGGGCGTTGGGGACGGAGATCGTGCCCCAGGCGGAAGCCGGACACTACCTGGGTATCGCCAACCTCGCCGGCGCTGGGGCCGGCGCCATCGGTGCCTACATCGGCGGGCCCATCGCCGATGCCAACGGGTACGTGTTGCTCTTTACCATCTATGGCGTGATGTTTCTGTTGGCGATAGGCGCGCTTTTGGGCATTGATGAGCAATTTGGCCGACCGGTGAGCAGGTCGGCGTATCGGCCCTGATCGCTCACGTGTGCTCAAGGGGAAAGGTAAGATGGATAATCGAATCGCGACCGCGCGCGATCGCGCGTGATCGCGTATCGCAGGAGGTCTCCGTGTCTGTACGCAGCGCACTACTGGTCATATTAATGCTGTCGTTAGTGGGGGCGTGCACGCCCCGCGCGGAGCAGGTGCCTTTGGATGCGGAGGCACAGGCAGCCCGCCTCGGGCGTGGCGTCAACCTGGGAAACGCGCTCGAAGCACCTACGGAGGGTGAGTGGGGGATGGTGATCGAGGCCCCTTTCTTCGAGCTGATCCGGGAAGCTAGCTTTGACACCGTCCGAGTGCCCATCCGGTGGTCCGCCCACGCTGGAGCTGAGATGCCCTATACCGTCGACGAGGCCTTCTTCGAGCGCGTCGACTGGGTGATCGAGCAGGCGTTGGCCCAGGATTTGAACGTAGTGATCAATATGCACCACTACGACGAGATCTTTGACGAGCCCGTCGCGCACGCGGATCGATTCGTGGCGATCTGGGAGCAGATCGCGCACCGCTACCGGGATCAGCCCCACACCGTCTACTTCGAGCTCTTGAACGAGCCCCACAATAGGTTGGATGCTGTGGCCTGGAACGACCTTCTCACCCGAACCATCAGGGCGGTGCGCCAGATCGATGAGTTCCATACGTTGGTGGTCGGAGGTGCGAGCTGGAACAGCATCGACGGCCTGACCTATCTGGCATTGCCGGAGGAGGAAGGGAATATCATCGCGACCTTTCATTACTACGAGCCCTATCTCTTCACCCATCAGGGCGCCGAGTGGTCGGGTCCGGAGGTGTCCACCACCGGCGTGACCTGGCCCGGTCCGCCCGAATCGGAGCTGACCCTGGCCCCGGCGGCTCGTGACGTCGACTGGGTGCGGATGTGGTTTGCGCGCTATCATCAGATATCCGGAAGTCAAAATCCGGCGAGCCCCGAGGCCATCGCTCGCGACTTTGACCGGGCTGAGGCCTGGCGCGAGCGGAGGGGTGTGCCGCTCTGGTTGGGCGAGTTTGGCGCCTATAGCACGGCCGATATGGAATCGCGGGTGCGGTGGACGGCGACAGTGCGCCGAGAAGCCGAGGCGCGGGGATTTGGCTGGGCCTATTGGGAGTTCGGGGCTGGCTTCGGCGTGTACGACCGTGCGAACGAGGCTTGGCGGGCCCCCTTGCTCTCCGCATTGATATCAGAAAGGGATGATTGACACTTATCTTCTGATACAATTGCGGTAAGCTTAGTTTGTGTGTTGTCGTCAGCTTCTCGTCACAGAGGCGTTGGTCTGACGTCACCATCCCTCCCGATCGCTACACCGGGAGATGACACGATAATCCGGAATCATCCACGCCGGTTAGTGTTGGATACGATCATATTGGACAGGATCGTAGGACCGTTTTCCATCCGAAGGAGATCATATGAGCTCGAAGCACGAAAACCATCAAGGTTCTGAGACCAAGCTGCCGCGTCGTGTATCCCGGCGACGGTTTCTAGAGATTGCGGGCGCTGCGGCTGCAGGTTTGTTCATCTCCAGTTGCACACCGGCACCTGCGGTAGCGCCCACCGAGGCCGTCTCCACTGAGGTCGCGCCCACAGCGACGCCACCGCAGCCAACACCGGCGCAGACGGCAGAGGCTGCGACGGCAGTGGCCGAGACGGCCCCCACCACGGTACCGGCGACCTCGGCGCCAACGGGGCTCTCCAGCCAGGTCGCGATTGCCACCACCGACAACTACGATCGTGCGGGCATCCGAGCTGCGATGGAGGGGATGCTCGATGATCTGGGCGGCTTGGGCGATGTCGTGCGCCCCGGTGATCGCGTGGCGATCAAGACGAACCTGACCGGCGGGCTCGGCAACGAGGGGCCGCCCGGGCTCTCACCGATGGAGTCCTTCGTGACCCATCCCGAGGTCGTGCGGGCCTTGAGCGAGCTGGTCCTCGATGCCGGCGCCAGCGAGATCCTTATCGTCGAGGCGGTCTACCAGTGGGGCTCCTATGTCGAGTGGGGCTACGAGGAGATCGCCGAGGGTCTTAACGCGACCCT
>CAZPJP010000107.1:0-6948 GCA_964586915.1 uncultured Anaerolineales bacterium
GCTCCTTCAGTGACGCCCCACAGCGCCCGCAAAATCGCGCCCCCAGCCGGTTATCGTGATCGCAATTCGGACATCGCATAACTAACTCCTTGCCTGCGAAGTCCACAGGCGTTGCATCTCCTGCATCCTTCAGCGCATCAGCGCTTCCGCGGTCGTGAGGACCCTATTCCACGGCTGCCAGATACGTTGGAACATCGTCCAAGCGCCCTTCCAGGAGGGCGATGCGCGCAGCATCGATCTTCGCATAGCTCGCCCATTCGGCGGGGCTGGCATCAAAATCCGCAAACAGCGCATCATACGCCTCGGCGATCTGCGCCGTCGCATCCAAGAGCGCCTCAGGGTCAAGCGCATCTTCATCTTCGCCAGCCAGCAGCTCCGCTTTCCACTCCGATTCCAGAGCTGGCAGTGACTTACCGTAGATCCCGAGGTAGTTCCCCGTCGGGTAAAGATCCCCAAACAGGCTCGGCCCGTAGGACTCGATCAGGTACTGCACGAAACAGCCGGCCGTGTAGTAGTTCGGCAGATCGCGAATGTGCCCATCGAAGCGCAAAGACGACGAGACGCTGGGCAATGCATCAGCAGCGGCATAGGCACGGCAAAAGGCCTGGAGCGGCACGTGCGCCGAGTCGTCAATCGCCATCATACCCGCATAGACTGCTACCCCTTCGCTCAACATCGCTGAAACCGGTCGCCCGAAGACATTCCAGGTAAAGAGATGTGTCATCTCGTGCGTTGCGATATACTGCTGATCCGCCGCGTTGCCCGTGCCATCATGCAAAAAGTAGAACCGGCGGGCCGCCGAGAAACTCCTTCCGCGCAAGGCGTAGTTGGGCGGTCCGAAGATGGAGCCAGGCACATAGACGTCAAAGGTGCCGTCGATCTCACTCTCTAGCAGATCCTCGATGTGGGCCAGAGCACGGTCCAGGATCGTTTGCACAGTCTCCAGGTCGGCCTCGGGATACGTATCCGGGGTGTAATGCACCGCATATCGCGTCGTTTTCAGGGTCTCCGGATAGGCAGTGCTGAGGTCGCCCTCCAGCGAAGCGGGGTAGCCGGCTGCTAACAGCGCTTCATCCAAGCCAGTGAGATCCACAGGCGCTGCCTGTGTCGTCGCGGATATCGTGGCAGTAGCTTCGGCCTCGGTGAGGGTCGCTGTCTCGCCAGCGATGGGAATCGTAAGGACATCGCCCGCCCTTATGAAATCGGCATCCTCGAGGTCACTCGCTTCCATAATCGCTTCGACAGACACATCATACTCGAGAGCGATCGCCCCGAGGACATCGTTCGTCTGAACAGTGTAGGTGATCAGCCGGGCAGGTTGTGGGCTGGGCGTGGGCGCAGCCACGGTGGGTGATGGAGCATCGACTAACGTGTCAGTCGCTACAGGGGCAGCTGTCAAGGTCGGCGGCATCTCGATCTCGACGGTGGGGACCAATGAGGTCGGTTCAGCCAGCGACTCTGACCCGGGACGCGACAGAAGCAGCGCCAGGATCAAGGCCGGCACGCCAATAGCCAGGCCGATCAGCAGCCCAACCATAATCTCTCTCTTCTGGACATTCTTCATCGGCGCTCCGCTCCTCCCTATGTGAACGCGTTCAACTACTCTGCACAGCACTTTCGCCGGCGACTGGCGTGCCAGAAGCCAGCGCCCTCACGCCATCGGACGTAGTCTTGTCTGATCACTCCGATAGCTACCGAGTGTATATGCAACCGCTCTCCAGCTCGAGACCCGGGCCTACGGCGACCACACCGGCGCCCAGCTCTCATCGTCTTGAATCAGCACGCGCCGGTTCTCTCCCTGTGCTGTCACGATCTCGATTCCGCGATCGGAGTTGAAGGCGATAACGCCCCCTCCTGTGGACTCCATCGATCCTGACCAGGTAGGACGGCCGGCGTGCCCCCCACTCACTAACTGGGTCGGTGTGCTCCCATCCAAGGAGACCATCCAAATCGTATCGGCGGTCACACTACCCGGTCCCGTGGTCGAGTGGTAGACAACCGCGCGACCGTCCCGAGACCAGGCTGGCCATCGGCAGTTAGCCGTGCAGTTCGTGAGCTTCCGCGTCTGCCCGCTCACGAGATCGTGAACGTAGACCTGCCAGCTACCGGTGCGTTCTGACATAAAAACGAGCCCGTTGCCGTCCGGCGACCAGACAGGAGAACGTCCCACGACTCCCAGTCCCTCTCTGCCGGATCCATCGCGCTCCATCAGATAAAGCTCGCTGTCCTCGTTTCGCGCAAGTCCCAGAGGCGCCGCACGATAGGCAAGCTGTGTCCCGTCAGGGGCCCAGTCCGGCTCCCGCTCGTCGATATCATCGGTGTGTGTCAAGCGCGTCGGCGCGCCACCTGTCGCTGGCACGATCCAGATATCGTAACTACCCGCACAATCGGACTGGTAGACCAGCCGGTCCCCATCGGTGGACCATGCCGGCTCGGCCTCATCGCACGGTTCGCAGGCCACGCATCGTGCACCTCGACCATCTTCATTGGCCACGTAAATGTCCGTATTCCCCACGCTCCCACGAACGTAGGCGATACGTAGCGGTCGTGGTGTTGGTGTCGTTGTGGGACTGGGCGCCACCGTGAGAGTCGGCGTTGCGGCTCGCGACTCCGCGCTGGCCTCAGGCGTCAGCACATCCCCTGGCGCCATCGTAACGTCGGCTGCCTCGACCTGCGCACTCATACCGTCGACGAACGGAGTCAGCGAGGGCGTAGCCGTGAGCTCGGTCGAGGGAGTAACCGACGCGCCTTCTGTCAAGCCCGGCAGCTTGATCAGGCCTTGCGACAATGCAAGCAGGCTCGTCCCGCCACACGCTGCCAGTAATAGAACGGCGACACCGACGCCAAGCCAAATCCCGCTGCCACGAAGTCCGGCCTTCTTGCCCTCGGGCTCGCTCAGCGGCCTGGACATCACGTGCGTCCCCGAGCCGCTCGTTGGGGGGCCCGAGCCGGCAAAGAGGGCCTCACGCATCTCCTCAACACTAGCGTAGCGCAGCTCAGGCCTCAACTGCGTGGCCTTCGCGATCACCTCAGCTATCCTATCCGGCATCGTAGGCATCAGCGTACGAGGATCTGGAATTGGGAAAGGCGTTACGGAGGTCGTAGGATCGTAACCCGTCACCATATGCAACAGCACGACACCCAGGCTGTAGATATCGGTTCGTGGATCGCTCTGGCCCATCCCCCCGTATTGCTCCGGAGCAGCATATCCTGGGCTCCCCAGGAACAGTGTATCCTGGGCTTTGCCCGGTTTGAAGAACCTCGCGATGCCGAAGTCGATCAGCTTGATCTGACCCTCCGGCGTACACATCACGTTGCTGGGCTTGAGGTCGCGAAAGATGACCTGGGAGGGTTGATCGTGCAGATACGCCAGTACACCCAGGAGTTGGCGAACGATGCGCAGCGCCTCGTCCAGATCAAAACGCCCCCCGGGCGCCCGCGCAAGTCTGGCGGCAAGGGTCTCACCTTCGACATAGTCCATGACCAGGTACCAGTTTCCCTGATCGGGGAAGAAATCAGTAACACTGGTGAGGCCGGGATGGCTGAGGCGCGCAAGCATCTGCGCCTCCTGGCGGAAGGCCTCGATGGACCAGTTGCGATCTTGAGGGGCAAGCTCCGCCGGGGACATCTCCTTGATCGCACATCGGCGCCCTCGCAGACGGCTATCCTCGGCCAGATAGACGGTGCCCATACCGCCTCCGCCGATCCGGCTGTGGATTCGATAGCGGCCCTGGAGCACAACCTCGGACTCGAGCATGCCTCCACCTTGACGGGTCACTGGAGCCCCAGCACAGTCACAGAGCCACAGACTGATGCCAAGGGCTCCCACACGTCCAGGAGATAGCATCTATCCTGGATGACGCCCCGAGGGAGAGCGTTCAATCGAAAGGAGGGCTGCCCTACCGTATCTGCTGTCATCCACCTGCCTTCCTCTCTTCACAATCAGACTGGAAGGAAGTAACCGCGAAAGCTCACGGGTTATGATAGCGGCTTTCGCTCAGAACCGCAAACGTGACTGCCACGCGTAAACAACCGCGCGTGAGCAGTCACGCGTAGGCAGCCAGGATATCGGTAGTCTAGGCCTTGATCAGAACCCCCGTAGATCGGTGCTAGATCTGCGCGTCAGGCCCTCCTTCGGCTCGCGCTTCAGAACCACGTATTCGAGTCCGTGCTCCTCACAGAAGGCGCGCTTCTCGGGTTTGTCGCCATCCTCATTGACCAGATAGATGTCCGGCTGAATCTCGGCAATGTTCGGCGCCGCATCCATCCAGCCCATCCCCTTCGTGATCACCGCTTGGGTCACGTACCGGATGGACTGCACCATATAGCGACGCAATTCCTCTGGGAACATCGGGTGACCCTCGCCCTTGAGCTCAGCCACATTGGCATCATTGCCCACAGCGACATATAGGTCTCCATACGCCGATGCTTCCTCAAAGAACCGAATATGCCCGGAGTGCAGCCAATCATAGCAGCCAGTGACGATGACCTTCTTGTTGTCCGTCGGCTGCTCATATATGTTTTTGGGAAGCGTGGGAAATCCCGCGAGGTCCGTGTCTCTCAACACACGATACCGGATGCCCCGCGACGCGCAGAACCGGCGCTTGGCTGTTGTATCCTGGTCTTGCCCGTGAGCGCTACTCCCGTCCACGACCCACAGATCGGGCTCGAGACCGGCGACGTCGGGTAGCACGTCTGAGGAGGCCAGCGCATCGACCTTGATCAGCTGTGACACATACCGCACCGCCCGTAGAAAGTACGCGCGCTCAGCTTCCGGGAACTCGGGCAAGGAGCCCTCGATCGATTTGACGACTGCATCTGACCACATCAGCACGTAGAGATCGCCCAGCCTCGAGGCCTCATCCAAGAACCGCATCTCGTGCGCTCTGAGGTCATCGAAACTCCCCGACACGACAACCTTTGTCATCAGTCTCTCGCTTGGTCTCTATTCTTAATCAGCTGTTCGCACGCGAACCTGAAATCCGCCGGGAACAGGTTCATCCGACACAACGTAGACATACCCGCCGCCGCAACCCGAATACATCGCCCCCCGGTAACGCGTTTGGTAGTGCGCTAGGATATCCAGCAGATCGATCTTGATCGTCGGGTGGCGAACCGTATGGGGCAGGATGGTCTCCCAGCAGACCATGCACGCATTCATCGCATCAGCCAGACCCTGAATGTCCTTGTTGACAATGGCATCGTAGCAGTCCTTACCCGTCTGGCCCAGCCGCTGCACCCAAACCGGGTCGAAGTTCTGAATGCCTAGAGGATTGTAGCCATCAGGCCGCTGCAGGATCGGCACCATATAGATGACCGACTCCAGCCAGCGCGCCACCGCCGGGTCGTTATTCGACTCTACGTGCACCGGGAAATAGCCGCCCTCATGTGCGTAATCATAGTCCAGACGGTTCACACCAGGGTAGACTAGACCGGCCATGTCCTGAGATCCGGAAGGATCGTCCTTCCCCCGATTCTCCTCCTCATAGAGCTCGCGCACCAGCGCCATCGGCGCGCGCGGGGGGAACCGATCTCCCCATAGCCTCTGCGCGATGCGGCGCGTGCTGGTGCCCATCCCAGCGCGGTCCATAAACCGGCACACCGGCTCGATCGCCACCACGACCATCGATCCGGGAGGGCTGGGGTTGTGTTGCGAGACGTAGGGCTGATCGATCCATCCACCGGCAAACGCCATCCGATATGGAAGTCCGCCGATGACCTGGGTGATATCTGCAACGCTTTTCTTGGGTGTCTGCTTAGGCATTTCCATAGCATCTCCAGTCATCATGCAGGGCTCGCAGGGCAAACTCTGATGGCGTCGCCCTGCGAGCCCGCGCTACCCAACTTATACTGCCTTGAGACTGCCTGGGATATCCGCCTAGAAATCAGGATGGCCGGCGGGCGTGTACTCTCCGGCCTTACGATCGTAGTACTGCTGCTCGATCCAGGCGTAGGTCTTCTCCATCCCCTCCCGGAGCGGCGTGTTGGGCTCCCAGCCGAGCACCTCCAGGATAAAGGTGTTGTCGCTGTTGCGCCCGGCTACACCGGTGGGCGCGTCGAGATCGTAGTGACGCTCGAGCTCGATCCCGGCGATATCCTCGATCAGACTGACGAGGTCATTGATCGAGATCAGATGACTCGACCCCAGGTTGATCGGTGTCGCGATCAGATCATCGCAATGCGTGATCATATCGATGCCCTTCACGCAGTCGTCGATGTACATAAAGCTCCGGGTCTGGTTGCCATCCCCCCAGATTGTCATCTCCAGATCACCAGTATCTTTGGCCTCGATCACCTTGCGGCTCAACGCCGCTGGCGCCTTCTCACGGCCCCCATCCCAGGTTCCGTACGGCCCGTACACGTTATGGAAGCGAGCGATAAACGTCTTGAGATTGCGCTCCGCCCAATACTCCTGACAGAACATCTCCGACATTAGCTTCTCCCAGCCATATCCCCGCTCGGCCATAGCCGGATAGGCGTCGGACTCCTTGAGGGCGCGGACGTTGGGATCTTTCTGTAGCTCCGTGTTGTAGGCGCACGCCGAGGAGGAGAAGAAGTATCGATCGGCCCCGGCGCGGTACGCCGCTTCGATCATGTGCGTATTGATCAGGATACTCCGCAGGCACTCGACCCGGAATCGCTCGATGAAGCCCATTCCCCCCATATCGGCGGCCAAATTGTAGACTTCCTTAGCGCCCTCGACCGTTCGCTCACAGTTCTCAGGGTCGCTCAAGTCCATGCTCAGACTCTCGACCCCTGGCACGCGCTGGTACCATTCAGGCAGGGGTTTCTTATCCACGGCCCGGATATTCACAAATCCCTGATCGTGGAAGTAGCGGGTCAGCGCGCCAGCGATAAAGCCCCCTGCACCCGTTATGACGATGAGATCGTCCTTGTCCAGCATCGTAGCAGCTGTCTCGTTCTGTTGCATAAGTTTCGCTCCTCTTC
>CAZPJP010000107.1:7048-13237 GCA_964586915.1 uncultured Anaerolineales bacterium
AGCGTGATGGATAGCACGTAAGCATGATCGCACGGACGCTCGGCTGGCAACTGCACCGTCAGACCCGAGGCGCTCTGCGACCAGGACAAGCTGCCTTCCGCGCCCAGCATCGTGACATCCGCAATCTCGTCCGCCGCAACGGGCCCCTCTTCTGCCAGCGTGTGGAGAACGGCTCGTTCGCCGGGCCATCCCATCAACGTGGCATAGAGCGTATTGCCCTTCTGCGTGTAGCGCACGTCCTCGGGCGTGAACGCCGCCTGATCGCGCTCCCGGAATGCCTTCGGAATACCGGTCGGCCCCTCACCATACGTGACC
Organism: uncultured Anaerolineales bacterium; assembly: GCA_964586915.1. Taxonomy (GTDB): domain Bacteria; phylum Chloroflexota; class Anaerolineae; order B4-G1; family SLSP01; genus PWVB01. The sequence goes on from CAZPJP010000107.1 coordinate 7,364, forward strand.
CAATGGCGCGTCTCGTAGATAGCCTCGCCGTTGACCTTCAGCCAGGCGCCGAGACCACGAAGCCGTTCCTCCACCTCCGGCGGTAAGGTTCCATCAGGCTTTGGCCCGACATTGATCAGCAAGTTGCCGTTCTTGCTCACAATGTCCACGAGGTCGTGCACCAACACCGTGGTACTCTTGAACTCATCGTTCTCGATATAACACCAGGACTTGTAGCTGACCGAAGTATCAGTCTGCCAATAGTGCTCACGGATATCATCGAGCTTGCCCCGTTCGACGTCGAGCACAGCAACCTCGTCCGGGATCTTGTCCTTGTACTGGAGGACCGGCTCATACCCGTACTTCAGAGCGTGATTGTAGTAGTACGCAACCACTTGCGGGCGCCAGGGTTCGAACTCATCCCGATGCCACCCAAAGTCAAACCACAGGACATCGGGAGAGAACTTGTCAACCAGCTCGCGGGTCCGCGCATACCAGTCGAGCACAAAACTGTAACTTACAGGCTCCTCAGGCTTCCTGGGAATCCCATAGAGCTTGTGGTAATCCGGGTTCGTCGTGTCGAAGTCGTCGGCAAACGTGTAGTAGCGCGCGTTGAACGCGCGATGTGAGGATACACCGAACCTCAGGCCCGCCTCGCGGGTCGCCTCGCCCAGTTCCGCGACGATGTCACGGCATGGCCCCATCTGTGCTGCATTGTAGTTCGTGAAGGAGCAATCGTACATGGGAAAGCCATCGTGATGCTCCGCGACGGGAACAACGTACTTGGCGCCGGCTTCCTCAAAGAGCGCCACCCACGCCTCGGGATCCCACTTTTCCGCCTTGAACATCGGGATGAAGTCCTTATAACCGAACTCGGACGGATGTCCCCAATGCTCGACGTGATGCTCGAAGAAGTTGGCCCCCTTCCGATCGATGAATTCGTCCAGGTACATAAACCGAGGGTACCATTCGTTCTCGAAGGCCGGGACGGCATAGACGCCCCAGTGGATGAAGATGCCGAGCTTGGCATCCTTGAACCACGTCGGTACAGAGTACTTCGTCAATGACTCCCAGTTAGGCTCATACGTCTCCATTTGATGTTCCTCCTTTGTGAGTATTGTGGATACCTGCTGTCTTCTGGGATGCACCCTCAAGACGCCTCTCCTCAGCGAGGACAGATAGAATCGCGGCGTCTATTTTGCTGGGCCTACCCCATCGGCCCCATGATGTCGGACCTGTTCCATAGATAGGGTCGACGTATTGGTAGGCGCTGCAGAACTGCGGATGATCAGCTCGGTGGGCAGAATGATCTCCTGGCATTCCTCGGGTGTATCGCCGGAGAGCCGTTGAAGCAGCAATTCTGTCGCTCGCGCCCCGATCTCATACGCCGGTTGCACCACCACCGTCAAGGACGGTTGTATGATCAGACGCGGCGGCAGGTCGTCAAAACCCACCACGCTGATGTCCTCGGGCACCCGCAGCCCGGCATCTTTTAGGGCCCGCAGTGCTCCAATGGCAATGAAGTTGTTCACAGCAAAGAGCGCCGTGGGCTGGGGGGACATGGACAGACAGTGACGTGTCATCTCATAGCCTGCGTCGTGGGTAAAGGAGCGATAGAGGATAAGCGAGTCATCCACCTCGACGCCGGCCTCACTCAGTGCACGGCGGTAGCCCTCCACACGATCGGTGGCAGTGGAAACGTCCTTGGACCCGCTAAGCACCGCGATACGCCGATGACCAAGGCCAAGCAGATACTTCACCAGTTCATAGGCGCCGCCGACGGAGTCACACCTTACCGTGTCCACAGAGACGGGGACCTTCCGGTCCACAACCACAAACGGCACATCGCGCTCATACACGGGTGAAAGAGAATCGACCTCAGTCGTCGCAGGGACGAGCACAAAGCCATCCACTTGTTTCTCCAGAAGCAGGTTCAGATACTGCATCTGCTTGGCTTCCGACTCGTCCGTATTACAGAGAATCACGCTGAAGTTCGCACGACTAGCTGCATCCTCCACCCCGCGCGCCACCGTCGTCCAGAAGGGATTGGTGATGTCCGAGAGCACAAGGCCGAGGGTCTGAGTCTGTTTCGAACGCAGCCCACGCGCCAATCGGTTGGGACTGTAGCCCAGTTCTGCGATGGCCTCCTCCACCCGTTCACGCGTCTCGGCGCTCACATAGCCCGAATCATTGATCACGCGCGAAACGGTCGCGGGCGCCACACCAGCGTGTTGGGCAACGTCGTATATCGTTGGCATTAGGGCTTCTCTCTCACTGGAATCGATTTCATATGGAATCGATTCCATCATATACCAACAGAACCTTTTTGTCAACCCTCAGCGACCCCGATACACTTGCTTTTGACAGACAGGCTGCTCGCACCCATAATGGAGCGGGATTACACAAACGCGCGGCCTCATCTGGTCTCGCGATACCATAAGGCTCAAACACAATGCAAGCCGCTGACTGGCTGACCTCGAAGCGCAGGGACAGCAAGATAGGATGAGAACACAGTGCACAATATTCACAGCCACGCATGGGATCAGGACCAGCACTTCGACCCCACGACGGTCCGTGAGGCTGACCTCTCGCGTGGTCAGCCGCTTAGCCTGACCGTGCGACCCCAACCATTCCTTGAGGATATGGAGCCCTTCGACCGCGTCGTGGTCTTCGGTCTCAAAGCGCGCCTCACCGGCTACTGGGTGCCGGATGCCTTCATCGCCGACTTTGTGACGCATGCCCCTAACAAACTCGTCGGTTTCGCCTCTTGCGATCCAACCCAGCCGGGCTATATGGACGAGCTGATACACGCCATCGAGGACTTGGGCCTACAAGGCCTGAAGCTCGGCCCGATCTATGCGGGGTTCGATCCCCGCGACGACCGTTGCACTCCGGTCTACACTTACTGCCAGGACCGCGGCGTGCCGATCCTTTTCCACACCGGCACGACCTTCAATCGGGCAGCCCCCTTAGGTGTGAGCCGTCCGTGGCTCTTGGACGAGGTTGCCATCCGCCATCCGGAGCTCCGGATCGTCCTAGCGCATCTGGGCCATCCCTTCTACGGAGAGTGCCTGGCGGTGATTCGAAAGCACCCTCACGTGTATGCCGATGTGTCAGCATTGTTCTACCGTCCTTGGCAATTCTATAACATGCTCATCACAGCGCAGGAGTACAAAGTCACACACAAACTGCTCTTTGGCACTGACTATCCGTTTGCCGGCGCTCGGGAATCCATCGAAGGCCTGCGAAACATCAATCACATTATAGGCAACAGCGGCCTTCCCGAGGTCTCACCGGAGACAATCGAGGGGATCCTGACCCGGGACGCACTGAGTCTCCTGGGAGTCGAAGCCTGAAGCCGTCTCTAGATATGGAGCGTGACATCGATGAATGAGAGCGATCAGGAGGTCTTCCAACTCGTGAGGCAGAGCCTCTATGTAGCCGCCATCTGCGACGTCCTCGACGCATTGGGCCACCGAGAGCAGGCGATGCACCAACGTCTCCGCCCCCTCCTGCCCGACATCCACCACTGTGGCTTCGTAGGACGCGCTCGGACCTTCAAGTGGATGCAGATCGACTACGTCAACACGGACGATCCCTATGGGATGGAGATCGAGGCCATGGACTCATTGAGGGCTGGCGATGTCGTCGTCCACTCCACCGACTTCAGCGGCACCAACGCGCCGTGGGGGGAATTGATGTCGACCCTCGCCAAGCAGAAGGGCGTCGCTGGCTGCGTCTATGACAGCCAGATCCGTGATTGTGTGCGGATCATTGAGATGGGTTTCGCCGTCTACTATGCGGGCATCCGTCCCCTCGACTCGATGGGCCGCGGCAAAGTGATGGCCTATGACGTCCCCATTCGCTGTGGAGACGTACTGGTGAATCCCGGGGACCTCATCTTCGCGGACTATGATGGCATCGTCGTCATCCCGCAGGACGTCGAGGGGGAGGTGCTGCGTCTCGCGCAGGAGAAGGTCGGCAAGGAATCGAGCTCGCGAACAGAGCTTCTCCAGGGCAAGAGCCTGCGCGAAGTCTACGACAAGTATGGTGTACTGTAGGATCGGAGGACACAGAAGCATGTTTCTGATCGTCGCTTTTTGGGTAGATGCGGCATCGAGTCCGCTATCACGATCGTGTCGTTCAGTGGGGGATGATCCACCCCTTCACATCGAATCAACCGCTGCTGCAAGCAGCCGTCGGTTGCAAAAGCCTGAGGGCATATCCCGTCATCGGATCCCGATGGACACGGAACTTACCCCTTCGCACTCAAACCGCGCCGGTGCGAACAGCCATCTCGAGCTCAGATCAGCCTATGACTAGCACCGTGCAAGAAACCTCGGGCCGCCACGGCGATACGACAGACTACCTCATAGCGATGCTAACCGGTCTCGGCGCTATTGCGATATTCATCCGGACCCTGGCGCCTGACCTGCTCTACGGCGACAGCGCCGAGTTTCAGACGCTCGCTTACACCCTCGGTATGACGCATTCTACCGGCTATCCCATCTACCTCCTGCTGGCGCGGATCGCGGGATTTCTGCCGGTCGGGACGCCAGCCTGGCGTGTGAGCCTTTTTTCGGCGGTGACGGCGGCGATAACGGTCAGTGGCGTCTACCTTATGGCGCGCCATCTGACGTCCAGCCGCATCGGCGCGCTCATTGGCGCTCTCGCGTTGACCTTGTCTTATACGTTCTGGTCACAGGCGATCATTGCCGAGGTCTATACGCCTGCCACCGCATGCTCCGTTATTGTGCTGCTTCTGTTGTGGCAATGGCACGGCGACCCCGACCGCAGGAACCTCGCGCTCGGCTCAGCCTGTCTGCTGCTGGGGGCCGGGCTCGGGATCCATGCCTCAGTGGGGCTTCTCATTCCACCGGCAGCCGTTTTCATTCTCCACACCGTGCTCCGCGGTCGATCGCGGTACTCTTGGCGCAACCTTGGCATCGCGCTCGGTGGCGGTCTCCTCGGGCTGGTGCTCTTCGTGGGCACTTTTGTGCTGATCGATGCCCACAATCCATCCAGCAGCTTCATCAACGTGACCATCCGGCCTTCACGCTCCGTGTGGGGCCTCACGCCGACAGACCTCGACAGCCCCGTAAGGCGCTTCTGGATCACCGTGAGCGGGCTTCAGTGGCGTGATGCGATGTTCCCCGGTGATACACCCTCGTGGGCCACAGGTATGTGGGCCGCAGCCGGCGACTACGTTCAGCGGTTGCTAGAAGACGAGTTCACCTGGGTGACGGTGGCGTGCGCACTGCTGGGCACCGTCCAGGCCATAAGAGCCCGTCCTCCGCTTGGCTGGTTCCTGGTAGGCAGTTTCGCCTTCATGCTGGTAGCCACTCTCAACTATGATCCACCCGACTGGTATATCTTCTTTCTCCCAACCTACGTGCTTCTTGCCGTTGCAGCTGGGGTTGGCGCAGGGCAGGTGCTGAGGTGGGTCCTTGCCGTCTCGGGGGAGCGACGGAGCGAGCGCCTCGCGTATGGCGTGCTGGCTACGCTCTTTTTGGTCGGCACCATGGTCGGTCCCTACGTCGCGACACGGTGGGAGGCGGTCAAAACAGGCGTGGCGAGCTTTAGCGAGGAATACTACGTCTATCCGGTCGATGAGCCTGAGGAGCCCCGACAGGTTGCGACCCTGCGTCTACTGCTGTTACCGGATGGCGCGCTCCTGCTTCTTGACTGGCGCGCACTCTATACTACCTACTACATGGCGCACGTTGAGGGAATGCGTCCCCAGATCGAGATCAAGGAGGCCACGCCCCACGGCAGTGGAGGCCAGCTCGCCGAATCCCTCATGACGCTTGTTGAGGAAGCTGTGATAGCCGGACGAGCCGTCTACAGCGACCAGCCTCACGATCAGCTCCGTGAACGATTCCGCGTCTTGCCCGC
>CAZPJP010000108.1:0-1162 GCA_964586915.1 uncultured Anaerolineales bacterium
AACACCCGGTTACCGCTGGTGGTCGGGTTGCCGAGGTCTGCAGGCCCGCCGCCGGCGATGGTGCCGTAGGCTGCGCTGATGGCATTGTACTGGCCTCCAGGGATGGTGCCATAGCTCGCCGTCACCACGTTTGTCGCTCCGCCCCCGACGGCAGCGAACGGCCCTGCAGCCTGGTTAGCGTATCCCCCGCCGAGGGTGGCATAGTCCGCGCTGGCCTCGTTGGAAGACCCACCCGCGATGGTGGCTGCGTAGCCGCTGGCGTTATTGCTCAAACCCCCCGCCGCCGTAGCGTAAGGATCGCTGGTCGTGAGGTTTTCGCCGCCGCCGATGGTGGCAGCGTAGCCGCTGGCGATGTTGCCTGCCCCGCCGGAGATGGTCCCGAAGTCGCCCGTCACCTGGTTGACGGCCAGGTCACGGCCGCCGCCGCCGATGGTGGCGCCTTCGACGCTCAGCCCGACGGTGTTGCCGCTGTAGCCGCCGAGGATGTTGGGGCTCGTCCCGCTGGGCTCGAGACGCAGGACACGGGCGCTGTTTACGCGGAGTTCCAGAGCCCGGTTGTCCGCCGTCCCCAGATAGTTGGTGATAGGCGAGGTCCCTACGTTGCCCGTGAGCAGCCAGGCGGATCCGCCCTCGCCCAGGTCGTCGGTGCCACAGGCCCAGGTGCTTCCGTTCCACTTGACGGTCTGGTCTAGGGCGCAGGTCTGGGGCAGTTGGTAGGAGGGAGAAATGGCAAAGGTGGCGACATCCAGGTCGAGGCCCGTTCCTGCTAGGTAGGTCGTGTCGTCGTCGACATTGTCGGCAAAGCCGGGCGGAAGATCGGTCAGGCCGGCCCACGGAGCGCTGGCGGCCACGCTGGCAAAGGCGGAGAAGGGAACAGGGGTCAGGCGCTGACGAGGAAGCAAGCGGGTGACGGGTTGCATTTCGCTTGCAGGGCGGACGCTGACCTCCAGCCAAAGCGGCGTGCCGTCGAACACACTGCCAAAGTCCAGGTCGACGGTGAACAGGCCCTCGGTGATGATGAGTGTACGGGAGACGGTGCCGCCGACCTGGCTGCCTCCCACTGGATCATCGTAGAGCGCAAAGGCCAGGTCGTAGGAGCCGTTGGCCGGTATCTCACCGTCGGTGAGGTGGCCCTGATAGGTAAAGGCGGTGCCTGGGTCGG
>CAZPJP010000108.1:1262-13155 GCA_964586915.1 uncultured Anaerolineales bacterium
TCCCGAGGCGGACTTCCCAGTGCCCAAGAGGCTGGTAACTAATCATGTTACCGGAAGGCGCGGATGTCAAGGGCTTCTGGCACGAGGGCGAACTTCATCTTGGGGGCGGGCCGGATTGACCTCCCACGCCTCTGCCTATTAGTGTAGAGTGCTCCCGGCGCCCACAGCGGTGCTGTGGGTTTTGTGTGCGCTCGGTCGAGCCACATTCACATGCCAGGAATGGAGGGACATCCTATGGATGAAGCGCATACCATCGCCTACGTCGAGCGACCTGGTCGGGCCGAGTGGGGGCCATCGGGGGCGGCGTCGGGGCGTACAACGAAGCGCAAGCGGGGGACGACAGTGACCAGCCCGTCTGCTTCGTCCTGCGCAACCCTGAAGACGAGATCGTGGGCGGCGTGATCCGGGCGACGCACTACGGCTGGCTCTACGTGAACCTGATGTGGGTCAAGGCGGAGCTCCGCGGGCGCGGCTACGGGCGCCGTGTCAGCGCTGACCGCCAAAAAAGTCAGCTGTCCAACATCGCGGGAGAGCCCCAAGTACTGCTCAGAGTAGCGGCGCATCTGCTCGAATTGAGTCCTGGCCATAAAGGGGGCCAGGTTAAAGTCGCGACTGATCTGTTCAATGATCGCTTCTTCAGGAGACTTAGCTTGTAGACGTTCTATTGCATTCTGTTCCATGTTTCCTCCGTGATCGCTTCTGCCATCCGATCACGGTGGGTCATCTGAACCAATAGGTAATGTTACCGAAGGGCTACGGTTAGGTCAGGGGGGAATGGGCGCGGTCTATCGCGCTTGGGACCTCTCGCCGGATCGCCCCGTAGCCCTGAAGGTTAATTAGAGCTTTGAGGCAGGCTCGTGAGATCAGTACAACCGTGAAGCGAGGATTCTGGCCCACCTGCGCCACGCCAATCTGCCCGCGACTCTGGAGTGCATTTCATCTCTGGGGCCAGAGCGGGCAGTTTTGGCCCAACGCATCTGATATTCGCTTGGCCCCAAAGCGGGCCAAAACTGCGAAGGCGTGTTCCGCGTTGGGCAAAGTCAAGCCCACCCCGGCTTGTACTGGGCCTGATCGACAAGCCGCCCCCAACGCGAAACACGCCCCGATTCTGGACCACTTCGTGTTCGATCACGGGTTTATGGTAGAATCCAGGAGTGGGATCTGGCTCTACTACAGCACCGGCGAATGGCAGCGACGCTTCTACACAGGCGCTGCCGCCGTGCGAGTGGCAACGGCCTGTGCCAATGAACAACCGACATCCGTACAGAGAGATTCATGCCAAGACGCTGCTGAGCAGCACGGCGCACCCGGACACGATCTTCGGGTGCCGCTACAACATGAACCTCTACCGAGGCTGCCAGCATCGATGCATTTACTGCGACAGTCGCTCGGAGTGCTACCAAATCGAGGACTTCGATGGTGAGGTGCTGGTCAAGGTCAACGCCATCGACCTGCTGCGCGACGAGCTCTCGCGCAAGCGGATCAAGGGCCTGATCGCGCTGGGCTCGATGAACGACTGCTATATGCCGCTGGAGCGCGAGATCCGGCTGACGCGGCGAGCAATGGAGGTCATCGCCGAGTTCGGCTTCCCCGTCCACGTGCTTACCAAGAGCGACCTCCCGCTGCGGGACGTTGCCATATTCCAGGAGATCCACCGGCGCGCCCGGGCGGTGGTGAGCTTCACCATCACCGCCGCCGACGACGAGCTAGCACGGAAGCTGGAGCCCGGCGCCCCACCCTCGTCCCGGCGATTCGCGGCGATGCGGGCGATGGCCGAGGCCGGCATTGAGACCGGCGTTATGCTGATGCCGGTGCTGCCCTTCATCGAGGACACGCCGGAGAACGTCACCGCTATTGTGGAACGCGCTATGGCAGCCGGCGCGAGCCACGTCGTTCCCTGGTTCGGTATGTCGATGCGTAACCGCCAGCGCGCCTACTTCTACACACAGCTCGACGGCCTATTTCCCGGCCTGCGACAGACCTACGAGCGCCCTTACGGCGACCGCTACAGTTGCGATTCGCCGAATGCCGGGAAGCTGCACGCGCTGCTCGAGCGCCTGCAGGCGCGATACGGCTTCGAGACCCGCGTCACGCCCTATCAGCCCATTGAAGCGACGCAGCTAACGCTCTTCGCAAGTCCAGCTCAATAGTCAACCTGTGGACATCAACGCCCTCGTCGCCGTCTGCACCGCGATGCTCGACGATCCGACACTTCGTCAGCCGGAGAACCTCGCAGAGCGGATCGACGCCCTCGACTACATCGACTTCGCTCTGGAGGTGCTGACTGCCGAGGCCCAGCGCTACGGAGCCGAGGAGGGCTACGAGGAGCTGCGACACGCGCTTACAGCGCTGACCGACGAGCTTGAGGCCATCGACCGTGTCATCTTTGACGGAATGCGCCAGCAGATTCGCGCCGGCACGCTGCGCGGACAGGCCCTGCGGGAGCGGCTCAATGCCTACACAACCTACCGCCCCGGAGACAGGGAGCACCGCCACCTCGGATTTGACACCCTCGACAGCGCGATCATTGGCCTTCTCTTGCCCGATGATGCGCCGGACCCTACGGCAGATCTCACCTCCGAGATGGTGAGCTACCAGGCGACGCCGGGAAGCGTCATCTTGGAGCTGGTGGACCGCCTGGAGCTCGGCCCCGGCGTACAATTCTACGACATCGGTACCGGTCTGGGCAAGGTGCCGGTGCTGGTGCACCTTCTGACGGGCGCCACGACCATAGGTATCGAGATCGACACCGTCCTCTGCCGCTACGCGCGGGCGCAAGCGGGCAAGCTGGGACGCGACGTTCGCGAAAGCGTCCAGTTCATCAACGCGGATGCCCGCGAGGTCGACTACAGCAGCGGCGACGTCTTCTACCTCTTTACACCCTTCACCGGCACCATCCTCCGCGCCGTGCTGAGCAGGCTGCGGCGTCGAGCGGGACAAGGGTCAGTTTATATCTGCACGTATGGACCGTGCACGCCGCTCGTGGCGGAAACGCCCTGGCTCCACAACGTGGACGGAAATGCCGACGACGCCTTCAAGCTCGCTCTCTTCCAGAGCCGGTAAGGGGCCTCTCAGGACGTGTAACGCGACAGAATCGCCGCTGCCTCGGCGCGCACGCGGTCCACAAGCTCCGGCGGCGCGAGCGCCGTCGCCGCGTCCCCATAGCTCAAGACCCATCCGGTGGCCCAGTCCAGATCGGAGGCATGCAGCTGAATGGTGACCGAGCCGTCATCGTGGTCCTCCAGGGCCAGCCAGTGCTCGGTACGCTCGCGGACGTGGGGCGCGACCCGTGCATCCATATGGACCTCGATCACATATCTGTCTTCAAAGCGCATCAACTGCTCGACGTAGGCGCGAGCGGAGAAGTCGTCCGGGACCTCGAACGGGGTGTCGAGCGCTTCAAGGTGCTGAATGCGATCGACTCGGAACGTTCTCAGGTCATCCCGCAGCTTGCAATATCCTACGACGTACCAGAGCCCCCACCGGAAAGCCAACGCATACGGATCGACCTCGCGGCAGGTCTCCTCCAGCTTGAAGCTGTGGTAGGTGATGCGAACCGAGTGTCGCGTCTGGATGCATTTACGCAGAACCTGTAGGGTCGGCGCCCAGGGCTTATAGTCCCGGGCGACCAGGCCGCCTATCACAAGGCTCTGTTCGACCTGAGCCACCTGGCGCCTCAGGTCATCGGGGAGCACGTTGTCCAGCTTTGCCGTGACCCCCGTGACGGAGTCCTGGTAGACTTGCCCCCACACCTCCTCGACGAGCTGGGCACCCATATAGAGGACCGTCGCCTCCTCAGCGGTGAAGATGAGCGGAGGCAGCTTGTAACCCCGCATCAGGGCGAAGCCGCCATAGGGTCCCCGCTCTGTGTAGATCGGGATCCCCATCTCCTCCAGCATACCCATATAGCGGTGGATCGTCCGCTCCGAGACGTTAAGCTCTTTGGCAAGCTCCGCCGCTTTCCAGAGAGGCCTGGATTGCATCAGCATAATCAGCGAGATCAGCCGTGTCGCCACGTTTCCCATAGCTGCTCCCCCTTAGAAATCGGATTATGTCGCGATCTGTCATGATTGTATCCGTCATCGCGGCGCAACGCAACGCGACGGCGGACCGGGCTGTGCGTGATATAGAGCGCCTCCGGGACCGAAAGACCCCGGAGGCGGAGGCCTGCGCAGAGCCGGATCGCGTCAGGAGGCGAGGATTTGCATAGCAGCGGCGACGCCAACGCCCTTCTGGAACTCATAGCCGCAGGCAGCCAGGGCCGTCTCTACCGCGCCGATGGTTGCCAGGAGGTCGCCCTGTGAGACGGCGCCCATATGCCCAATCCGAAAATACTCACCCTTGATCTCAGGATGGAGACCGCCAGCCACAACGACGCCCGCGGCCTTAATCTCCGGCAACAACTCCTTCCCCGAAACACCCTTCGGGAAGCGCGGCGCCGTCATCGTGGTGGCAGCCACCTCCGATGACGTCGGCACCTGATTCAGCCCCAGGGCCTCGATGGCTGTCTTGGACGCCAGGCTGATCAGCTCGTGCCGCTGGAAGCACGCATCCATACCCTCCTGAAGGATCAACCCCAGGCTGACATTCAGCGCGGCGATCAGGTTCACGGCAGGCGTGCCAAAGTAGCTGGGCCGTCGCTCCTCGTAAGCCTGCATAATGGGCAGCCAGTTACCCCAATCCGCGTAATAGTTGCGCACCGGGGTCTTGCGGGCCCAGAACGCGTCCATCGCGCGCTTGTTGGCGACCAAAAGCGCCAGCCCAGGCGGAGTTCCGATCGCCTTCTGCGAGGCAGTGAAGGTCACGTCGACGCCCCATTCCTGCATCCGCAGCTCCTCACCGGCGACGGAACAGACACCATCAACCACAATCAGCGTATCGTGAGAGCGCGCGAGCTCCGCCAGTCCTTTGACATCGGTGACCACTCCCGTGGAGGTGTCTACGTGCGTGACCGTCATCAGCTTGTAGTCGTCTGCGTCCAGTTCCGACGCAACGTCCCGCAGGGAAGGACGCCCGCCTATGGGGGCTCGAATGTGGGTGACCTCGGCGCCGTAACGGGTGAGCAGCTCGCCGTAGCGATCCCCAAAGTAGCCTGTGTTGATCACCAAAACCTTGTCGCCGGGTTCGACGAGGTTCGCGCCGGCTAGGTCCATCGCCAACGTACCCGACCCGGCGACGATAAACGGCTGCCCATCGGGGGCCAGGAAGACCTCGCGCATCCGTTCGAGCGCCTGTCCAAAGACCTCGATGAAATCTGGGGCGATGTGGCTCGTCGTAGGAGCTCCAAGCGCCGTCAGCACGGCCGGTTGAAACTCAATGGGTCCCGGGATCATCAACAGCTTACGATCTTTCATAATAGTCTGCTCCTTACGTGTAAGTCCCTGATGCCGTCACCTCCGCCAGCTAGACGACTTCGACCACATCGGGATCGTAATCGAGTTCCGGATAGCGCATCTCGAGATTCTGCAGCGTGGATACCAGTATCGTGCCAATCACCAGATTGCGGTACCATTTCCTGTCCGCCGGTATGAGGTGCCAGGGCGCCCATTCGGTGCTCGTCCTGCTGAGAACCGCCTCGTAGGCAGCCATATACTCATCCCAGAGCAGGCGCTCGTCAAGATCCCCTAAACTGAACTTCCATCGCTTATCCGGCTCATCGAGACGCGCCTGCAAACGCTCTGCCTGTTCCTCTTTGCTGATGTGGAGATAGAATTTGAGGATGGTGGTGCCCTCATCCACCAACATCCGCTCAAAAGCATTGATGTGGTCGTATCGCCGCTCCCACACCTCAGGTGGCACGAGATTGTGGACGCGCACCACCAACACATCCTCATAGTGACTGCGATTGAAGATAACGATCTCACCCCGGCCGGGCGTGTGCGGATGTATGCGCCAGAGGTAATCGTGGGCCAGCTCGCGGGGCGTGGGTGTCTTGAAGTTGGCCACCTTCACACCCTGTGGATTGACGCCGTCGAAGACGTGGCGAATGACGCCGTCCTTTCCGCCAGTGTCCATCGCCTGGAGCACGATCAACACCTTGTGCTTGCCCTCCGCATAGAGCACCTCTTGAAGCGATTCCACCCGGCGGTTCAGCATGCGCAGCACCTCTTTGCCGGCCTTCTTGTTGCCGTCAAACGCAGACTTGTCGCGCGGATCCCAAGCCTCTAGGTCCACATCGCTATTCGGAGCAATTTGGTAGTGATCCATACCCTATGATGTCCTCCTTTTCACGAGAAGTCGCCCGCGTGGACCCGCGACCCAGTCTTGGTACATGGTGCTCGGGCCGCTGACCCAATACGCGGGTCGCCCGCGCTACTTGCCTACAACGTACCAGAAAGGCCAGCTGCACAGATACGGGGCGATCAACAAGAGCGATAGGAGAGGCCCTTCTTCAATGTACCGGACCGGGGCCGTGCCCTATAGCAGGATTGTACCCGAGGGCCGAATCTCGCGCAACATCGTGCCATTAGGGGCACGGTGTCTTTGGATCAGGGAATGCGCCGGACATTCCAAACCAAAAACGTAGATCCCTCTATCCCGTCAGGCTCTTCCCCGTCTTGGGAGAGTGCCCAGACCGCGGCCCCCCGAACGGGGACGCGTCCTTCAACCCTAGGCCGATCTGCGCCAGGCTCAGTAGCTTAAAAGGCACGATGCCCACATTCATATCGAGCTCCGACTTGTCACACACAGTGGACGTATTGGCCGCATCGATACGGGACTTGAGACCGCGCAGTGCCGCGTCGAAGCCAGCGGAATCCATCGTAGCCAGACGCTGATCGATCTCCGACATCAGCACACGCGCCTCAGCAATTCGGGCTTCGGTCTCCAAAGCCTTGGCCGAGCTCACGAGCCCGACTTCTCGCTTGAGATGGTTCAGACGGCGACCGGCCTCGTAGGTGACATCGACCAAGGTCTCGCGGTCCATCCACCGCGTCTCGTACGAGAGAATGTGCTTCCAGGTGGGCTGAAGCAGAAGCCGGCGGTGATCCGCCAGGGTATACGCACGGCGAAGATAGCCGTAGCGATCCGCTTGCTCGTAGGCGCGACTGCCGGGATCGAGGAACGGCGCTAGGGGAGAGGTGAAAGGGATCAGGCGACCATCCTCAAAGCGGGTCAGCAATCGCCGGCAGTACTCCACCGTCTCAAGGGCCGACCCCGGAGTCTGCTGGGAGAGTCCGATCATAAAGAAGAGGTCGAACCGCCGGGCCCCAACCGAGAGGCAGGCATCGATCGTCTCCGCGATACCGTCGGTGCTGTAATGCTTGCCCGAAGCGCGACGCACCCGGGGATCGTGGGATTCTGGCGAGAACTCCACGACGAAGTTCGGCAGAGCTGCTGCCAGCGCCTCCGCAAACGCTCGGTCGACGGGCCAGAAGAACTCGACGATGACCGATCCATCGAAGCCCTGTACGGACCGCAAAAAGCGGCGCGCGTAGTCCATGCCACCCTGCCTGAGGTCGCCGAGCAGAAAGACGGGCGCTCGGCTCAGTTCTCCCATCCGACGCACGTCGTCAGCCAGAAGCTCCGGCGATCGATAGGCCGGGCGCGAGCGGTTGGAGATCCGGCGTGCAGCATCGGCGGAGCCGCCACAGATCGTGCAGTTCTGAGTGCACCCTTTCACCGCAAGCGATGCCATAATCGGATATTCCAGCCAGTGGCTGAACGGGACGTAGTTTAGGAGATTGATCTCCCGCATGACCGAGCGCACCATCGGGTAGTAATCGAGCGTCAGATGATCCAGCGACTCAGGCACGCACGTCAACGGGTTCAGGTGCACCTTGCCCTTCACATCCTTCCAGGTAAGGTTGGGGACCTCCTCGGGGTCCGTGCCGCCAACGATGTGGCGCATCAGATGCTCCATCGGTACCTCGGCCGAGTCGCCCCGCACCACGAAGTCGACCGACGGATGCTGGATCAGCTCCTCGTGGAAGTAGCTTGCCGAGTATCCGCCGAGAATGACCGAGGACTCAGGGTGATACTGTTTCACACGTTTTGCCGCCTCAAGCGCCCCGTGGGCGTGCGGCAGCCAGTGAAGGTCGATCCCGAAGGCCCGTGAACTCAGGCTGGCGATAAACCGATCGGGGTCGAATCGCGCCGATCGAACCATTCTCGCGGCCAGGTTGGCAATTCGAACGTCATAGCCGGCGTTCTGGAGATGCGCCAGCATCGTGGCGAAACCGATGGGGTACATATCGAATACCGGTGTTGAAGGCACCAGATCCGAGATCGGCCCCCATAGGGTCGCCCGTTCCCTGAAATCGTAGACACTCGGTGCGTGTAAAAAGACTAGGTCGTGCACAAGCGCTAAGTTTACGACAAAGCCGCCATGAGGCAATCCCTGACCGCCTCACGAATCGAGAGACTGTGAGGCAGCCCGGGCGTGCATTAGAAACGCCTTAGATCCGCCTCAGTGCATACCAAGCGCCTTGACTGACGATACCCCACTGCTATAATCATATTGTAGATAGCAGCCTACTAAAATCAGGACTGTATAAACGAAACCAGATACAAGGGGGTTTTTTACTGATGGCTTTGCTCAATGATGAAATCCTGCAGAATGTGAAGGACATGCTCTCAGACCTACCGCACGAGGTCCAGCTGACCGTCTTTACCGATGACCAGAACTGTGAGTACTGCACCGAGATCGTACAACTGGTCAACGAGGTCGCAGCCACGAGCGAGAAGGTCGCCGTCGAGCAATTCGAGATTCACGAGGACGCCGACCAGGCTGAAGCTATGAATATCCCTCGTGCGCCGGCGATTGCGATCACCGGTGAACGCGATTATGGCCTGCGTTTCTTCGGCATCCCCTCGGGCTACGAGTTCTCAACCCTGCTGCACGGCATCCAGAGAGCCAGTGATGGGACATCTGAGTTGGACTCGGAGGTCAAGGAGTATCTGGCGAGCCTGAGCAAGCCAGTTGAGCTCCAGGTCTTCGTGACCCCCACGTGCCCCTACTGCCCGCGCGCTGCTGTCTTGGCGATGGATATGGCGGTGGAGAGCGAGCTGGTGAATGCCGACGTGATTGAGTCGGCCGAATTCCCCGACTTGGCCAACAAGTACAATGTGATGGGCGTGCCGCTCAGCGTCATCAATGATGAGGAGCGCATTGAGGGTGCCGCACCACCTAACATGGTCGTGGACGCCATCCGGAAAGCTGTCGCCTAGTTCGCTGATCGCTGTCTCACGAGCAATTGTGTCAGGCCCGGCAGACTCTGCCGGGCCTAGCCTTGGCTAGGCCTAGTCTTGGATAGGCCTGGTCTTGGATGGCGTGGGTCGGGGACCCTGGAGTTTTCCCAAACCCACAGTCAAGGGTAGAATAGTCACAGCACTAATCAAGTTCACGCACAGCGCTAACTTACTTGATCCGAAGAGGTGAATGATATGTTTGACTTCAAAATCACCGGGGATAGCCCCAAGAAGGCGTCTGAAGGTGGCCTTCACGACGTCATTATCATCGGCGGCGGCCCGGCCGGGCTGACGACGGCGATCTACACCGGCCGCGACGGGATGGATGTGTTGGTACTGGAGCGGGAAGCCACCGGCGGCCTTGCTGCGACCACGGATCTGGTCGAGAACTATCCGGGATTTCCCAATGGCATCAATGGTATGGAGCTAATGCAACGCTTTCGCGACCAGGCGGAGCGTTTCGGCGCGGAGATTGTCGAGTTTGAGGAAGTCACCAACGTGAACTCGGTGGAGAAGGGGCGGATCGAGGTCGAGACCGATAACGGCACCGTCTACCAGGGCAAGACAGTGGTGATTGCCACGGGAAGCCGCCCGAAGAAGCTCAACGTGCCGGGGGAAGACGAATACTATGGCAAGGGCGTCTCCTACTGCGCGACCTGTGACGGTCCTCTCTTCAAGGGCAAGGATCTGATCATCATCGGCGCGGGGAACTCCGGATTGCAGGAGGGGCTGCCGGTCTTGGAATATGCCAACAAGGTGACCTTCCTCGAGTTCCTTCCCTACTCGCGGGCTGAGCAGATTCTGCAGGACCGCGTCAGCCAGCACGAGAAGAGCACCATGGTCTTCAATCATCGCGTCACCGAGATTCGAGGCGACAAGACTGTGACAGGTGTTGTAGCGATCGATCGCGAGACCGGTGAGGAGAAGTTCTTTCCTGCCGCCGGAGTCTTCATCTACGTAGGGTACACGCCCTACACCTCATTTGTCAGTGATCTCGTGGAGCTCAACCAATGGGGCTACATCGAGAGCGATAGCCATATGCGGACCAGCATCCCCGGCCTTTACGCGATTGGTGATGTGCGCGCCGATAACCCGGCACAGCTGACCGTCTCGGTGGGGGACGGGACCAAGGCGGCGCTGGACATCCGAGAGTTCCTTCAGACCCTTGAGTAAGTCAGGAGGCAGACGATGAGACCAAACGTAGGTGATAGGGATCAGCTTCTACGGACGATACTCGGTGTGTACGCGATGCTCTTGGGCTTCCTCTTCATCCAGGGCGTGATCGGTATCATCGTCGGGGTCCTGGGCTTGATCAGCCTGATCACAGCCATCACTGGGTTTTGTGGCGTCTACGCGCTTCTCGGAATTTCCACGACAGGCGACAAGGAAGCCGCCATTGGGGAAGTAGAGAGACCGCCAGCACCCGAGGAGAACGATCATGCTGCTTGACGATGCCGCCAACGTGACGCCTGAGGTGGTCCAGGAGGGCATTCGCATCCGGTGGCTCATAGACGAGAAGGAGGGCGCGCCGAGCTTCGCGATGCGCATCATCGAGCTCGATCCTGGCGTGATTTTCGATCCACACCACCACCCCTATGAGCACGAGATTTACGTTCTCGAGGGAACCGGCATAGTCACCGAACCAGAGGGTGAGGTGGGCGCCCTGGCGCCCGGGCGATTCCTGCTGGTCGAACCAGATGAGGTCCACGGATATCGTAACACCGGCGACGCTATGCTGAGGTTCATTTGCGTCATACCCCTGCAAGGGTAGAGATGACGCACACCCATTTAGACAGGCTAAGGAGCGGGACAACGTGAAAGCACAGGTAACCTGGACCGGACCGGGCCTCCGGATGATCGGAGAGACCGAGAACAGCCCGGCGATTGTCGTGGATTCAGCCGGCGGCACCTACGGAACGCACACCGGTCTCACAGCTATGGAGTTAGTCGCCATCGGCCTCGCCGCGTGTACAGCGATGGACGTGGCTTCCATTATGGCAAAGAAGCGCCAACCTATGACTAACCTACAAGTGCGGGTCGAGGCGGACCGAGCAGACGATCACCCCAAGGTCTTCACCAAGATCCATCTGACATACGTCGCCTTCGGTGAGGGCGTCGACGAGGAGGCGTTGTCGCGGGCTATTGAGCTCTCGGAGGAGAAGTACTGCTCAGTTCAGGGGATGCTCAAGAAGACGGCGGACATCACGCATAGCTACCGCATCGTGAACGAACCCAATCCAACGAGACCCGGTCCCCTCCCAGAGGCCTCGAGTTTAGAGGACTAGCGCATACCGGGAACCGGGACCTTCCGTTCCGACGCACCTTACCATCGATACCGTGTTACGTCTGGGCGCACATGAGTCCATAGCCGGCGGGTTGTACCGCGCGATCGAGCGTGGCGTGTCCGTGGGATGTGAGTCGCTTCAGATCTGGACAAAGAACAGCCGCCAGTGGCAGACGCCGCCGCTCGATCCGGGAACAGTAACCGAGTTCAGGAGGGCCCGAGACTCGCACGATATTCACCCGATCGTGGCGCATGCGTCCTATCTCATTAACATCGCCTCGCCGGATCCGGCCCTAAATCGTAGCTCGGTCGACAGCCTGATCGTTGAGGCGCAACGATGTCAGAAGCTTGGGGTGCCCTATCTGGTCTTGCATCCCGGCGCTCACACCGGCTCCGGTATGGAGGAGGGCCATAGCCAAG
>CAZPJP010000109.1:0-1083 GCA_964586915.1 uncultured Anaerolineales bacterium
CGATGGGTCTTGCGAGATTGAACGCCAGCCTGAGGCAAGTGGGCATCAAGGAGCTCGCCTATCCATACCTGATGGCTGTAAGCACGCTCGTGACGCTGCCCACGCTGCTGATCTTCTTCTTTGCGCAGCGCACCTTCATTGAGGGCATCACACTCACCGGTATCAAGGGCTAATCCAGTCACCACCTACACAAGTCAAGGAGAACCTGATGTCTGCTGTAGGTCACGCCTATAGTCTACTCTCACCGACCGATGTGAATCTAATCCACGACAGTGCCCTCGCGATCCTTGAACGGATGGGGATGGAGATCCAGAACCGCCAATTGCTCCATGCCCTCGCTGATCGTGGCGCCAAGGTGGATTACGATGCGGAGCGGGCGACCTTCTCCAGATCTTTCGTTGAGCGTTTCATCGCCGATGCACCCAAGTATGACTGGGAAAATCCCGTCTGTCACGTGCACGGATCCGCCGGCGTCTACGAGGGTCTGTATCACGATCCAGAATCCGGCGAGCTCGTGCCCTGGACCGAGGAGCGCTTGGCTCTCTACTTCGCCTTGGCGCGCCATCTGTCGCGGGTGAGCGGGGCCAGCATGCTGGGCACCCGCATTCCAGTGCCCGGGCCGCTGCAGCCGCTCTACGAGCGCTATCACTGCTGGAAATACGGCGCCTCCGACTCGGGAACCATCTTGATCGACGAGATCTGTCCCTACCTGCTGGAGCTCTACGAGATCACGGCTTCAGAGCGTGCCGAACCGCTTTCCGAGGTCTTCAACGGAACAGTCTACCTGATCCCTGTATTGAAGCTTGGCCGACACGAGGCCTATCAGGTCGCCTACTTCCGCGAACGGGGTCTGCAGGTGCGGATCGGCCACAGCATGGCCACACTTGGGGCGACAGCACCGGTGACCCTTGCGGGCGCCGTCGCGCTCAACCTCGGCACGCTGTCGCTGGTCCAGCCGATCATCTTCCTCGTCTTCTGCTATAACTTCGCCGCCGCCCTGGCGCTTTACTGGACGACATCGAACCTGTTCTCGATCGCCCAGACCTGGATCACCCAAAGAATGCCGGAGCCCGAACTCAAGGA
>CAZPJP010000109.1:1093-13153 GCA_964586915.1 uncultured Anaerolineales bacterium
GCGACGGCCCCGGTGACGTTGGCGGGCGCGGTCGCGCTCAACCTCGCCGAGCATTTGGCCCTGTGCATCCTCAATTGGGCCTTCTTCGACAAGAAGGCCCTGCACCTGGGATGCTCGCTCGCGCCAATGGACATGCGTACCACGATCCGCCCCTTTGGGCGTCCCGAAATGGCCATCGCGAATCTGATGACAGCACAGTTAGCGAGACACTATGGTGCGTCCTTCTCGGGGCACGCGGGCCTCAGCGATGCCAAGTTGCCGTCTGTGGAAGCCGGAGCACAGAAGGCGCTCTCGGCCATTCCCACACTTATGGCTGGCGGAAGTCTCTGGATGGACGTAGGGTTGCTCGGGGTTGATGAGATCTGCTCACCTATTCAGATGGTGCTGGACAACGAGTTTATGGATGCCCTGAGTCGTCTCACACAGGAGATCCCCGTAGACGAAGCAACCATCGGGCTAGACACGATTCTGGAGGCTGGTCCTGGCGGACAGTATCTGGACAAGATTCACACCGCCCGGCACTTCCGCGAGGAGATCTGGGCACCCAGTATCTGGTCACAGGAGATGACCAGACAGTGGATTGCCGATGGACAGCAGCTTGACGTTGACAAAGCGCGTGACGTCGTGCTTCAGATAAAGTACCAGATGATGCGCGGCACGCCCGACACAGGCATGACGGACGCCTTTGAGCGTGAGATACTTGATGTCATTGAGAAGGCCAAAGCGGACCTTGTTGACTAACGTAAAGGAGACAGTTCGATGAAGATCGTCATTATTGGTGCAGGCTCTGTAGCGTTCGCCCCTGCGTTGCTCTCGGGCTTTGGCGTCGATCCGCGTTACCGCGGCGCGACCATCGGCCTCGTGGACATCGACAACGAGGCGCTCGACCTAGCCCGGCGCTTCGCCGAGCGGGTGTCCGATGAGCTTGAGGCAGACTGGATCATCCAGGCCTCCACGGACCGCCGGGAGGTTCTCAAGGATGCCGATGTCGTGACCGCGTCCATCGGCGTCGGCGGCCTTGAGGCGTGGATCAAGGATGTGGAGATCCCATATGAATACGGCATCGTCCAGCCTGTTGGCGATACCTCGGGCCCGGGCGGGCTGGCGCGGGCGCTGCGCCACGTGCCGGTGCTGGTCGAGATTGCGCAGGATATGGAAGCAGCCTGCCCCGACGCAACCTTCTACAACTTCACCAACCCATTGACAGTGCTGACCCAAGCGGTCAACCAGCGCACGTCGGTCAACTGCATCGGACTGTGTATTGGCCCCGATCTCACCTGGAACCATATCTGCCGCGTCGTCGGCGTCGACAAGAGCCGCACCAGCGCTGTGATCGGCGGCATCAACCACTGCCACTGGATCACCGAGTTCCGCATCGACGGCGACGATGGAATGCCCGTGCTGAGGGCAGCCCTCGACGAGCTGGAGGGGGGCACCCAGCAGATGGAGGCGTTCCGGGCCAAGTATGGCGAGTTCGTCAAGCGCCCGCAGGAGCCGAACGCGGGGCAACCCTTGTGCACGGCGCTCTTCCGCCACTTCGGGGCCTATCCCGGCCCGGGCGATGGCCACGTCGGCGAGTTCTTCCCCCAACTGATGAAGCCACTGATTGACGACGTAGAGCGGTTCCAGGGTGAGGCCATCCGTCACGTGAAGGAATCCTATCCGGTTACGCGGGAGAAGATGCGGGCCATCGCCGAGGGCAGCGATGAGATCGAGACGGAGTCGTTTGCTCGGGAGTTGGCCTGGGAGCACACGCAATTACTCGATATCATGGTGTCCGAGCAGGACGATCTCGGAGAGACCTTCTACGTGAACATCCCCAATCGCGGCATCATCCACAACCTGCCGGAAGGTGTCGTCGTCGAGATTCCGGCAAAGGTCGACCGCGGCGGCCTGCACCCCTTTGCCCTGCGCGACCTGCCGCTGCCCATCGTTCCCACCCTGGCGCACAAGGTCGCCTCGCTCGACCTCATTATCGAGGCAGCGCTGGAGGGCTCGCGCCACAAGGCGGTCCAAGCCTTCCTGAACGACCCTCATTGCACGGACATCGCGGTGGGCACGAAGGTCGTCAACGCGTTGATCGACGCGGAACTCGAGTATCTGCCCCGCTTCCAATAGGACGCGAATGAACCTCGGGGAGGACACCATGCTTGGGCCGGAACGACAGAGACGGATGGCGGAACACATACGGGCCAACGGATCCGCCACGGTCAACGTCCTGGGCGAGCTCTTCGACGTCAGCGCCTCGACGGTGAGACGCGACCTAGAGGCGCTGGAGGAGCGGGATCTCATCACACGCGTGCGGGGCGGCGCCGTCCCCGTCACTGATACTGAAGAGCTGCCGATTCTTGATCGCGCCGCTCGGCAGGCTGCCGCCAAGCGCCGAATCGGTCAGGCCGCAGCGCGCTTCGTGCAGCCCGGCGACACAATCCTGATCACCGGCGGCACGACGACGGCGGCGATGGTCCCCTATCTGGTCGACAAAGTGGAGCTGACCGTGATCACAAACTCAGTCGCCTGCGTCCAGCAGCTGGCCCACTACCCGGATATCACCGTGGTGGTGCTGGGCGGCTGGCTCCGGCACTCTGAGCTCTCGCTACTGGGTCACTTCACCGAGTGCGTCCTGAAAGAGCTGCGCCCAAACAAGGTGTTCCACGGCATCTATGGGCTCAGCGCCGAGGGTGGCCTGACAGGGGTCGACTTCCAGGAGGTGCGAACGGATCGTGGCCTGATCGCCGCTGCACCAGAGCTCATTATCATGGCTGATCACACAAAGTTCGTGCAGCGGGGTGTGATACAACTGGCGCCGATCACGGCGGCCTCGGTGATCGTGACCGATCGCGAAGCCCCGGCGTCCGAGATTGAGGCGCTGCGCCGGCTCGGCATCGAGGTCGTCCAGGCATGACCACGTACGATATCATCACCTTCGGCGATCTCTGCGTGGACCTGATCATGATGGGCGGCGACATTGTACCGCGCTTCGGTCAGGCGGAGCAGCTCGTCGGTTCATATGACCTTGAGATGGGCGGATCGTGCAGTATCTTCGCGTGCCAGGCCGCCAAGCTCGGGCTGCGGGTGGGACTACTGGGGCGCGTCGGGGACGATAGCTTCGGTCACCTGATCGTCCGGCGGCTGGAGACGTGCGGGGTCGACACGAGCCACATCCAGGTCGACCCCAGCCTCAAGACCGGGCTAGGTGTGGCGCTGTGTAAAGAAGATGATCGGGCCATTCTGACGTATATGGGCTCCATCAACGTCCTCACAGAGGCCGATGTCAACGACGCGTTTCTGGCTTCGGCCCGCCATCTGCACTACGGCAGCTTCTTCCTCCACACCGGACTGAAGCCCCACGCCCCGGCCCTTGTACGGCGAGCCCGAGAGCTCGGCCTGAGCATCTCCCTGGATACCAACTGGGATCCCGAAGAGGGCTGGAACTCGACGCTCGCTGAGGTCTTGCCCATGGTAGATGTCTTCCTGCCCAACGAGCAGGAGGCCAGGCACATCGCTCGACGCGAGCGCCTCGACGAGGCCGTCTCTGCGCTCCAGGCGCAAGGCGTGGACCTGCTAGCGGTCAAGCTCGGCGCCCAGGGTGCCCAGGTCTACGCGGGCGACCAGCACCACCGGTGCCAGCTCCCGCCGGCCGAGCCGGGTGGCGACGGCATTGGTGCCGGGGACAGCTTCGACGCGGGGTTCCTGGCCGGCTGGTTGAAGGGGATGGACCTGAAGACAAGCCTGATGATCGCCTGTCACTGCGGTCGCGGCGTCGCCAGCAAGGTCGGCGGCGTCGAGGGACAGCCAACGTGGAATCAGATTATGAAAGAGATAGAAGACGAGAAACGGAGGGACTTGTGAGCAATCCATTATGGGAGGATATCCTGGCACAAGAGGACAACCTGCGGCGGGTGGTCGCGCATCTGCAGGGCCCCGAGGCCCCGGCGCTTCAGCAGGCGGCGGCCTCCCTGCAGAATGGGAAGCCGACGGTGTTTGTCGGCATGGGCAGCGCAGCCTACCTCTGTATGCCTGCGGTGGCCTATCTGGGCCGGCGCGGCTACCCTGCCTGGGTGATGAACGCGTCAGACGCGCTCTATACCTACTGGCCAAGCCTGGCGAACGCCAACGTGGTCCTCAATACCCGATCCGGGCGGACCGTCGAGCAGGTGAAGCTTGCCGAGCGTCTGGTCGAGGCCAACCTTCCCTTTGTGACGATCACCAACGAGCCGGAGAGCCCGGTCGCGGAGATGTCGCCCCACGTGGTCTGGGCCAACACACGCAAGGATGATCTTGTCTCGATCAATATCGTGACGGCGATGATGCTGACGACGCTCCTGCTGGCAGCCGACGTGGTCGGCGAGGGCGCCTCCTGGCAATCCGCCTTGACGAGCCTGCCCGGCCAGATGGGGGCGACGCTCGATCGCGCCATCGAGCGCGCCGACGCGCTCGCCGAGCCCTTTGCCTCGGTCCGGCCCATCTATTTGCTCCACCGCGGCACGTCAAAGGGCGCCGCGTACTGCGGGCGCCTGGTCCTTGAGGAGGTCGCCCGAACACCCGCCGTGACGCTGGAGGTGGGCGAGTTCCGACAGGGCCCGGTGGAAGTGGTGGATGATAAGTTCGGTGCCGTCGTCTTTGTTCCGAACGGTCCAGTGGGTGAGTTGACGTCCACCTTTGTCCACGGCGTCACGTCCGGCGGTGGCCAGGTGCTGGCCGTGGGAACCGACGAGAGCCTGCGGGACCTCCGCGACACAACGGTCACATTCTCGGTGCCCACCGTGCCCGAAGCCCTGAGCCCGATCCTGGAGGTCGTGCCAACCCAGATGCTGGCGTACAAGCTGGCGGAGTACCAGGGCTACGAGCCAGGCACCGTGCGCTACTTGCCGAAGATCATCACGTCGGAGACCATGATCCCCAACCTAATCACCTGAGTTGACTCGGCCTGAGTCTACCCAGCCTAACCCTGCCCAATCAGGAGACAATCTGACTATGAAGAAGACCCTTGTATTGCTGGGCGTCGGAAGCACGTATTTCACGCGCGGGATCGTCGAAAGCCTCATCGCCAAAGGGGGCGAGTGGGACGTCAGGCTCGTGGACATTGATGAAGAATGCCTGGAGATCGCGACGTTGCTCTCACAGCGTCTGGTAGACCTCTACGAGGCCCCAGTGACCCTCACCGGATCCCTCGCTCGTGAGGAGGTGCTACCCGGCGCCGATGCCGTCGTCTCGACCATCGGCGTGGGTGGGCGGCGAGCGTGGGAGAAGGATGTCACCATCTTCCGCCAGTTTGACATCTACCAATCGACCGGCGACACCTACGGGGCCGGCGGCGTCTCCCGAGCGCTGCGCACAATCCCCGTCCTCGTTGAGGTCGCCAAGGATATCGAGCGCCTGGCGCCAGAGGCGCTCTTCATCAACTTCACGAATCCGATGACCGTGAACTGCCGGGCTGTGGCCAAGACGACCTCATTAAAGACGGCTGGTCTCTGCTACGGTGTCACGTGGTATGAACACTATCTGGCCAAATTCATTGGCGTCCCGTGGGAAGAGGTCCAGTGCCGGGCCATCGGCGTCAACCACTTCACGTGGATCACCGAGTTCCAGTACGATGGCAAGGACGCCTGGCCCCTGGTCCGCCAGAAGATGGCGGAGGAGCTGGCGGCAGACTCACCGCAGATGAAGCACAACCGGTACACCTGGGAGCTATTCCGGACCTTCGACGCCTTTCCATGCGTCGGTGACGGCCACATCTGCGAGTTCGTGCCCGGCTGGCAGGGCGAGGGCGCTTACTACGGCCGCACCTTCGGCGTCGACGCCGGCCACTCGTTTGAGGAGTACGCCGCGCAGTTCGACAAGGTCTTTGACGATATGGCCGATCAGGCCTACGGCCGGGCCCCAATCACCAAGGCTTCCGACGACGAATCCGCGGGCGAGACCTTCAAGGATGAGGACCTGTTCATCGACGTGCTAAGCGCCGCCATGGGTGAGGATGAGATCTTCCGCACGGTGAATCTGCCCAACCACGGGCAGGCGACCAATCTCCCGGATGGAGCGGTGCTGGAGGCGACGACGCTGATCAACGGGATGGGCTTCCAGCCGCTCTGCTTTGGGGAGCTTCCTCCCGGCCTCACGGCGATTCTCCAGCGCATCATCGGCACCCAAGAGCTTACGGTGGAAGCCGCTCTCAAGGCGGATCGCAAGCTCGCGTTGCAGGCGCTGATTGCCGGGGAGACGGTGAAGACAGAGGCAGAGGCGGAAGCTGTGCTCGATGCGATCCTTGAGACACATCGAGAGTATCTCCCTCAGTTCTTCGATTAGGCGAGGAGTGGTCTACCGATGACGGATCTTACATCGCGGGAGCGCATGCTGCGAGCTCTGACGCAGCAGCCGGTCGACCATATCCCGTGCTGCTTTATGAGCTTCTCAGCCCTGCGCGCTCGCTGCGGCGAGGATCGTTATAAGGTCGTCAAGGCCCAGCGCGACCTGGGCCTCGACGCAATGCTTTTCATCCCAACCGCTTCGCGTGCAACGCGTCCTGAACATCCAGATCTGCGTGGTTTGCCGGTCCGCCTGCCGGAGGATGTCACCACAAAGGAGTGGCGCGAGGACGAGGAACAAGGAAAGACCGTAATCCACAAGTCCTACCATACGCCGAGAGGAGCGCTGTCGACGGCGATCACCATCTCAGACGACTGGCCCCACGGCGATCACATACCGTTCATCGACGACTACCAGATCCCGAGGTCTGTGAAGCCACTCATCGCGACGGGCAGGGATCTCGAGGTACTCGATTATCTCCTACAGGCACCCTCAGAAGCTGACGCCGCTGCGTTCCAAGCTGAGGCAGCACAGTCGAGAGCCTTCGCCGACGCACAGGGGGTCCTGCTCGCAGGCGGTTGGGGTGTGGGTATGGACATGGCGAACTGGCTCTGTGGCATGCAGAACCTGATGATTATGACGCTGGAGGCGCCCGCCTTCGTCGACGATCTGCTGGAGCTCATCCATCGATGGAACATGGCTCGGATGGAACTCGTGCTTTCGGCGCCGGTAGATCTCTATCTGCGCCGCGCGTGGTATGAGGGCTGCGACTTCGTGACACCCCGCTTCTATAAGCAGTCGATCCTGCCACGCCTCAAGCGCGAGGTTGAGCTCGCCCACGCCCGCGGCGCCAAGTTTGGCTACATCTGCACCAGCGGCACAGAGCCGATGCTCGATAGCTACCTGGAGGCTGGTATCGATGTGTTGCTGGGCATCGACCCGGAGCAAGGGACCCATACCGATCTCACGTTGATCGCAAACAAGCTGGGCGGCAAGATCTGTCGTTGGGGCGGGGTCTCCGGCGCCGTGACGGTGGAGATGGGCACCGCGCAGGAGGTGCGAGACGCAGTTCGGCACGCCGTCGGCACGTTTGGAGAGCATGGATTCATCCTTTCGCCCGTCGACAACATCACCGTCGACGCGCCAAGGACGTGGCAGAATATCAACGCGTTCATCGATGCGTGGCGAGAAACTTGGTAAGGAGGGAGCTATGCAAGGACGATCCATCGGCAAGGTTCGTGGACTGCAGCGGTGTTCGACCCCACGGGGGGCCCTGGCGGTCCTGGCCTTGGACCACCGGAACAGCCTCCATCGGGCCCTGAAGCTGGAAGCGGAGGCGGCGGGCACACCCGCGCTGATCACGGCGTTCAAGCAAGAGATCGTCACCACAGTGGGCGATGCAGCGACCGCGCTGCTGCTCGATCCGGTCTATGGCGCGGCCCAAGTGGTTGCGAGCGGGACCTTGCCCCCCAACGTCGGTCTCACCGTGGCCCTGGAGGCCTCAGGCTACACGGGGGAACCCTCGGCCCGCCGCAGCGAGATCCTCTCCGGCTGGAGCGTCGCCAAGGCCAAGCGCATGGGTGCTGACGCGATCAAGCTGTTGGTCTACTACCACCCGGATGCGCCCACCGCTGGGGAGATCCGCGCGCTCGTACAACAGGTCGGTGAAGCGTGCCGCAGAGAGGACATCACATTCTTCCTCGAGACCCTCTCCTACTCACTGGACCCCGCTCGGTCGAAGCCCGCGGGCGACGAGCGGCGGCGGGTGGTCATCGAGACGGCCGCTCGCCTGACGCCTCTGGGCGCCGACGTGCTGAAGACCGAGTTTCCCGTCGACATCACGGTCGACCCAGACGGCGCGACATGGGCTAATGCGTGTCGTGAGCTCACCGAAGCCAGCACGGTGCCATGGATTCTGCTCTCCGCTGGCGTGGACTATGCGACCTATCTGCAGCAGGTGATGGTCGCCTGCCAAGCCGGCGCCTCCGGTGTGGCAGCAGGGCGGGCGATCTGGCAAGAGGCCACGGCGATGGAGGGCAACAACCGCAGGGCGTTCCTCGAGCGGGTCGCCCGCCCGCGGATGGCGCGCGTAACGGCGCTGTGTGACGCGCTCGCCCGCCCCTGGACCGAGCTGCTCACGTCCAACGAAGTCTCCCCCACCTGGTACGAGCGGTATCCAGAGCGATGAAACGTCTCGGAGACATCATCCATCGCTTGATCGAGATGAGCCAGGCGGGCGAGCCACCGCTCACGCTGCTGGCCGTCTGCCCCAACTCTCAGGCGGTGCTGGAGGCCGCGGTCAGGGCCGCGGCGCGGAACCGCGCCCCGATGCTCTTCGCTGCCACGCTCAACCAGGTCGATCTGGATGGCGGATATACAGGCTGGACCCAGCAGAGCTTCGTGACAGCAATGCACGAGGTCGCAGAGCGGGTTGGCTGGTCGGGCCCGCTCTACCCGTGCCTGGACCACGGCGGCCCCTGGTTGAAGGATGCCCATACCCGCGACGGCCTCAGTCTGCAGGAGAGCATGGACGCGGTGAAGGCGTCGCTGACGGCCTCGCTCAAGGCAGGGTACCGGTTGCTCCACATCGACCCCACGGTAGACAGGACACTGCCACAGGGCCAGGCGCTGGCGATCGATGTCGTCGTCGATCGAACCGTCGAGCTGATGGCACACGCGGAGTCTGAGCGTCGCCGGCTGGGACTCCCACCGATCGACTACGAGGTCGGCACAGAGGAGGTTCACGGTGGGCTGGTCAACTTCGCGGCCTTCGAGCACTTCGTGGCGCGCCTGGACAATGAGCTCAAGGCGCGCGATCTCCTAGACGCCTGGCCGGTCTTCATCGTCGCCAAAGTGGGCACGGACCTGCACACAACCACCTTCGAGCCGGCCGTTGCATCACAACTCCGGGACCTTGTCGCGCCATACGGATCGTTGATCAAGGGGCACTACACCGACTGGGTCGAGGATCCGTCGGCCTATCCGGCCTCGGGGATGGGCGGCGCGAACGTCGGTCCGGAGTTCACGGCGGTTGAGTACGATGCGCTAGCGGAACTCGCCGAGAAGGAGGCCGTGCTCTGCCACCGGCGGTCACGGAGTCCCTCGCGTTTCACCGAGGTGTTGGAGCACGTCGTTGAGTCTTCGGGACGCTGGCAGAAGTGGCTGCAGCCGGACGAAGAGGGGTGCGGCTTTCAAGATTTGGACGAGGCACGACGTCGATGGTTGACGCAAACAGGCGCGCGGTATGTCTGGACCGCACCTGAGGTCCTGCAGGCCCGCCGGGAGCTCTACGACAACATCAGCCTGGTGCTGCCGGATCCCGACCGCTACGTCGTGGATCGCATCGCCACAAGCATCGATCGCTATCTGACCGCCTTTAACCTCTTCGACGCCCTGTCGGTGCTGTGATCGGCCCAGCCTGACTCCCGTCACCAAGGCGACGGAAGCCAGCCGAAAGCGCCCTCGTCCTCACCGACGACCGCGCCCCCGTCGTCCATCGTCGGCCGTCCGTCGTCTATCGTCGGTGGTCCGCCGGCGCGCCCCTACAGCTGCTCCAACGCCCACGCCGCGTGCTCGCGCACGAGCGGGCTGGGATGATGCGCCGCAGCTTGCGCCAAGTGCGGCTCCGCAGCGGGATCACCGAGATTTCCCAGCACCACGGCGGCATTGCGGGCGAGGCCTTCCGGCGTGGCCCGCCAGATCGCGGTCTGCCGGAAGCGGGCGCGGAACTCAGCAGCCTCCAGCGTGAGGAGGTCGGGCAAGTGGAGCGTCGCGAGCTCGGGAGCGGGGTTGTCTGCGGAAGCAGCGACCGCGCGCCGGTTCCAGGGGCAGACCTCCTGGCACGTGTCGCAGCCGAAGAGACGTGTCCCCATCGCGGCGCGCAGCGCCTCGGGAATCGCGCCGCGGTGCTCGATCGTCAGGTAGGAGAGACAGCGGCGGGCGTTGAGGACGCCCGGGGCGACGATCGCGCCGGTGGGACAGGCCTCGATGCAGCGGGTGCACGTCCCGCAGCTCGGCAGGTCGCCCTGCGGCGTCCGCGGTAGCGCGATCCCCAGCAGCGCCACACCTAGGAATACGTACGAGCCCAGCCTCGGGTGGATGAGGTTCGTGTTCTTGCCCGCCCACCCCAGCCCGGCGGCTTCAGCCCACGCCCGCTCCAGCACGGGCCCGGTGTCTACGTAAGCTCGTGATTCAAAGGGCTCACCGGCCTCGCGCTCGATCGCCCGAATCAGATCCTCCAAACGCTGCAGGACCCACCGATGGTAGTCCAACCCACCCTCGTAGCCCGGCGGTGGGCCCCAGGCGTACCGCGAGACCCGCCCGTGAAGGGGCGCAAGCGCTGGTGGTGGCGGCCCCGCGTAGGACGCCGCCACCACCAGCACGGTCTTCGTCTCGGGCAGGATCCGGCGCGGATCCCGGCGCTTAGCGACCGCGTCGGGGCGCGCCAGGTAGCCCATCTCCGCTGCGTAGCCCTTGTCGAGCCACGCCCGGTAGGCCTCCCAACGCGGGCTGGGCCCGACCGGCACGGCGCCGATGAGGTCTAGCCCCGCGTCGCGGGCAAGCCACATCAGGCGGTCAACGTCCACCATGATCCACCCCTCCAGCTGCGCCGGCTCGAGGATAGTGGCGTGTGAGCAGGGTAAGCAGAGGCGCTACTCCTCTCCCTCGACCATAATGAGCACCGTGGTGCCATCATCCTCGCCCACCACGCTGAGCGTCAAGGTCTGATCGCCCTTCTCCCACTGGCTGGTGACCATCTCCTCGGTCGCGATCGACTCGTCCGTCTCCGACCACCCGGCGCCGGTCAAGGCCTCATTGTAGAAACCCGCGACCGTCGTGACGTCATCGTCCACGGTGAACGTCGTCATCGTGCCAAAGCTCGTGAGGTCCGTCGCATCGGGATATAGGGGCACGCCCTCAGGAAGCCCGCCCGCCGCAGCATCTTCCGGGGGCTCGATGGTGAAGGGCTCGTTCACATCGTAGACGTCCTGGCTCATCGTGACCGTGCCCTGTTCATCGTCGCCCTCGTACTCAGCCTCAATCACGAAGCGCACGACGAACTCGGGAAGGTCAGGCTCATCCGCGATCCAGACGTCCGCGACCCCACGCTCGAGATCGTCAACGTCGGCAGCATCGCCCAGCAGCCCCAACCAGCCCTGCTCGTACTCGAGAGTGTAGTGGCGCGCTTGAATCCCGTTGACCTCTTCGCGTCCGACGAACTCGTACTCCCCTTCATCGACGTCGGAGATCCAGTCCTCGCCGGAGGAGATCGCGTCACCGAACTCTTCAGGATCGGCCTCATCAGAGCTCGACTGCATCCACTGATCGCCAAAGCGCATCCAAGTCTGATTGCCAATCTCGATGTACTCCATGCTCCCGTCGGCAGCCTCCATCAGAAAATGCTCCGCCTGCGGATCCCGCGTCGCCGCCTGTTCGAGCGTGAAGTCCTCGGTGGTGCCGTCCGCCTTTGCCACCTCCCAGTGGAGCCGAGCCCGGTAGCTATCGAGCTCACTAAGGGCCCCAGTGTCCACTGAGGGCGCCTCATCTGAGGGCGCCTCATCGTCTTCGACGGGCTCCTCCGTAGGGGCCTCCGCCTCGGGCTCCTCGGGCACGACCACCGCGGTCACCTCAGCACCCGGACTTTCCGTGGGTGCCTCGTCCGAAGAGAAGAGCGTACATGCAAGTGCGAAGACCAACAGCGCGATCACAACCAACCAGAGTTTTCGTTTCATGAGAGTCCTCCTTGAACTATGC
>CAZPJP010000110.1:0-13123 GCA_964586915.1 uncultured Anaerolineales bacterium
GCGGACGGGGCGCGTGACCTGCCCCACGAGATCCTGAACGTAGAGCTGCACAATCTCATCCCCGGCGCGGTCTCCTGCATTGGTAACGGTCGCCGAGACGACGAGCGTCCCGCCGAGATTCACCTCCGGCGTCGCCACCTCCAAATCGGCATAGTCAAAGGTCGTGTAACTCAACCCGTGGCCGAAGCCATAGAGCGGCAACGTGGATTCGTCCAGATATTGCGACCTGTGAGCGCGGTTGAACTGGATGACGCCTCGCTCATTGATAGGCCGACCGGTGCTCTTGTGAGCGTAATAGACTGGCATCTGGCCCTCGGTCCGCGGAAAGCCCGCCGTCAGCTTGGCCGACGGGTTGACGGCACCGAAGATAACGTCCGCCACCGCGCGGCCCGCGCGAATGCCGCCGTGCCAGGCCAACAGGATCGCGGGCACATGCTCCGTCATCCACGGGATGACCAAGGGCCGCCCGGTCATCAGGACGACCACAACGGGCCGCCCGGTAGCCACAACGGCCTCGAGAAGCTCCTGCTGCCGACCGGGCAGGCCCAGGTACGCGCGTGAATGGGCCTCACCGCTCATCATTGCCGCTTCGCCCAGGACCAACACCGCCACATCGGCCTCGATGGCGGCCCTCACGGCTCCCTCAATGTCTAGCTCATCATCACCCTCTATGGCGCAGCCCTGAACATAGGTAAGCTCTGCCGATTCTGGCAGGACGGTCTGGAAGCCCTCCAGCACCGTCTCAACGTCCTCCGGCCTTCCGTCGCAGGACCAGCAACCCAGCAAGTCCGTCTGGTTATCTGCCAGAGGCCCGATGAGGGCGATCTTCGCCCTCCCCGGCGAGATGGGGAGCAGGTTCCCCTCATTTCTGAGGAGCACCATAGATTTCTGGGCGACCTCCAGAGCCAGCGCCCGATGCTCAGGCGTCAGCAGCACCTCACCCTGCAGCGAGGTGTCGGTGTACGGCTGCTCGAAGATACCAAGCATCAGCTTGAGGCAGAGGATGCGCTGCACAGCCTCGTCGACCAGGTCTTCTGGCACCAGCCCCTCGTTCACAAGATCCACCAGATGGGGCACGAAGGCGTTGCCCATCATATCGATATCCTCGCCGGCAAGGACCGCCTTGAGCGCGGCCCCCCGGTGATCAGCCGCGACGCCATGCTGGATCAACTCGCCGATGGCATCGTAGTCGCTGAGCACGACGCCGGGCCAGTCAAACTCCTCCCGCAGGATCTGTCGGAGAATGAAAGCATTGGCCGATGCCGGCACGCCCGCGATCTCGTTGAACGAGGACATCACCGAGCCGGCGCCTTCGTCAAAAGCGGCCTTGAAGGGGGGAAGGTAAACGTCGCGCAGCGTCCGTTCCGAGATATCGACGGTGTTGTAATCCTTCCCACCCTCGGCGGCGCCATAGGCCACATAGTGCTTGGGACAGGCCACAATTCTCTTGTCACCAGCAAGGCCGCGCGCCTGAAACCCGCGCACGCGCGCCCGGGCCATCGCGCGCCCAAGGCAAGGATCCTCCCCCGCTCCCTCGGCGATACGACCCCATCGCGGGTCCCGGGCGATATCGACCATAGGGGCGAAGATCCAGTCAGTGCCGGACGCAGCAGCCTCGTCGGCAGCAACGCGGGCCGCCCTCTCGAGGAGGTCGGGATCCCACGTACTTGCCTCCGCCAGGGGAATGGGGAAGATTGTCCGGTATCCGTGAATGACGTCAGTGCCGATGATCAGGGGAATGCCCAGCCTCGTCTCCTCCACGGCGATGCGCTGGAGCCGGTTGAGCTCCTCGACGTCCCAGATGTTCAGGATCGATCCGACGTTTCCCGCACGGATCTCGGTATCCAGGTTTCCGTCGCCCCAGTGAGGGCTAACCTGATTCATCTGACCGACCTTCTCCTCCAGCGTCATCTGGGCAAGCAGCGCCTCAGCGCGCTGCGCTATAGTCGGACTGATCTCTGTGAATTGGTAATGTGTCGCCTGCAGGGCTGTACCTTTCTTTGCTAAGAGGGCGTCAGTCGGGCTGACGCGTTAGCTAAGCTGACGCCACTGGCTGCGAATTTCACTGGCCTGATCCTCCGCAAGCCGCTCAAAGCGACGATGAAGCTCCGCCACCGTCTCCTCTGGAATAGGCGGGCGATTGTTCACCCATTCGATGTTCGTGCGCATATGATCGGGGTTGCGGGTCCCGACGATAAAGGTATCGGCGGCTTTGTGGGCAAAGGCGAAGCCCAAGGCCAACAGGATGCCGTTGTCAGGAGCGTCAGGGAGGGACCCGAGCGCCTGCATCTTCTGCGCCCGCTCGAAGTAGGACGCCGCGTAGCTGCTGGGCGACGATGCCGCGCCCCAGACACCGTTGGCAATGGGCCGCTTGACGATGATGCCCATATCCAGCTCTTTCGCCGGGCCAAACAGATAGAGACGTGCGTTCTGGTCTACCAGATTGAAGCTTGTCTGCAGGGTGTCGAAAAGGCCACTCTCGACGGCCCACCGCGCGCTTTCGTTATCGCCACTGTAACCGATAAAGCGGGTCTTGCCCGCTTCCTTGGCCTCCTGAAGCGCCTCGACAACCTCGCCCCGCTCCAGCACCTCCACGCTACAGGTGTGCAGCTGCACGATATCGAGATGGTCGGTGCGCATCCGTTTCAGGCTTCGCTCAATGCTGTCGCGAATGGTCTCCGCCGTCCAAGATTCACCCTCATAGCCATCGGCGACGTGGCCTGCCTTGGTCGCCAGCACAAACTCGTCGCGTCGATGCGCGATGGTGCGACCGATCAACGCCTCGCTGTTGTCGTAACACGCCGCTGTGTCCAGGAAATTGACGCCGTTATCCAGCGCGATGTTCAAAACCTCAGCAGCGCGTTTCGCCTCATTCAGGTCGAGGCCGCCAATCTCAGCAAGCCCGACACCCAGCCGAGACACCTCAAGCCCCGTCTTCCCTAACGTACGCAGTTCCATATCAAAGCTCCTCCCACTCTTCCAACAACAACGCCGCAGTGAGCGCTGCCGTCCAATGGTAGTCGCGGATCGAGTCCATCTTCACGCGGATATCGTACGGCTCCTGCCGAGCGCCCTTGCGGTCGCAGGCCACCGGTGGCACCTCGTCCTTGGCGTCATAGAACTCAAAGAGCACACCATATTGCTGATAGTATCTGTCGACGTGTTCCAAGACCGCATCGCGGAGCGCTCTCGCCGCATCGGTGTGGCCCTGCCGCAACAGCCCCTGGATCACCAGATAGTCGAAGTTGATCCACGTCGGGCCCCGCCACATATCGGTGGACCAGGCCGGGTCGTCGAGGGAGACGCTCGGCACGGGGAAGGCAGCCGCAAAGGTCTCGGGATTGCTCAAGTGGCTCACCAAACCGGCGACGTGATCGTCGGGGATCGCGTCCAGCAAGAGCGGCAGGAATCCCGAGACGGCCTTCACGGGCGAGAGCTCCCCTTCCATCGTGCGGTCGCAGTAGAAGGATTGCGCTGGATCCCAGAGCTGATCGTGGATCCTCTTCGCCATCCGGTCTGCCCGATCCTGCCAAAACGCTGCCTTGTCGTATTGGCCGAGCGCCGCCGCGATCTGCGCTACGTATGCCATATCCAACGCCTGGAAGGTCGAGAAGTCGACGGCATCCAGCAATATGGCCCTGTCGAACCGCGGCGAGTTGTCCATCCCCGACTCGCCGGAGCGCGAGGTCGGCGTCGCCTCAATGGCCCATTCAAGGAGCCCGTTCTGATTGGCGTCCCGATGCGTGAGGTTCCATTCGAGGTAGGCCTCCAAACGTGGAAGCGCATAGACCAAGCGATCGGGATCGTGGAGGTGCTGGTGGTTCTCCCACACGCCCCAAGCCAAGATCGGCGGCTGCGTGATGCCGCTGGTCGTGCCATCCACCCGCATGCAGTGGGGAACCATGCCGTCATCCCACTGCCGCTCCAGCACGGCCTGGAGGAAATCCCAGGCCAACGCCGGATCCAAATGGTTCATCCCGAAACTGTGAAAGACGCTGTCCCACAACCACATGTGGCGGTGAGGAACCCGATCAGGCGTCGACCAGTGCCGCTGCATCGCGCCCTCAGGACCCAGCGTGTTCACCCGCATCACGCTCACGCACTTGCGGAAGAGACGTTCATAGCCAGGGACCGTGATCTCGGGAAGATCCCGATAGATCGCAAAGCGTTGCACCAGCACCTCATCCAGCTCTCTGGCAAGCACGGCAAGGGTGCGAACCTTGGCCTGATTTACCGTCTTTCCGTAAGCGAGCGCCCAACGCTCTCCCTGCCTTGCCAGGACCACAGCATCGTTGTGGACCGGATCCCACGTGACCTGGAAGAAGCCGGTCAGCTCCTCGCACGCCTCCTCATCGTCTGTTGATACTCCTGAAGAGCCCGGGGGCGCTGAGTCGAAGCAGAGCGCCAGGTGAGCACCTTTGGGTATCTGGCCGGTCAACGTGTGCCAGGCCGTGCACGTCGCCGCCAGCTCGTCCTCGCCGGTGGGAGACCCGGGCGGCCACTTGACGATAAGCGCGTCGCCGGTGGCAGTCACCACGGTGCCAGCCCCTCGATGCGCCAATTGTAAGCGACGCCGTCGCGGCGTATGGATCAGGAAGTTATAGGGATCAGCCGCTGCTGTGACGACAAAGCCGGAGGCTGTCTCGGTGGGCCCGTCGATGCCGGAAAAGGCGAAGAGCGTGCCCTCTCCCCAGCGGTCGGGCAGGTCGGGTATCTCTTCCGCGATCTCGCGCGCGGTCTCAGATAGCGTCATCGGCCTGTCCTGCGAACGCCACAGATTCGGGCTGATCGTGACCCGTGACCTCGGCCAAGAGGCTGAAGAAACCCCGTTTGCGCGCCGAGCTGATCGTCCAGTTCACGGGCACGCTCTGATATCCTTCAGCGTGTCCCTCGCCTTCCATTCGGTAGTCGAAATAGCCCCAGCCCGCGTAGCGATCCAGCGCCGCCAGCATGTTGTTGTCGTCCACATCGAAGTCAAAATGGTCATCCTCATTGAAGAGAATGGGCTGCCCGCGATAGCCGGGCACCTGCCGCGTCTCCTCAACCATCCTCCGAATCCGGTCCGGCTCCGAGACCCCGTTCCCGTGAAGGAGGAGAAAATCCGAGACGGCAACGATGTTCTCAGGCGGGATCACGCCCCCGCACAAACTGGTGCTCACGAGGAGACGCCCGTCGTCCGTAGGGACCTTACCCTCTGATCGCGCCTGAACCCTTGCGATCAGCTCATGACAGCGGTCCGCTTTCAGGATCTCGCGGTCATATTTCCGATTGTCGACCTCATTGCCCACCTCAACGATGACGTTCGCATACCCCCGATCGAGGAGCCAGTCCGTCGCGTTATCCGTTGCGTGGATCACAGCCTGTTCGTCGAGCAATCTCTGGTCCTGGCCAAAATAGAAGTAACCCAGAATCGCCACCATACCGAGGGTATCGGCCCGGTCTAGGATGCGTGTTAGGCGATCCATATAGTCATCGCGGAGGTCGCCCTCCGCAGTAAAGGCGGAGTTGTGCCAGGGCTGATGCTGACTGTAGCCCTTAGGGCTGCCGCCCTGAAGATTGATGGTGAAACCCAACAGGCCAGCGTCCCGCCACGCGGGCATCGCTGCGACGAACTCATCCGTGTTCCGATCGGGGTCGAATGAACCGGCTCCCCCGGGCGCATCCTTAGGATAGGCCCAACGATCTCGCGTCTCGGGGTTCAGATCATCGAAGATCCCCTGCACTAAGCGAGCATTCATCAGAAGGCCCTCGACTTTGCGGCCCTGATACCAACGCCCCGCATAGGTCGGGGTCCCGTTGATCAGAAAGGCCTGGTCCTGAATTGTCACGTACGTCTTGCGTTCGGTCATATCAGAATGCTTCATCCTTTCGCCGTGTTCAGCGCTTGGAACTCGCGCTTGACGACATCATAGGCTTGTTTGGGACGCCGGTATTCGTCGACGACGCCTTTGTTGTTGAAGCCCCGCGGGCGTCCGAGGATCTTCCGCACAGCCTCCGAGGTGCGGCAGTCGCAGAACTGCCATATCGCCAGGCCCGCTGCACGATCCCGCCCCTGACCTTCAGCAGCGGACACGAAAAGATGCCGAATCACAGTCTCGAGCAGCCGCGCCTGGTAGGACTCCGTCCACCGTGCGCCATTCCAGTCTCGCCACCCGTAGATGCCCCCGGCACCGATCTCGGAGATGATCAAAGGTTTGTGTGCTTGGTCGCCCGCGGCCAAGTGGGCCAGAATCCGATCAATCTCGTCGGGAATATGACGAATCTCGCTTCCATACCATCCAGGGTAGCAGTTGACCGAGACGATGTCAACCAGATCCAGACAGACATCCTCGAAGGGATGGTTCGAAGCGTACGTCACCGGTCGACTTGGGTCGAGTTCGCGCAGCCGGCCCAGGAGCGTCGCATAGGCCTCGCGACACGCGGGGTTGTGGCTATGGCTCTCGTTCAGGATACCCCACATAATCACTGATGGGTGATTGAAGGCGCCTGCCACCATCTCATCGATGTGTGCCAGCTGGGCGTTCAGAAAGTGCTGATCGGTCAGGTGGGCCGCCTCGTGCTGCCAGCCGATCGCCTCACTCCAGACGAGGAGTCCGGCTTCGTCGCAGAGATCGAGGAAGTGCGGGTCCTGAGGGTAGTGGCTGCCGCGCACGAAGTTTGCGCCCATATCCAAGAGCTGCTGGATATCGGAGACCTTCACCATATCGGGCACCGCATGCCCGAACTGGGGATGGAATGCGTGCCGATTGAAGCCCAGCAAGCGAACCGGTTCGCCGTTGACCAGGATCTGTCGATCCCGCGTCGTCACCTGGCGAATGCCGATCCGCGTCCGCAGATCGTCATCGCCCAGGCGAACATGCAGCATATGGAGGTTCGGAGCCTGGGGCGACCAGAGCTCGGCATCGGGGACCTCTACCGTCCGCACCACGAGGCCCTGGGACTCCGTCAACGCGAGCGTCTCGGAGAGGATCGTCTCATCATCCAGTGCCACCGTGAGCGCCGTCGGCCCGGGAGGGGCCTCAGCCCCGAAGGAGAGAGCGAGCCGAATCGTGGGCGGTGCGAGCGCCTCGGTCGTGACCTGCACACCATCGATCCAATGATCACCAAACCGGTGAAGCTCGGCACCGCCGGCAATACCGCCATAATGATACCAATCGAAGTACTCAAGGTGCAGAGGCGAGCGGTCGTAGTCGAATCGATTGTCGACAAGAACGACGAGCTCCGCCGCCCCAGCGCGGAACTCAGGAAGGTCGATGGAGAAACGCGTGAATCCTCCAGCGTGCTCGCCAACCGGCTCCCCATCGACGAAGATCCGGCACCAGTGGTGCACGCTATCGAGGACGAGGCGATAGCGCGTATCGTCCTCGAACACAATGCGGCGACGATAGGCGGCGACGCCCCGCTCGCCAGCGTAGCCGGGTGTCGCATCGAAGCAGCCCGGCACAGCCATACGATCGCGGAAAGAAATCCCTGTGACGTCAACAGCCTCCGGATCGACATCACCCAGAAAAGCGAAGTCCCAGACGCCATCAAGGTCTGTTACGACGCGAAGGTCGTGCTCGCGAAATCGCCGGTGCATCAAACACCTCCTGATCAAAGACAGACTGCTTATGGGTAGATTACCATGGAGACGCGGAGCCCACGGAGAAAGACAGAAGCCGTATCCTATCCGCTGACTTACCCCCAAAAAATGGGGCGCGTCACGCGATCTGCCTTAGGCTCTGTGTTCTCCGCGTCTCAGTGGTGCAAACTCTTCAGTGCGAATGTCGCTGTCAGGCCGAGCTAGCGATAGGCCTGAGGGGTGTAGGACTCCAGCTCGGGCTCTGCGAAGGTCGGCTCCAACTGCGCAAAGCGCTGACGTCCGTCGATCAGCGGCACGCTGGGCCAGCTCTCGCCGATGAGTGGTCGCGCATACCGCACGAAGCCATCGGTGACGTCGACACGAGACGGCGCAATCCAGCTCTCGGGAAAGGTACGCTCCGAATTCGCCACGAGGTCCAGCGGGACCTTGTCGTAGCGCACGTTGTAGACGGAACCAGTCCCCCGGAGGATCGTGGCCATAAAGCCCGATCCCTCCTCAGCTGCGATCTCGACGGCTTTCCAGCCGACCTTATACGCCTCCTCCAGATCCACCGTCGACGCATAGATCATGTTGTGGCGTTGGTCTGTGCCCGGCACATTTCCCCGCGCCGAGCCCCGCGTGGCGAGGCCGGCCTCATTCAGGTAGTTGACGACGATCTGCTCCACGGTCATCTCGCTGGAGGAGAACATCGTGTGGCCGAAAGCATCTTTGCGCTCCCCGATCTCACCAACGTCGAAGCCCTCGCTGACGACGACGAGGGCGCGCCCGCGCTGCTTGAGCAGGTCGTTCACCGCATCAGCCAGGGCCTCAAGGCCCAGTCCCGATTCGCGCAGGAAGATGAGCAAGGGCATGCGACGCTCAGGGTCGGCAAGGCGCGCAGCGGCTGGGATATAGCCGATCTTGCGGCCCATCGCCTGGATCACGAGCACAGGATCGGAGGGCGAGGAGCCGGCGTTTTCCTGATTGGCATTCTGCACGTTGAGCGCCCAATAGCGGGCCACACTGCCATAGCCCGGAGTATGATCGATGACCTTGAACTCGCTGTCACCGACGTCGTTGTCAATCGTCTTGGGCACGCCCGTCGCGACGAGATCCAAGCCTCGCTCCTGCGCCAGCTGCGCGACCTTGTGCGCCGTATCCATCGAGTCATTGCCGCCGTTGTAGAAGAAATACCCGACATCGTGAGCCTTGAAGACGTCGATAATGCGCTCGAAATCCTCATCCTGGTGGGCCTTGAGCTTGTAGCGACACGTGCCGATCGCCCCCGCAGCCGGCGTGGTGCTCAACAGCGCGATCTCCTCGTCCGGCTGGGCTGACATATCCAGCAGCTCCTCGCGCAACACCCCCTCGATGCCGTGGAAGCCAGCGTAGACGGTGCCGAAGGTCTGCGGGTCGGCTTTGCACGCCTCCACCAGACCTCGCAGCGAGGCGTTGATGACCGGGGTCGGTCCCCCGGATTGCGCGACGATGACGTTGTTAGGTCTAGGCATAGATGACTCCTCCTCTAGGTCTCGCGATAGGTATGCTAGCTGGTTGACTCTACTGTTCGTCGGGCGGCACGTCCATATCCTGCCATTCCGTGTGGAAACTGCCCTCTTTGTCGAGGCGGCGATAGGTATGGGCGCCGAAGTAATCACGCTGCGCCTGAGTCAGGTTCGCCGGAAGCCGGGCGCTGCGGTAACCGTCAAAGTAGGCCAGAACCGAGGAAAAGGCAGGGACGGGAATCCCGTTGGCGGCGGCGAAGCCCACGACGCTGCGCAACCCCTCCTGACGCGACTCGACCCATTCGCCCAATTGCTCGTCCATCAGCAGATTGACAAGGTCTGGATCGCGTCCGAAGGCGGCACGGATATTCTCCAGCAACGCCGCGCGGATGATGCAGCCGCCGCGCCATATCTTTGCGATCTCCTGATAGTTGAGGTTATACTCATACTCCCCACTAGCGGTCCGCAACAGAGCGAATCCCTGAGCGTAGGAGCAGATCATCCCTGCATAGAGCGCGTCCCGCATATGAGCGACGAAAAGATCCACGTCGCCCTCATAGGCGGGCAGCGGCCCGCTCAGGACCTCAGAAGCTGCAATGCGCTCCTCTCGGTACGCGGAGATGATGCGCGCCTCCACCGCCGCGTTGATGGTCGGTGTCGGGGCTCCAACATCGAGAGCATCCTGTGAGGTCCACTTGCCGGTGCCTTTCTGCTTGGCCTCGTCAAGGATCAGGTCGATAAGCGGCGATCCCGTCTCCTCATCTCTCTTCGCAAAGATGTCTGCCGTGATCTCCACGAGATAGGAGGCCAGCTCTGCTGCGTTCCACGCGTCAAAGATCTCGTGCAACTTCTGAGCCTCAAGCCCAACGCCCCGATGCAGCACATCGTAGACCTCCGCGAGGAGTTGCATGATCGCATACTCGATGCCATTGTGCACCATCTTCACGTAGTGACCGGCGCCGCCGGGCCCGATGTACGTGACACAGGGCTCGCCATTCACCTTTGCCGCGACGGCTTCAAGGATCGGCTCCACCAACTCGTAGGCCTCCCGCGGGCCGCCCGGCATAATGGAGGGCCCCCAAAGGGCGCCATACTCTCCGCCGCTGACGCCGGTGCCGATGTAGTGAAGCCCCATATCGGCCAGCATCTTTGAACGGCGTTCGGTGTCCTTGAAGTGCGAGTTGCCACCGTCGATGAGGAGGTCGCCTTCCTCCAAGACACCCTTGAGATCATCGATGACGGCGTCGACGGGCTTGCCCGCCGGGACCATCATCATGATCCGGCGCGGTGTCTTGAGCGTCTTGAGGAAAGCGTCCAAATCCGAGTACCCGGCGACATCCCTATCGGCATACTTCTCATTGAACTGGTCGACCTGCTCTTCGCTAAGATCGTAACCAGCCACGCTAAATCCATTGCGCTCGATGTTGAGCGCCAGCATCTGACCCATCACACCCAACCCAACAATGCCAAAATCTGCCCTGTCCATTGGTTCCTCCTTGCTCATATCAAACGACTAACATGATCACATGAAAGAAGCTTCCATATCGGAGTCAGTCCGCTCTGAAACCTCCTTCTCGAAGCTGGAGGTGGCGATCAACCGCTTGAGTTCGGCCTCGTAGGCAGTGCTATCCAGAGGAAGGTCGATCGGGCGTCCCTTGAGGGAAGAATAGAGCATCGTGTTGGCCAATTCGACGGAATGGATCCCCTCCTCGGCTGGCGCTAGCAGGGGCTCACCGTGCAGAATCGCGTTGGCGAAGTTCTCGAGGATCGCGGCATGCTGCCCGCCGTGGCCCTCGACGGGGATTTCGACGTTCCAGACCGGCGGCTTGGCGAAGGAGGCCCGCGAGGTCTGCAGGAACTCGGTCGCGGGGATCTCATTACGCGTGTACGTGATGTGATCGCCCTCCATCACCAGCCTCCCTTGGTCGCCGGCGATCTCCAGGCGATTCGTGCCCGGTGCCTCGCCGGTCGAGGTCACGAAGAGCCCAGTGCATCCCTCAGGATAGACCATAAACGCGGTGACCTCATCCTCCACCTCGATGGCATGACGCTTTCCGATATCGCAGAAAGCCCGAATCTGCAAGGGCATCCCGCCGATCCACTGAAGCAGGTCCAGGTTGTGAGGACACTGGTTCAGGAGCACGCCACCCCCCTCGCCGGCCCACGTCGCCCGCCACCCCCCGGAGTCATAGTAGGCCTGGGTGCGGAACCAGCTGGTGATGATCCAGTTGACCCGCAGTAGCTTGCCTAGCTCGCCGGAGCTCACCAGCTCCCGGATCTTCCGATAGTAGGGGTCGGTGCGCTGGTTGAACATCGCGGCGAAGACAAGATCCTGATCGGTGTGCGCCGCGATCAAGCGCTCGCAGTCCGCTTTGTGCACCGAGATGGGCTTCTCGACCAGGACGTGGTGGCCCGAGTTGAGGGCCGCGATCCCGATGGTCGTGTGATCATAGTGGGGCGTGGCGATAATCACCGCGTCACAGACTCTGTCGGCCAACAGGCTGTCTGAGTCGAAGTAGGCCTTTACCCCGTACTGCTCGGCGGCAGCCTTTGCCTTCTCCGGCACGATGTCACAGACCGCTGTAAGCTCGACCCTGGGTTCTTTCTCGATGTTGTTGAGGTGCAGCGTGCCGATATTACCGATACCAACAACCGCAATCTTGACTCGCTCCATCATATCCTCCGGATCTCCTCCAATTCTCGTCTGCGCCAGCCTATTCCTTTAGGCGGTAAAGCTGCTCGCCAGCGCGAGGAATGAAGAGGATACCCTCATCCTCACGCCCGCGCCACGCATCCAGGTCGATCTCCGCCGGATCCATATACCCTAGGTTGACCTGCTCGCACCGCTCCCGTGGAATCCCGGTCGCGAGCGTGACCTTGACGCGAGGCCTCTCAACACCGCTGTCAAGGTCGTACATCCCCACACCCCGAAGGTGTGTCGAATGGGCCAAGACCCCCCACGGCTTATCCCTGAAGCGATCCCACTGCTTCACGAAGTAATCGCGCACGTGGTATCCGACCTCGTTGAGAACCTTCCCGTGCGTATAGGAGATCTCGTCGATGTGAGGCGCATAGATGATGACCTCACCACCTTCCTCGACAACGGGCTCGACCTTATACATGCCCTTAGCAGCCGTCCAGATGTCGTCGTAGAGCTCGGGCATCACCGAGAGCACGCGCTTGAAACGCCGGTCGACGTAGTGGATATGCAGGCGCGACGAGAGCTCGACGGCGTCCAGCCATGCCTCCTTGTAGTCGCCGACGTAGAGGCCGGCCAGCCCTTCGTGCGTCACCACCATATTGCAGAAGAGCTTCGGCGTGGACACGAACGCGACAGCGGCATCAATCACGTCCCGCACGGGTGTATCAGCCCTCCCAATGACGCGCATGCTGGTGATCAGCGCCCCGAGCCAGTGCGTGAAGTTGATGACCTCCGGACCGGAGACGCCCGGGAAAAAGTACTTGGTCCCGCCCGAGAAGCCGACCACCTCGTGAGG
This sequence comes from uncultured Anaerolineales bacterium, assembly GCA_964586915.1. Classification (GTDB taxonomy): domain Bacteria; phylum Chloroflexota; class Anaerolineae; order B4-G1; family SLSP01; genus PWVB01. Next base: position 12,564 of record CAZPJP010000110.1, read on the forward strand.
GAAGACCGGCCCGCAGACAATCACCTGATCCGCATCCAGGACGCGCCGGTTGATCGTCACGGGCACATCCATCGACAGCATGCCGTCGGTGATCTCTTCGATATCAGCGCTGGGAATTGTCCCGACCGTGGCGAAGGTCTCAGGAAGATCCCACCGGTGATTGTGGATCCCCACCTCCGCATAGGTGGTGTGACGCTCCTCCGCGGTGATGCCCACAAGCTTCAGGAGCGCTTCGTCGCTCATCAAAGGATGCGTCCCCAGCGCCACCAGGAAATCCAGGCTCGCCACGCGATCCGCAAGCAACTCGTGGAGAAGCCGGAATATCATCGGCATCGGGGCGGTCCGGGTGCTGTCGGGGATGATGACCAGAATGCGCTTGCCGTCAAGACGGGCTTGGTCGATCCCCGACACCAGGATCTCCCGAACGTCGTCCTCACCCAGGAAGTCTTTTTTCTCGAGATCCCAAGTATGTTCTTTTTCGATGTTCATTTCTTTACCCCTTTTCTGAAGGACACCCACGTCGGGCGCCACTGCGGGCACCCACAAGGGGTGCCCCTACG
>CAZPJP010000111.1:0-12990 GCA_964586915.1 uncultured Anaerolineales bacterium
CGCACTTCTTGCAGATGCTGCAGAAATCCAGCATATCGTCGTGCGGGGCGCGTCCATCCACCACCAGCGGCAGGTCCGTCGTGACGGCGCCCAGGCGGACGCGCGGGCCCAGCTCCGGCGTCATCAGGATGCCCATGCGACCTATCTCGCCGAGACCGGCGTCACGGGCGACCAGCGGGGCGATGATCCGGTAGTTGCCGTCGATGTGGGCGCGCGCCGGGTAGCCCAGCGTGCGGATAAAGGCGGCGAGTTGGACGGCGATCTGCGCCGCGACGGCGTATTGCTTGGCGGTCTCCAGCACGGTGGGGGCCTCTGGTGCCGCGCCGACCAGTTCGTGGGCCATCTCGACGGTGAAGGCGAGGGCATAGCGATGCGCCACCGAGATGGGCGCGCCGTACTCCCCGCTGCCCCGCCCGACGTGAGAGTAGACGTGGTAAGGTTGCAGCGCCGCAATGCCGACCGTGCGCGCGCCGTAGGTGCGGGCTAGGCCCTTGAGGTAGGTCGTGGCGGCTTCCGGCGCGAGGGGCAGTGGGGTCGCCGCCACCGGACCGTCGACCCAATCGCGGAGCGCCGCCGGGATCTGGAAGCTCGCCTCGGCTGCGGCGAAGTGCAGGGGATGCGCTTTGGGCGCTTCTGGCGCCAGCAAGCCCACCTGGGCGCGAATCCGCCGGTCGACAGCCTCGTGCTCAGGGTGAAGGGCGTAATAGGTCGCGTATTCGGAGCTGCCCGGTTCGAGCCGCGCCCGCGCGAACATAATCTCCCGCTCGTCCACCCGGGTCTGCGGCGTATCGTTGCCGCGCGCCACCCGTCCCAATGGTAAGGCAAAGAGCAGCCCACCCACCGCCAGACCCGTGATGAGCACGCCTGCGAGCAGGTGCTGCACGACAAGGGGCAGCGCAACGACACCGCCGATCAACAGAAGACAGCACGTTGCCAGCACCAGGGCCACACGCGTGGCACGACGCTCGCCTTCGCGCCAGCTCTGCACTCCAAAGGCGACGAGGGCCAGCAGCCCCGCCAGTCCAGAGCCCCCCAGAAAGACCGTGGCCCAATGGTTCATTGTCTATCTCCCCATCGCTTTGATGGTCGATGTGCATCGCGGTTCGGCATGCACAGGCCGGTTGTCTCTTGATCATAGCACATGGGGTCGAGTCAGCCACCGGTACCCGAGCCAGCCCTCTGAGAAAGGCGGATCGGAGCACGAGCGATAGCGCCGCTCCTTTGTCCCAAACAACCGTTCGCCGGTCGACCGCCGCAGACCCCTCGGGTTGCGGACGCTGGGGCTAACCGCGGGCTGGCAACCGGGGCAGCACCTGCGGTCGCCCGTTCTCTCACCCTCGCTCGTCGTGCTTCGTCATCCTAACGATTTCCAACTCAATCCATCCCTAACGCCAACGCATCCCATTGGGTACTGAATGTCCTCCTGTGTTACAATAAAAAATATGGTTTCCTAGTTAAACCCTAGACCTTCCATCACGAGACTACGGAAGGATCGACGGATAGTGTGTGCCGCGTCTCCTTGCTCGGGCTGGTCGCCGGCCTACGGCGGAATGTCCAGTGGGCGACGTGGAAGACGGTTGGAACGAGTAAAGGAGCTTGCAAGATGAGCACCGACAAACGAACGTATAAGAGCCTCGAAAACACAAAGCCATTTCGCCTCCTGATGATGATCGCTGTGGCGATCGTGCTTCTGGCGGGCTGTGCCACGCCGGCTGATGAGCCAGCGATGGGGGGAACGGATCAAACGACAGAGGACCCTACGGTTGCGCTACCTATCGAGAGATTTTCTACGTCTCAGGATATCGAGATGGATCACTATGTCGGCGCGGTTGATGATCAGCTCTTCATCGGGGTAGCGGTTGCGGAACCGGACGCTAGCGAAGCGGGACCGCGGACGGTCGCCGTCTATCTGTGCGATAGCCGGGACGTGTCGCAGTGGATCCGCGGAGAGATCGCCGGACAGGAGGCGACGCTCGACGCGGATGGCACGCGCGTTGACGTGACGCTCGCCGATGATACTGTGTCGGGCACAATCGCCTTGGGCGATGGAGAGCCCCAACCCTTCAGCGCCGAGGCGGCCACGGACAATGCTGGCCTGTACCGGGTCCGATATAGCCTGGGCGGCGTCGACCACAATATCGATTGGATCGTTCTGCCCGACGGCCGGCAGCGTGGCCCCCTGGATGGAAAGGGCAATGACATCATTCTCTTCGCGACTCCCAGTCCCAACTAATCGTCCAGAGGCAAGATAGACTTGTTTCGTAGTGGAGTGGGAGCTTTCGGCCGATAGCTGAATGCGGAGTAGCAAAATGACTCGGCAACGCTAGCAACCGTATGTAGTAACCGTCCCCACACTGTGTGGCCTAGTGGTTATGCGCCGTCCGATAACCGATAATGCCCACTTCGTGGGGCCCGTTACTACATACGGGTTCACGCATATGGGCTGTTGGCTAACGAGGGCCAGTTCTCTTTTGTTAAAGCTCATAAAGCTGTTGGCCTCCTCAAGTGATCCGGACCGCGATATTGGGCGTGGCCGGGTGGCCCTGGGGGTGGCGCGATCCACGTCGCAGTCTGGGTGCCGTACGAGCGGGCGAAGTCGCGCATCGCGGCGGCGCCTGCCGCCGGTGGCCGGATGGTACGCGACAACTTCGCGCCGGCACGGTGGACACCGGCCGATACGGCGGGCAACGAGGCCGATATAGCGAGCACGATGAGCCGCGACTCATTTTCCGGAGATAAGGATGCGGTGCCGCGGGTTGTGTTCACTTGACACTTGGGTCTTCGCCCTTAGAATGTGCCCATTGCATCGTGTTGGCACTCATTTCCGTGAAAGGACGGCATCATTATGGACATCTTCGCGAAGTGTGGGGAGTTCACGGCGGCGGATGATGCGCGGGACGCCGGACTCTATCCCTACTTTATACCTCTGACGAACAATGAGGGGACAGAGGCCTTGATCGGCGATCACCACCTGATCATGATCGGCTCCAACAACTATCTGGGGCTGACGGTCCACCCCAAGGTGCGGCAGGCGGCGATTGATGCCGTTGGGCATTATGGCACCAGCTGTACCGGTTCCCGCTTTCTGAACGGCACACTTGAGCTGCATCTGGAGCTGGAGCGACGGCTGGCGAAGTGGGTGGGCAAGGAGGCGGCGCTGGTCTTTAGCACCGGCTATCAGGTCAACGTGGGGACCATCTCGGCGATTGTGGCGCGTGGCGACTTCGTGATCACCGACAAGGAGGATCACGCCAGCATCGTCGATGGCTGCCGGCTCTCCTATGGCACGATGAAGCGTTACCCCCACAACGACCTGGAGGCGCTGGAGCGTCTCTTCGAGTCGCTGCCGGAGGATCGTGGCAAGCTCGTGGTGGTCGACGGGGTCTTCAGCATGGGTGGGGACATCGCGCCGCTGCCGGAGCTGATCCAACTCTGCCGGTCGTACGGCGCCCGCCTGATGGTCGATGACGCGCACTCAGTCGGCGTGTTGGGCGGCGGTCGCGGTACCTCGGCGGATTTCGGGGTCACCGACGGGGTCGATCTCATCATGGGGACGTTCAGCAAATCCTTCGCGTCTCTGGGCGGGTTTATCGCCGGGGATGCCGACGTCGTTGACTACGTCCAGCACCACGCGCGGTCCCTCATCTTCAGCGCCAGCATCCCGCCGGCCAACGCCGCAGCGGCGATGGCGTCGCTGGAGATCATGCAGGAGGAGCCGGAGCGCATCGCGCGCCTGATCGAGATCGGTGCTTTCATGCGCAAGCGCTACCGCGAGCTCGGCTTCAACATCGGGGCGAGCGAGACCCCCATCATCCCGATCATCATCGGCGACGATGATCGGACCCTGATGTTCTGGAAGGCGCTCTTCGACGCGGGAGTCTACACGAACCCGGTGCTCTCGCCGGCCGTGCCGCCGGGGCTGCAGCTGCTGCGCACCAGCTACATGGCCACGCACACCGACGAGCAATTGGAGCGGGTCCTTGCCACTTTTGAGCGGGTAGGGACCGAACTGAACGTGATCTGAGCGGTTGGAGGAGAAATGCCCACATCTGTTCTGCAGCGTGTTCTCACGCGTTGCCTTGCTGTCCCTGCAGTCGTCGTTCTCGGCGTCCTTCTCGTAGGTCTGACCGCCTGCGGTGCCGATCCAACGCCTCTGGCGACCCCGACCGCCACGCGGACGCCCGTCCCTGTCGCGACGGATACCCCCGCCCCCCCGACGGCGACGTCGACCCCGCGCGCCACGAGCACCCCGCGGGCTAGCGACACGCCGGAGGCCTTGGTGGTGACCCCCTTCCCACCCGATGTCAACCCGCTGACGGGGCTGAAGGTCGAGGATGAAGCGCTGCTCGACCAGATCCCCATCGCCATCAAGATCTCCAACTCACCGCAGGTCCGACCTCAGTCGGGCCTGAACTCGGCTGATCTTGTTTTTGAGCACTTCGCCGAAGGTGGCATCACGCGCTTCACCGCCCTCTTCTATGGGCAAGAGCCGGAGACCGTCGGATCGGTGCGCAGCGGGCGCCTGATCGATGTGGAGATTCCGGCGATGTACCATGCCCTCTTTGGGTATTCAGGCTCCAGCGTCGGGGTGAAGAACCGCATCCGTAGCTCAGATCTTTTCCCTGATTACATTGCAGCCCCGGACTTTGGGGTGGGCTCGCCCTACTTCTACCGCGTACCGCGGGCCGGCATGGCCTTCGAGCATACGCTCTTCACCGATCCCGAGGTGCTGCGCGAGTTGGCAGAGGAACGAGGGATCAACGAGCGGCCCGAGTTCCCGACGCTGATGGCGTTCAGCGACGTGGCGCCCGAGGGCGGAGAGCCGGCGGACTACTTCGAGGTCAACTATCTTCCGGGCAGCTGTACGGCGGAGTGGACCTACGACGCCGATGCCGGGGCGTGGGACCGGGCGATCGTCGGTCGTCCCCACAACGACGCGCTGACCGGAGAGCAGGTCACGGCATCTAATGTCATCATCGTCTATGCCAACCACATCCACACCGACTTCTGGGAAGAGATGATCGGTGACCGGAGAAACTGGAAGCTCTCGATCGAGATTCAGACCTGGGGACAGGGCCCAGCGCTTCTCTTCCGCGATGGGCAGATGTATTCGGGAATTTGGAAGCGGACCGAGCGCGATCATATGCTGACCTTCTACTACGGCGACGAGACCCCACTCCCGCTCAAACCCGGCAACAGCTGGATCCAGGTCGTGCCGCTGGAGACCGAGTCGACGGAGATCGGCGAGGGCGAGTACGAGTTCAGCCCGCCCAAGCTGTGAGGGACGGGGGATAGGGGGATAGCGACAGGAGGGCGGAGAAAGGGGGACGGGATCAGCGGAACACGATGCCGTCTCTCATTCAACTTATCCCCTGTCCTCGGTTTTTCCTTGCACAACGGACGATCTTTGGTATAATTCGAGTTGAGGGTGAGTAGCTCAGTTGGTTAGAGCGCACGGTTCACATCCGTGAGGTCCCGAGTTCGAGTCTCGGCTCGCCCACTTTCTTGTTGGCTCGGGCCGCACAGGACCCGTCCTCGATGCTGGATCCCATGGGTCTCTGCGTGCTAGGGTCTCAGTCCCGTTCGTCGACGATCTTCAGACCCTTGATCTGCTCTCCTAGATCGGCGCCTGTCCGCACATCGAGCTCGAGGTTACCGTGCTTGAGATTCGTCTCGATCTTTGGATAGGCGGAGAAGAGCGCACGGCGCACCGCCTCGGGGGACGCCTCGGCCGCCTCCAGAAGCAGGGTCAGGTGATCCAACATCTCCTCGCGGGTCACGCGAATCTGCACGCGACCTTCTGCGCCCGGCACCGCCGTCACCTCGTCGACGATGACGCTGGCGTAGACGTGCATGCCGCCCACCATCAGCATATCGTCCAGCCGTCCTAGGATCTGCACAGCCGCGAGAGGAAGGCCGCCCTCGCACTCCACCCAACGAGCTCGGTCGCCGGAACGGTAGCGGAGCAGTGGCATGGCCTCGCGAGCGAGGGTGGTGAAGACGAGCTCGCCCTCATCGGCAGGCTCGCCCGTCTCGGGCTCCACGATCTCCGGATAGAGATGAAGGCCGTTGAGGTAGAAGGCCGGGCAGTCAGGCAGCATGATGGACTGCGCGCCGCCCATCTCTGTGGTGCCATAGCTATCGTAGATCGTTGCGCCCCAGTAGTCACGAAGCCAAGCCCGCCGATCCTGGGTGAGCTTCTCCCCGCCCAGCAAGATCTGCTCCAGTGGGCGATGGTAGTCCTGTTCCTCAGCTCTGCGCGTCAGGTTGGCCATGTAGGAAGCTGACGAGATGACGGTGTTGAGCTCAAATCGTCGCATCCAGGCGAGCGTCTCTTGAGGGTCACCGGTCCCCACAGGGTAGGGGATGCCGCCCGCCTGTCGGATGATGCCCGGCGCGGAGCCCGATCCGATCCACAGCCCGTGGTGCATCGGCAACGCCACGAGCACTTTCAAGGGACCCGGGTGACGCACGCGCAGGGCCAGGGCGCTGAAATTCGTGAGCCGCCGCAGATCGCGGTGGGAGAAGTAGATCTGCTTGGGCTCCCCCAGCGTCCCTGCTGTCGTGAAGACAGCGGCGAGGTGGTCTTTCGGCACGCAGAGGAAACGTTGCCAGTCGCGGATCTCGTCACCAGTGGTGAAGGGCAGACGTCCCAGGTCCTCCGGTGTCTGGATCTCACGGCGCGCGATCCCCAGCTCCTCGAACCTCTGGCGATAGAAGGGGGAGTGATCGTACGCGTAGGTCACCGCGTGCGGCAGTCGCGATGCCTGCATCTTGCTGGCGATACCCCCGTCGAAACCGCTCTCCAAGCGACCTCGCACCAGGTCTGCGGCTCTCTGAATCATTCCCGGCGTGGCTACCCGCGTCTCGAATATTTCCAGTGCTCGTGCAAGGACATTCGCGATCATCGGTCTCTGCTCCCGTTGTGCGCCCCAATGCGTTGTACTGTGATCATCGGATCGATCTTTCCCTAGAGCAACGCCTCACGGCCCTCGTCCCGCAGGCGGTTCACCAGCGTCTTTACGTCCTGCTCGCGGCCACGGCGGCAGATCAGGAGGGCGTCCGGTGTGTCGACGATGACGAGATTGTCGACGCCGATGGTGGCGACGAAGCGCTCATCGCGGCGAGATTCGCCATAGACAAGCGTATCCGTCGTATCGATGGCAGCGTGCTCTCCCAGGAGGATGTTTCCGTCCGCGTCAAGCGGACGGACGTCGAAGAGACTCGCCCAGCTGCCGACGTCGGACCACCCGATCTCCACGGGAAGGAGCAATACATCGTCCGCGCCCTCCATAATGCCATAGTCGATGGTCTGCTTGCTGACCTGCGGCCAGACGCGGGCCAGCACGTTTTCATAGTCGGCCGTGCCGAGCGCGGCTGCGATCTCCATCAGCTGCCCGTGAAACCGTGGCATCTGGCGTTCGAACTCTGACAGGATCTGGTCCGCCCGCCAGATGAACATGCCGCTGTTCCAGGCATAGGCGCCGCTGGCGACCATGGCCGTGGCCGTGCGGCCGTCGGGTTTCTCGGTGAAGGCCTCGACTTCATAGGCTGTCTGTCCCTTCACGACCCTCGCTTGCGCGCCCTGCTCGATGTATCCATACCCCGTCGACGGGAAGGCGGGCTTGATGCCCAGCGTGACCAGATATCCATCATGGGCCAGCGTCTCGGCGGCTGACAGAGCCCGCTGAAACGCAGGTACGTCGGCGATGTAGTGGTCCGCCGTCAGCACCGCCATCACGGCCTCGGGGTCTCTCTCCAGGAGATGGATCGCGCCCAGCCCAATGGCGGGCGCGGTGCCGCGTCCCTCGGGCTCGACGACGAAGTTGTCGCCGGGTAAGGCAGGAACCTGTGCCGAGAGAGCGTCGATGAGGTCGGCCCGCGCGACGACGTGGACCTGCTCGAGGGGCAGCAGGGGCGACAGGCGCGCCACCGCGTGCTCGAACATCGAGTTGTCGCCGACGAGCTTCAACAATTGCTTGGGATGCGCTCGGCGGCTGAGCGGCCAGAGCCGCGTGCCGGTCCCGCCGGCCATAATCAGTGCGTGAAACATAGGTCAGGCCTCCACGGGTTGGATCTTGAAGACGTACGCGTGATCGTGAGGTCTCTCTGGAGGTAGGTCGATATGCAGTCCTTGAGCGTCCCGGATCCAGGAGACCGGCCGATCGACGCAAAGCAGGCGGATCTCGCCTAGAGGGCGCTCGCCCAAGTAGGTGCGGGCGCCCAGCGCAGCGATGCTCAGCTTGCCCCCCTCCGGCCATCCAAGGACGATCGCATAGAGCGTGTTGTCCTTGTGAGTGAAGCGTACATCCGTGGCGTCACAATCGTGGAAGCGCCAGGGTGTCCGCAGGCGATCGGGCCACACCTTGGTGGTGTCGCCCTCCGTCTGGATGCGCCACGGGCGTGTCTCGAAGATGGCCTCTCCGTTGACCTGCAGCCAGTCGCCGACGTCGCGGAGCGTGGCCACCTGCGCCTCTGGCAGGGTGCCGTCGGCCCGCGGCGCCAGTGAGAGGAAGATGCCGCCGCCGCGGCTGGTAGCGTCAATCAGCGCGTGGAGCACGTAGGACGCCGAGCGATACGTCTGTCCCTCGACATAGCCCCAGCTCCGTTCGGCGACGTTGATGTCGTCGATCCACGGGCGCTCGATCCCCGGCACGCGGTCCCGTCCTTGCTCGAAAGTCAGGACCCCGAAGTCGCGGGGGAAGTTGAACTTCATCACCGTGGGCAGCTTGTTGAGCACGGCGATCTCGTCACCGCGCGCGAGGCCCTGATTGAGGGTACGGGCGAGGAGCTCGCAGACCATCGCTTCGGACGCCTCCTCTTGGAAGCGCCCGCCGTCGAACCAGATCAGGTCGGGGCGGTAGCGGTCGATGACCTCGGTGACCTTGGCGCGCCACTCGGCGACGAAGTCGTCGTAGTCCCCGGTCACCGCGTTCCAATAGAGGTCGGCATACGCCGGGTCGAAGAGGTCCCAACCCTCCGCCCGGCCCCGGTCGATGACCTCGGCGGGCGGCGCCTCGCCCAGCCCGCCGCTGCCGGGCAGGTACCAGTTGAAGGTGCGGAAATGGTGGAACGTTGCCGAGATGCGCAGCCCGCGCTGCCGCAGCGCCGTCACGAGCTCGCCGTAGAGGTCGCGCTGGGGACCCATATTGGCGGCATTCCACCGGTTGACCTTACTGTCCCAGAGGAGAAAGCCGTCGTGGTGGACGAGGGAGATGCCGGCGTACTTCGCACCGGAGTCGGCCATGAGGTCGGCCCACCGATCTGGGTCGAAGTGCTCGGCGGTGAAGTCCGAGATGAGGTCCTTGTATCCCTTCTCCGACAGGCTGCCATAGTGCGAGACGAAGTGGTCGTGCTCGGGCGTGCCCTCCCGGTACATGTTACGTGCGTACCACTCGTTCCCAAAGGCCGGCACCGCGTAGACGCCCCAGTGCGCGTAGATGCCAAACTTGGCGTCCTGAAGCCACGTCGGCACGGGCGCCTGTACCAATGAGTCCCAGGTCGGTTCGTAGTCGCTTGTCATGCGCTTGCTCCCTTCAACGTATCTGGGCGGATGGTGGAATCGATTTCATATGCGATCGTTGGCATCCTAGCATGCGTTCCGCAGGTGTCAAAAGAGATCTGCGGTGCCTCTCGACGTCCCCGCGTGCGCAAACCGGCGCCTCCCGCCTCGGGTCGACTTGACACCGGCAGGACCTGACCTATGATCAGCTGGTAGGTTGTGAAATCGATTCCATATCTCAGCTTTGCGGGTAACACACAACAAGGAGGCCGTATGTCCAAGTGGGAGACGATTCAGGAGGGACCGTTCGAGCCGACATGGGACTCACTGCGCCAGTACGAATGCCCGGATTGGTTCCGCGATGCGAAATTCGGGATCTGGTCGCATTGGGGTCCGCAGTCGGTGCCGATGTTTGGCGACTGGTACGCCCGAAATATGTACCGTGAGGGCACCGACCAGTACCTGCACCATTGGCGGGTCTACGGGCACCCGTCCAAACACGGGTGGAAGGACATGGTCAAGCTCTGGAAGGCGGAGAGCTTCGATCCTGAGGGCCTTATGCAGCGCTACGTTGACGCCGGCGCCCGGTATTTCGTGGCTCAGGCTGTCCACCACGACAACTTCGACAACTGGGACTCGGCGCACAACCGCTGGAACGCCGTGCAGGTTGGGCCGCAGAAGGACATCGTCGGCCTGTGGAGGTCGGCGGCGAAGGCTCACGGCCTGCCCTTCGGCGTCTCGGAGCACCTGGGCGCCACCTTCTCGTGGTGGTCGCACAACAAGGGCGCCGACGAGACCGGGCCCTACGCCGGCGTCCCCTATGACGGCAACGATGCCGCGTACGAGGATTTCTACCTGCCGAACCACGACGAGCTGCGGCTCGAGCGCCAGCAGGGCCGGCGCTGGTACACCGATAACCCGTGGTGGCACGAGCGTTGGTTTGACCGCATCAAGGATCTCGTCGACAAGTACCAGCCCGAGCTACTCTATTCCGATGGTACGGTGCCCTTTGGCAAGTATGGGATGGGGATCATCGCCCACCTCTACAACACCAGCATCGCGGAGAACGATGGGGAGAACCGGGCGGTCTACAATCTGAAGGAGCACAACCCCGCCGTCTACAAGGTCGGCGTGCTGGATATGGAGCGCAACGTGCAGCCGGGCGCCTTCCCGACGCCGTGGCAGACTGACACCTGCGTCGGCGGCTGGTTCTACGACGTGCGCCGCGTTTACAAGAGCTCGCGCCTGATCATCGAGATGCTGGTCGACATCGTCGCCAAGAACGGCAATATGCTGCTCAACTTCACGCAGAAGCCTGATGGCACGCTGGACGACGAGTGTCACGCGATCCTCGACGACCTCACCGCCTGGATCGAGGTCAACGGCGAGGGCATCTACGGCACGCGTCCGTGGCACGTGGCGATGGAGGGGGAGACCAACGCATCGCAGGAGCGCTTCCGCGAGGAGGAGCTCGATTACACGCCGCAGGACTTCCGTTTCACGAGCAAGGGGAATGTGATCTACGCTTTCCAGATGGGCTGGCCCGAGGATGGACGGACGCTGATCAAGAGCTTCTCCGCCGGTCGTCTGGGTGGGTACTGCTTGAAGGTTGCTGAGGTGGAGAAGGTCGAGCTGCTGGGCCACCGGGCCCCGCTGCCCTTCGAGCACACCAAGGCGGGTCTGGAGATCAAGGGGCTGCCTGTCGAGCAACCGGGTCAGTGTGCGCCCTGCTTCAAGATCACCATAGGATAGCGAGGGGAAGCCCAGCCATGGAGCTCACGAATCGCGAACGCTTCACGCGCGTCTTCGACGGCGAGCCGGTGGATCGCGTGCCCTTCCTCGACATCATGGGCTTCTGGCGCTCGAGCCTGGCGCGCTGGAAGACCGAAGGGCTGGCCGAGGACGCGACCGCGGAGACGGTACGCCAGATCGTGGGCTTCGACGGTCAGCGCGGCATCAAGTTGCCCATCCACGGCTACATCTGGCCCGAGTACGAGCGTCAGGTGATCGAGCAGGACGGGAATCACGTCCTGATCCGCAACCGCTGGGGCGCGCTCGAGCGCGACATCGTGGGCTCCGAGTTGATGCCCATCACCATTGAGGGGCCGGTCAAGGACCGCGCGACGTGGGAGGCGGTCAAACCACGCCTCGATCCGGATACGCCGGGCCGTCTCCCTGAAAATTGGGAAGAGATCTACCGTGAGGCTCGGGAGAGCGGCGAGACCGTCTACGCTGGGGATCTGCCCTTGGGCTTCTTTGGCGCGCCGCGGGAGCTGATGGGCTTTGAGCGTCAAGCCATGCTCTTCTACGACGACCCGGCGCTGATGCACGAGATTCTCGATCGTCTGTGCGATCTCTGGATTGTGCTGCTGCGGCGGATACAGGCGGAGATCACGCTGGATTGGACCTTCGTGTGGGAGGATATGTGCTCCAAGAACGGCCCGCTGATCAGCCCGAAGCTCTTCCGCGAGTTCCTGCTCCCTCGTTACCAACGCCTCACGGCGTCGCTGCGGGAGGATGGGTGCCGGCACGTGCTGGTCGACAGCGACGGCGATGAGCGTCTCCTGACGCCGCTCTGGATCGAGGGCGGCGTCACGATCATCTTTCCGTGGGAGACGCAGTTCGGGCTCGATCTCACCGAGGTCCGCCGGCAGTATCCGGAGGTAGGGCTGATGGGCGGCATCGATAAGTTCGCGCTCGCTCACGGGCGCGACGCCATCGATCGGGAGCTGGAGAAGGTGCCGTTCCTGCTCGAGCAGGGGCGGTACATCCCCGGCCTGGACCACGGCGTCCCGTCCGACGTCTCCTGGGATAGCTATCGCTACTTCTACGACCGTTTGAGAGAGCTGATCTGGCGCTACCCACCGCAGGTAGCGTGATGGTGGGGCGCACCTGCAGTTGGTGCACCCCACCTGACCGAGGCGCAAGAGCAAGTGGGGCGCACTAACTGCAAGTGCACCCCACTTGGACAGAAGCGGCCTGGCGCAATGGTCGTCGGGAGATGCGTCGCACGTGAGCTTGAGGTACAATTGGACCAGGCAGCCATAGAGTCAAGGAGGGAGGACCGATGAAATGCGGTGTTGTCTTTCCACAGACGGAGATCGGGGCCGATGTCGACAGCGTGCGGCGATACGCCAGGGCCGCCGAAGTTCTGGGCTATGATTATCTGCTCGCCTTTGACCACGTCCTCGGGGCGAACCCTGAGAACCCCAAGTGGGAGGGTGGCTACAATGCCGAGAGCATGTTCCACGAGCCGCTGGTGCTCTTCGGCTACCTGGCGGGGATCACCGAGGGGCTCGGGTTCGCCACCGGCATCCTGATCCTGCCCCAGCGCCAGACGGCGCTGGTGGCCAAGCAGGCGGCGGAGGTTGACCGGCTTTGCGGCGGGCGCCTGCGCCTGGGCGTTGGCGTGGGCTGGAACCGCTTTGAGTATGTGGCACTGGGCAAGGACTTCCACACCCGCGGTGAGCGCCAGGCAGAGCAGGTTG